>AP025685.1:2435365-2739786 GCA_022846635.1 Salmonella enterica subsp. enterica serovar Choleraesuis
TTGTCGGCATCATGGCCGAAAGTTTCCTCGAAGAGGGCAACCAGCAGGTCATCCCAGGCCAGCCGCTGAAATATGGTCAGTCGATCACCGACCCATGCCTTAACTGGCAACAGAGCGAACAGCTGCTGGCTATGCTGGCCGCAGCCGCGGACAGCCGCTTCTAACATAAATTCCGGCGTTTGCCGGAATTTCTCCCCTTTCGCAATCTGTGTCACACATTTGCAATAAATAACGCTTGCCGTTGCCTCAACATATAATGATAATGAGAATCATTGTTACACGTATTATCTTTTATATACATACGGATGCGTATGAACAACTCTGCAAACACACATCAAAAACCCTTGCCGAATGGCGAAACCGACGCCAGCGCGCCCCGTCAGGTAGACAGCAAACTGCTGCTCGGTGCTCAAGGGAGAGTCGTTATCCTGCATGAAGGCCAACAATATCTTCTGCGTCAGACTCAGGCAGGAAAACTCATCCTGACCAAATAACTTAATAACTTTCTACGCAAGCCACCCAGGTTACCCCAGGCAGCCAGCGCTTTTATTGTTCTTCACGGAGCGTTGCTATGCCTTATCTGCACACAAATGCATTTCGTCTTTCTATTCTTACCCTGGCCATTGCCAGCGCCACACCAGCCATGGCGGCGGTTGCCGATATTGCCGAACAAATGACCGTTACCGCTACCGGCAACGAACGCAGCACTTTCGAAGCGCCAATGATGGTCAGCGTCATTAATAATGATACTCCGGCCAGTGAAACCGCCACTTCCGCCGCCGATATGCTGCGTACGGTCCCCGGTATCACCATTGATGGCACCGGACGTACCAATGGCCAGGACATTAATATGCGCGGCTACGACCGCCGTGGGGTGCTGATGCTGGTAGACGGGGTGCGCCAGGGTACCGATACCGGACACCTGAACAGTACTTTTCTCGATCCGGCGCTGATTAAACGCATCGAAGTGGTACGCGGCCCGTCGGCTCTGCTATACGGCAGCGGCGCGTTGGGCGGCGTTATCTCTTATCAAACCGTTGATGCAGCAGATCTGTTGTATCCAGGCCAGAACAGCGGTTATCGGGTTTTTGCTAATGCCGCGACTGGCGATCATAGCCTGGGCATGGGCGCCACCGCCTTTGGCCGTACCGAGAATCTTGACGGTTTAGTCGCGTGGTCAAGCCGCGACCGCGGTAATATCCGCCAGAGCGACGGTCATGATGCGCCTAATGATGAAAATATCGGCAATATGCTGGCCAAAGGTACCTGGACTATTGATAACAGCCAGGCCCTGAGTGGCTCAGTGCGTTATTACAACAACAATGCCCGCGAGCCGGTGAATCCGCAAACTTCGGTTCCTGGCAGCGGCGATCCGATGGTTGATCGCTCTACTATTCAGCGCGACGCCCAGCTGAAGTATCACCTCAACCCGAAAGATAATGATTGGCTGAACGCCGACGCTACCGTTTACTGGTCAGAAGTTCGCATCAATGCCGACAATGGCGAGCTGCAAAATGAGTTCCGCCGCCAGACCACCAAAGGCGGCAAGCTGGAAAACCGCAGCCATCTGTTCACCGACAGTTTCGCGGCCAATCTACTGACCTATGGCGGCGAATATTATCGTCAGGAGCAGCATCCTGGCAGTGAGGTAAACGGGTTTCCTCAGGCTAAAATCGATTTCAGCTCCGGTTGGTTACAGGATGAAATAACCCTGCGCGACTTACCTATAAGCTTCCTGGCCGGTACCCGCTATGACAACTACAAAGGCAGCAGCGACGGTTATAAAGACGTAGATGCCGACCGCTGGTCATCACGTTTCGCCACCTCTATTACTCCTGCCGACTGGCTGATGATGTTTGCTTCGTGGTCTCAGGCATTCCGCGCGCCGACCATGGGCGAAATGTATAACGACAGTAAGCACTTCTCGATTGGCAGCTTCTATACCAACTACTGGGTGCCAAACCCGAACCTGCGCCCGGAAACCAACGAAACGGCAGAATACGGTTTTGGTTTGCGTTTTGACGACCTGCTGATGGCCAACGATGAGCTGGAATTTAAAGCCAGTTACTTCTCTACCCGCGCCAAAGACTATATCTCCACCTCGGTGGACTTCGCCAAAGCCACAACGATGTCTTACAACGTGCCGCGAGCCAAAATCTGGGGCTGGGATGTTTCTACCCGTTACGCCACCCAATTGTTCAGCCTGGATCTGGCCTACAACCGTACCCGCGGTAAAGATACTGAAACCGGCGAATATATCGCCAGTCTGAACCCCGATACGGTTTCCAGCCGTCTGGATATTCCGGTTGCCAGCAGCCCGTTCTCCGTCGGCTGGATTGGTACCTTTACCGACCGTTCCACACATATCAGCAGCAGCTACACTAAACAACCGGGCTATGCCATTAACGACTTTTACGTTAGCTATAAAGGTCAGCAAGCTCTGCGCGGCCTGACCACCAGCCTGGTGCTGGGCAACGCCTTTGACAAAGAGGCCTGGTCTCCTCAGGGCATCCCATTGGATGGTCGTAACGGCAAAATCCTCGTTAGCTATCAGTGGTAAAGAACGCACCTGACGCCTGGCGTCGGGTATGCGACTGGATATTATCCAGAATGACAACGGGAGATGACCGCCCTCTTCAGCGGTTTAAGGAACCCGTGAGCAATCTCGCAGCCTGGCGCTGCGAGAATATGGTAATCACCTGCGCCCTTTAACCGGCGCACACTATAAAAAGGACATAATAATGAATCGCTACCAGACCTGGCTCGACCTCAAAGCTCAAAACCCCGGTAAATACGCCCGCGATATCGCAGGAATGATGAAAATCAGCGAAGCCGAACTGACCCATAGCCGGGTCGGTCACGATGCCACGCGCCTGAACGCATCGGCCCGCGATTTATTGCATGCGCTGGCAGATGTCGGTGAAACCAAATGCATTTGCCGCAATGAATACGCCGTGCATGAGCAAGTTGGCCGTTTTGAGAATATGCACCTCGATGGCCATGCCGGTCTGGTCCTTAACCCGGGCGCATTGGATCTGAGACTGTTCCTGAATCAGTGGGCCTGCGTATTTACTCTTGTCGAAGCCAGCGCACGCGGCGAACGCCGTAGCATTCAGTTCTTTGACCATCAGGGCGACGCGCTGCTAAAGGTCTACGCCACGCCAGAAACCAACACCCATTCCTGGAATGAAGTCATCGCGCGCTTTACCAGCGACACCAATCCACCGCTGGAGTTACAGCCAGCCCCGGCTATTGCGCAAGAGGTTCAGGCCGACGCCAGCGTAGTCGAGCAAGAGTGGCGCGCAATGACCGATGTACACCAGTTCTTCGGCCTGCTCAAACGCCACAATTTGACCCGCCAGCAGGCTTTTCGCTTGGTCAGTGCCGATCTGGCCTGCAAAGTTGAAAACGATGCCCTCGCCTGGCTGCTGGATCAGGCTAAACAGCAGCAGAATGAAATTATGATCTTCGTGGGCAACCGTGGCTGCGTCCAGATCTTCACCGGGCAGATAGAACGCGTGGTGAAGATGGAAAACTGGCTCAATATCTTCAATCCGCAGTTCACCCTGCATTTGCAGGAGCTGGAAATCGCCGAGAGCTGGGTGACCCGCAAGCACACAGCCGATGGCCTGGTAACCAGCCTTGAGCTGTTTGCCGCCGATGGCACCCAAATAGCCCAGCTTTACGGCCAGCGTACCGAGGGCCGTCCGGAACAGACTGAATGGCGCGCCCAGATGGACGCGCTGACCGCCCGAGGTGAAGCCGCATGAAACGCGTGTTACTGGCTCTGGCCGCCCTCCCCAGCCTGGCTTTTGCCGCGCCGGAGCGCGTGGTCAGTTTAGGTGGCGATGTAACAGAGATTGCCGTTGCATTAGGTGCCGAATCGACGTTGGTGGGCCGCGACGCCACCAGCCTGTATCCGGCCACGGTGAAGAAAGTTCCCGATGTAGGCTACCTGCGTCAGCTGAGCGCTGAGGGCGTTTTGGCGCTGCGGCCCGAACTTATTCTGGCCAGTGAAGAGGCCGGGCCACCGGTAGTGCTAAAACAGCTTGAAAACAGCGGAGTGAAGGTAGCCGATATTCCGGCCCCTAAAAAAATCAGCGATATTCCCGCTAAGGTCACGGCGGTCGCAAACGCGCTCGATAAAAGATCTCAGGGCGAGGCGCTTAACCAGCGCCTGAACAAGGAGATAGCCGCGCTCCCGAAAACCACGCTGAATAAAAAGGTATTGTTCATCATGAGTCACGGCGGCATGTCGGCCATGGCTGCCGGTCAGGGCACGGCGGCGGATGCCGCTATCCAGGCGGCCGGTCTGAAAAATGCCATGCAGGGTTTTGTCCGTTATCAAACGCTGTCCCAGGAAGGCGTTATCCAGAGCCAGCCTGATTTGGTGCTGGTCACCACCGATGGTGTGGCGACCCTGGGCGGTAAAGATAAGGTCTGGTCACTGCCGGGCCTGGCACAAACGCCCGCCGGTAAAAACCAGCAGCTGATGGTGGTCGATGATATGGCCCTGCTGGGCTTCGGCCCGCGCACGCCAGAAACCGTGCGCGTGCTGCGGGAGCGGGCGGAGCAGCTGCCATGATGGCTACAGTGCGCCAGCCTCGGCGGATCATGCTGGGGTTAACTCTGGTGCTGCTAGCGCTTACGCTGGCGGCAGCCGGGTTTGGCGCGCTTAAACTACCCCTGCATATACTCTGGGACCCTCAGGAGAGCGCGCTGCGCGCTATCTGGTGGCAGATTCGCTTACCCCGGGTGTTGCTGGCAGTTTTGGTAGGCGGTGCGCTGGCGCTGGCTGGCTGTGTCATGCAGGGACTGTTCCGTAATCCGCTGGCCGACCCAGGCCTGCTGGGGATCAGCAGCGGTGCGGCGTTAACGGTAGGGCTTTATGTGGTGTTGCCGCTAACTTTGCCGCCGCTGCTGATATTGTATGCGCCGATGCTGGCGGCTTTCGTTGGCAGCCTGATTGTGACGCTAATTATTTTTATGCTCAGCCAGAGCGCCAGCGCCTCACTGCCACGTCTGCTACTGGTGGGAGTGGCTATCAATGCTCTGTGCGGCGCGGCGCTTGGCGTGCTGTCCTGGATTAGTAATGACAGCCAGCTACGTACCATGTCGCTTTGGAGTATGGGCAGCCTGGGGCAGGCTCAATGGCCTACGCTTCTGGCCTGCGCCTCTTTTATCCTGCCCTGCGCCCTGCTCGCCTGGCGGCTGGCGGCGCGTCTTAATCTTTTGCAGCTAGGCGAAGAGGACGCACATTACCTCGGCGTAGACGTACGGGCGACCCAGCGTTTGCTGCTGTTTGCCAGTGCGCTGCTGGTGGCGGCAGCTGTTGCGGTGAGCGGCATTATTGGCTTTGTCGGGCTGGTGGTGCCACATCTGATGCGGCTATGGCTGGGTGCAGATCATCGTTTTCTGGTGCCCGGTTCGTTGCTGGCTGGATCTATGTTGCTATTGATTGCCGATACCGTGGCCCGAACCGCGGTGGCCCCGGCTGAAATGCCGGTTGGGTTATTAACCAGCCTTATTGGCGGCCCGGTATTCCTGTGGTTACTGCTAAACCGTGGAGGACACCGTGGCTGAATCTGTATTATCTGCCCGCAGGCTTAACTTTAATGTTCAGGGGCGCAGCCTGATAAACAACGTATCGGTCGAGCTTTACCCCGGTGAAATGGTTGCGCTCATTGGACCAAACGGGGCCGGAAAATCAACCTTGTTGCGTCTGCTGACCGGTTTTCAGACCCCGAGCAGCGGTGAGTGCCTGCTCGGCAACCAGTCCATGAATGGTCTTTCGCCAGAATACCTGGCGCGGCGGCGGGCGGTGATGCGCCAGCAGGCTGAGCTAGCGCCCGGCTGGCGAGTTGAGCAGATTATTGCTCTTGGCCGTTCGCCCTGGGGCCATCAGCCTGATAAACATAAGATTGAACAGGTGATAGAGCTCACCGGCTGTACCCAACTTATCGGCAACGATTATGGCCGCCTGTCCGGCGGTGAAATGCAGAGAGTGCAGCTGGCGCGGGCCCTGGTGCAGTTATGGCACGATGATGGCCCTCGCGGCTGGCTGTTCCTCGATGAACCTACCGCCGCGCTCGATCTCTATCATCAGCAGCATCTGCTGCGATTGCTTAAAACGCTGACTCAGCGCCATCCGCTACATGTCAGTATCGTCCTGCACGATCTCAACCTGGCCGCACTGTGGGCTGACCGAATGCTGTTATTGCATCAGGGGGAGCTAAAATGTCAGGGTACGCCGGGTGAAGTGCTCCAGACCGATAATCTTACCCGCTGGTATCGGGCCGATTTGGGCGTTACCGCTCACCCGCACTGCCCGGTACCACAGGTCTATCTCCAGCCCTGATTAGCTGGAGCAGCTGACCTCAAGATGTCGCCCCCAGTCCGGCGGACGGCGAGTAAGATCTTCATCACAATCGCTGAACGGCGCGGCCAGAGCCGCGCTCAGTCGCGCAAGCTCCTCGGTATTTCCCTGCTCCACCCCTTCAATCGCTCGCTGTGCCAGCCAGTTACGCAGCACCAGCGCCGGGTTGACCGCCAGCATGGCGTTACGCCGCTGTTCATCACTCACACCATCGGCCTGCAAACGCTGACGATAACGGCCATACCAGCTATCAAACTGTGCACGGTCAATAAACTCATCGCGCAGCGGCGTGCTGGCCTGGCTCTGTTCCACAAACGACAGTAGCCGGAAAGTACGCGTATAGTCGCTACGCTCACGCGCCATCAGGCTAAAAAGTTCATTAAGTAATGCGTTGTCGCCTTCCTGCTGGGTCATCAGGCCCAGTCGGGCGCGCATCCGCAGGCCGTACTCGGTTAATAACGCTGTCTGATAGCCTTCGAGCGCATCGTTAAGGGCGGCGGCGTCAATCAGTCCCGAAAGACTTTGAGCCAGACGCTGCAAATTCCACAGCCCGACCGCCGGTTGATTATCAAACGCATAACGCCCCTGATGGTCGGAGTGATTACAAATCAAGTCTGGCTGATAGTCGTCCATAAATCCAAATGGCCCGTAATCCAGCGTCAGCCCAAGAAGCGACATGTTATCGGTATTCATCACTCCATGAGCGAAGCCTGTTGCCTGCCAGCCGGCAATCAACCGTCCGGTACGGGCGACAATATCTTTAAACCACAGCAGATAACGGCCCTGTTCCTCGCGCAAATGTGGCCAGTGGCGGTCAATAGCGTAATCGGCCAGCATCTGCACTTTATCCTGGGCGCCCTGATAGTAAAAATGCTCAAAATGGCCAAAGCGCAGATGACTTTCAGCGATGCGAATCAGCATCGCACCCGGTTCGACGCGCTCGCGATAGACCGGCGTATCGCTGGTGACAATGGACAGAGCCCGGGTGGTAGGCAGCCCCAGCCCATGCATGGCTTCTGAAGCCAGATACTCGCGAATCGTCGAGCGCAATACCGCCCGGCCATCGCCCATCCGTGAAAATGGCGTTAGTCCGGCTCCTTTCAGATGCCAGTCCAGAGAGGTTCCATCGGCCAGTTGCTGTTCGCCCAGCAGTAATCCACGTCCGTCGCCGAGCTGACCGGCCCAGACGCCAAACTGATGCCCGCTGTAGACCTGCGCTACCGACAGCATCCCGGGCAACAGTTCCTCGCCACCGAAAACGCCTGCGCCGTGAGTCGCCAGCTGTTCTGCCCCCAGCGAACGGGCAAGCGCATCGTTGCGCCACAGCAAACGCGCATTGTCCAACGGAGTTGGGACGACATCGACGCTGCAACCGGGCAGCCTGTCGCGCCAGTGATGGGTAAATTGTGGGTTCATGGTACCTCCTGTGCTCAGTGTAGAGTCACGGAGACAGGGATACACCCGGCAGAGTGCGGGGTTTTTAAAATTTTTCTGCCGGGAGTGGATTAATCAGATGCGTCGGGCCTGCCAGAATTTTTTGCTCCAGTAGACATTATCAAGAGAAGAACGCATTACGCCGCGGCTGGTAGACGCATGGATAAAGTTGTTGTCGGTATCATAAATACCCACATGCAGACCGCTATCCCCCTCTCCGGTTTTAAAGAACACCAGATCGCCAGGCAACAGTTCGTCTTTATCGATTTCGGTACCAATTTTTGCCTGGTGGCGGGTATCGCGCGGCAGCTGAAGCGCGAAGCGGTCGCGGAAAGTCAGAGAAACAAAACCCGAGCAGTCCACGCCCCGACGGCTCATCCCGCCGTAGCGGTATGGAGTGCCATGCCAGCTTGCCAGCTGCTCATTTAACCCGGCAATAACCGCAATGGGATCCGACAGCCGTGCATTCGGCGGTGGGGCCTGATGATGGCTACAACCCGCCAGGAACAGCGCAAAGAGCGCCATCAACCAAAAATGCTTCATATTCAGGCAATTCCTCTACCCGTACTAATTTTACGGTAATTTAGCCTCCCAGGCCTGCGCTGGCAACCCAGGATCCGCACCGGGCACCAGAATAAAATGCTGGCCTTCAGCCTCTACCATGTGAAAAGACAAATCCCATACCTTGCGCAAATTTTCTGGCTTCACCACCAGCTTCGGCTCCCCACACATTGCCAGATTCCCGTCCTGCATCAGCCATACACGCTGGGCGTGGTGCAAGGTATGGTTCAAATCGTGGCTGGATAAGACTATCGCCAGCCCCCGCTGACTTAGCTTATCCAGCAGACTATCCAGAGCCGCCTGCTGGGCCACATCCAGATTATTGAACGGCTCATCAAGCAGCAGCAGGCGGCCTTCGGCATTAAGCCTCGGGTCAACCTGCAATAACACCGCCGCCAGCCGCGCGCGTTGCCATTCACCGCCGGACAGCGCATTAACCGAACGGTTAAGTTTATCCGCCAGCCCCAGCGCCCCGGCAATATCGGCCAGCCCCTCATCATCCAGTTGTGATTGGTGTAATGAGAGGAAGTGCCATAAAGGCTGGGAAAACGGCGGTAACTGTTGCTGTGGGCAAAAAGCGCGTAAACGCGCCAGCATCTGTGGAGTCCACGAAGTCAGTGCCTGTCCCGCAAACGTTATCTTGCCCTGTGCTGGCTGTAATCCGGCCATACAGGACAACAGCGTGCTTTTACCCGCCCCGTTAGGGCCTATCAGATGTAACCGCTCTCCGGCGAATACCTCTGCGTTGAACGGCCCCAGCCGTCCGGCTACCGATAAATCCTGGATGGTCAGCAACGGTGCCATTATTAAGCCAGCGCGCGATCGATAGCCGATACCAGCAGCGGATTATCAGGCGTCATATCCGGTGCAAAACGCCCGAGCACCTGTCCCTCGCCATTCACCAGGAATTTTTCAAAATTCCACAAAATATCTCCAGGCTCTTTCGGTGCCCGTCCTTTACTCACCATTCGCTGATAAAACTCACTTCCCGGCGCGGCCTGAGCCTGGGGGGCTGCCGCCACCAGCTGGCGATACAGAGGATGACGCCCCGGGCCATTAACTTCTGTTTTAGCAAATAGCGGGAAAGTCACATCCCAGGTCGTGGTGCAGTAATTTTGGATCTCTTGCTCCGTGCCAGGCTCCTGGCCCAGAAACTGATTGCATGGGAAGCCGAGCACGACCAGTCCCTTATCCTTATGACTCTGATAAAGCTGTTGCAGCCCTTCATATTGCGGGGTTAGCCCGCATTGCGAAGCCACATTAACCACCAGCAGCACTTTGCCGCGCCACTCCGCCAGGGTAGTGTCCCGGCCATCAATCGTTTTTAGTACGGTTGCGTAATCCAGGTGCTGCATACATTTCTCCAGTTGGTGATGGGTTTTATGATTTGGCCTTTAATAATAGCCAGATAAACAGCGGTGCGCCCAGCGTTGCGGTCACTACGCCTATCGGCAGTTCGGCGGCGGTTAACGCCATACGGGCGATAATATCTGCGGCCAGCAGCACTCCGGCTCCGGCCAGGGCGCAGGCTGGCAGCAAAATACGATGATCGCTGAGCCCGCTCAGACGTAGCAGATGAGGAATAACCAGGCCAATAAACCCAATCGCTCCCGCCAGCGCTACGCTGACGCCGACCAGCCAGCCGGTGGCCGCCACCAGGATACTACGCCACAGCACCAGCGGCAGGCCTAACTGCACAGCCGAGCTTTCCCCTAACGCCAGCAGGTTTAGCGGCTGTGACTGGACGCATAACCAGAGAATAACCGGCACCAGGAGCGCCATCAGCCATCCCTGACGCCAGTCCGCACCGCCAAATCCGCCCATCATCCAGTACAAAAGCTGGCGCAAATCCAGACTGCTTGAGAAATAGACCGCCCAGGTCATTAGCGCGCTGCAAATAATTCCCAGAGCAACGCCCGCCAGCAGCAGGCGGCTAATCGACAAATGGCGGCGGGCAAACCACAGCAGTAACACAGTCACCAGAGTTGCACCGATAATTGCCGCCACGCCCAGCGCCCATGCAGGAAGAACCCCATGCCCAAATAACAGAGTCGCAACTAGCGCCAGCCCTGCTCCGTTAGAAACACCCAGCAGTCCCGGCTCCGCCAGCGGGTTGGCAAATAGCGCCTGCATCACGGCCCCGCTAAGTGCCAGGGCCGCTCCCACTAATAGCACTGCCAGTGTACGCGGCGCGCGGATCTCCCAGACAAATAGCCGCCCGGCCTCACTTGCCCACTGAGCAGGCCCAAACCACTGCTCGCCAGTGCACAGGCTCAGCAGCGTAATCGCAATAACGCTGATACAAAGCAACAGGAGCCAGGTGCGCTCGCGACGCCGCAGGCGTTGGGCATAGGTAAGCATCGGTAAACATCCCGTTATTTTTCAGCAATTAGCCCGATTCTACGGTCTTAACTGCGCCTGGAGAAGCGTAAATAATCATTGGTTGAGGCCAAAACGCCTCTGACAGTATAAAACTAGCGCCTGCTACAGCGGCAAATAGCTGCGGCCTGATATTGATCAGATTGCTGCCATATCAATGGCTCTATTCAAGAAGGGGTTTCGTACCGCGCAGAGTATTGCCGTATGCCATGCAGCACTCGCCATAAAGTGTTTATTGCCGGTAAGTTGCAAAAGAAAAAGGCCGCTTTGCAGCGGCCTTTTTGGTCAGGGCAGACTAATCGTTCTTTGGTGTCGCGTTTTCGACCCGGCTTTTTAACTTCTGTCCCGGTCTGAAGGTGACAACACGGCGTGCCGTAATGGGAATATCTTCACCAGTCTTGGGATTACGCCCAGGACGTTGGTTCTTGTCACGCAAGTCAAAGTTACCAAAACCCGAGAGCTTTACCTGCTCGCCGTTTTCCAGAGCGCGACGGATCTCTTCGAAAAACAACTCTACCAGCTCTTTGGCATCCCGCTTGCTAAGCCCAAGCTTATCAAACAGATATTCTGACATTTCAGCTTTTGTAAGCGCCATAGGTTCAATCCCTCAATGATGCCTGGAATCGCTCTTTTAGTGCCTCTACACATCGTGAAACGGTAGCGGCAATCTCCTCTTCTTCGAGTGTACGGCCGGTATCCTGAAGGATAAGGCTGATGGCAAGACTCTTATAGCCTTCGGCCACCCCCTTGCCACGGTACACGTCAAACAAGTTTACGCCAACTATCTGATTTACGCCAACTTTCTTACACTCGTTCAAAATGGCCTCTGCAGGCACATTTTCAGCGACTACCACGGCGATGTCGCGGCGGTTGGCCGGGAAGCGAGAAACCTCGCGCGCAGAAGGCACCGCGCGCTCGGCCAGCTTGTCCCACTGCAGTTCAAATACCAGCGTACGACCATTCAGATCCAGTTTACGCTCCAGCTCCGGATGTACAACCCCAATAAAACCAATATGTTCCCCGGCAAGATAAATACCTGCCGTCTGGCCCGGATGCAAGGCCGGATGGGCAGCTGCGCGGAACTCAATTTCGGATAATTTACCGGTCAGCTCCAGAACGGATTCCAGATCTCCTTTAAGATCATAGAAATCAACCGTGCCTTTTGCCAGATCCCAATGTTCTTCATAACGATTACCGCAAATAACCCCGGCCAGCATCACGTCCTGACGGATACCCAGATCAGCCTGAGTATCTGGCACAAAACGCAAACCGGTTTCAAACAGACGCACGCGCCCCTGCTGACGGTTCTGGTTATAAATTACGGTACCCAGCATGCCACTCCAAAGTGACAGGCGCATTGCCGACATTTCGCTAGAGATTGGGCTTGGCAACATCAGCGCTTCTTCGTTTGGATGCAGAAGCTTCTGAACTTTAGGATCGACAAAGCTATAGGTAATAACTTCCTGGTAGCCTTTATCAACCAGCATCGTTTTCACGCGCTTCATGCTCAGCGCCGCTTCGCGATGCTCGCCCATGACCAGGCCTGCCTGTATCGGCGTATTAGGAATGCTGTTGTAGCCGTATACGCGGGCGACTTCTTCAATCAAGTCTTCTTCGATCTGCATATCGAAACGCCAGCCCGGCGCAACTGCGACCCACTCATCTTTACCGGTCGTTACCTGGCAACCCAGACGGGTAAGAATATCGCTCACCTGCTCATCGGCAATATGATGGCCCAGCAGGCGATCGAGCTTGCTGCGGCGCAGAGTAATGGTCGCAGCTACCGGCAGTTTATCCTGAGCGGTAACGTCGATAATTGGGCCTGCAGAACCACCGCAGATATCAATCAGCAGGCGAGTGGCGCGCTCCATGGCTTTGTGCTGCAGCGTAGAATCTACGCCGCGCTCGTAGCGATGGGATGCATCGGTGTGCAGGCCATGACGGCGCGCACGGCCGGTGATTGCCAGCGGATTAAAGAAGGCACATTCCAGCAGCACGTCCTGGGTGTCGCCATTAACGCCGGAGTGTTCACCACCAAAGATACCGCCCATTGCCAGCGGTTTCTGGCGGTCAGCAATGACCAGAGTGTCGGCATTCAGAGTCGCTTCGCTGCCATCCAGCAGAACCAGCTTTTCTCCCTCTTTTGCCATGCGTACTACTATTTCACCGTCGATACGCGCCAGGTCGAAGGCATGCATCGGCTGGCCCAGTTCAAGCAGCACGTAGTTAGTTACGTCAACGACCGGATCGATAGAACGAATACCGCAGCGACGCAGCTTTTCTTTCATCCACAGCGGAGTGGCGGCTTTAACATTGATGCCTTTAACAACACGACCCAGGTAACGCGGGCAGGCTTCTGTCGCTTCAACGCGAATTGGGAAGGTATCGGAGATAGCTGCCGCAACCGGATTCATTTCTGGAGCAACCAGCGGCAGTTTATTAAGCACTGCCACGTCACGCGCTACCCCGATAATACCCAGGCAGTCGGCGCGGTTAGGCGTTACGCTGATTTCAATTGTGCTGTCATCAAGCTTCAGATATTCACGAATATCGGTGCCAACTGGCGCATCGGCAGGCAGTTCGATAATACCATTGTGGTCATCGGAAATACCCAGCTCGGAGAACGAGCACAGCATACCTTCCGAAGGTTCACCGCGCAGTTTCGCCGCCTTGATTTTGAAATCACCCGGCAGCACGGCACCCACAGTTGCAACCGCAACGCGCAGGCCCTGACGGCAGTTTGGCGCACCACATACGATGTCTAGCAGACGATCGCCGCCCACATTAACTTTAGTCACCCGCAGTTTGTCTGCATTAGGGTGCTGAGCGCACTCGACAACCTCACCAACCACCACGCCATTAAAGGCACCGGAAACCGGCTCAACGCCGTCAACTTCCAGGCCCGCCATGGTAATTTGCTCCGCCAGTGCGGCGCTATCAATGGCAGGGTTTACCCATTCACGTAACCAGAGTTCACTGAATTTCATTGGTTTATCCCGCCTTATTTAAACTGTTTTAAGAAACGTAAATCATTTTCGAAGAATGCGCGCAGGTCAGTTACGCCGTAACGCAACATGGTCAGACGCTCCATCCCCATACCAAACGCAAAGCCTGAATAAACTTCCGGATCAATGCCGACATTGCGCAGTACATTTGGGTGCACCATGCCGCAGCCCAGAACTTCCAGCCACTTACCATTTTTACCCATCACATCCACTTCCGCGGATGGCTCAGTGAATGGGAAGTAGGAAGGACGGAAACGCACCTGCAAATCCTCTTCGAAGAAATTACGCAGGAAATCGTGAATAGTGCCTTTCAGGTTGGTGAAGTTGATATTTTTATCAACGATCAGCCCTTCCATCTGATGGAACATTGGGGTGTGGGTCTGATCGTAGTCGTTACGGTATACGCGGCCTGGGGCGATAATGCGGATTGGCGGCTGTTGATGTTCCATAGTACGGATTTGCACGCCGGAAGTCTGAGTACGCAGCAGACGTTTAGCATCGAACCAGAAGGTATCGTGATCGGCGCGAGCCGGATGGTGACCAGGAATATTCAGCGCATCAAAGTTGTGGTAGTCATCTTCGATTTCCGGGCCAGTCTCAACGGTAAAGCCCAGCTCACCAAAAAATTGCTCGATGCGATCGATAGTACGGGTTACCGGGTGCAGACCGCCGTTTTCGATGCGACGACCAGGCAGAGAAACGTCAATAGTTTCAGCCGCCAGACGGGCATTGAGGACAGCACTCTCCAGCTCGGATTTACGGGCATTCAGCGCCTGCTGAACTTTTTCTTTTGCCTCGTTGATAACCGCGCCGGCTGCCGGACGCTCTTCCGCTGGCAGTTCACGCAGGGTGGTCATCTGGAGGGTTAAGTGCCCTTTCTTGCCCAGATACTCGACGCGCACGTTATCTAACGCGGCGACATCCTGAGCCTCATTAATGGCTGCCGTTGCGTTGGCAACCAGCTCTGCGAGATGTGGCATGTTATTCCTCTTATGCCGGCACATGGACCGGAGTCGTTGGTCTTAAGTCAGGTTCGGTACAAAAAAAAAGCCTCCCGGAGGAGGCTTTATGCGTATTTTTCGTTTCTTCTCTTACGCTTAAGCCCCCTGAGTCAGGCGCTAAAGTAAAAAAAGAAACGGAAAATAGCAGCATTCATGCTTGCAGTTACCTGGTGATATTATATTAAACAGGTTCTATTGAACGACCAAGAAGGTAAAAAGTCAATCAATTGATTGTGTTACTAACTGAAAAGAGGGAGACAAGCTCCCTCTTCCCATACCCGATAACGCGGTTTACCGTTGCGTGGTTCCGAAAAAAGCGAGCTTTATCCGGCCCAACAACCGCAGCGGCGTTAATCTTGCCACCGGGTACCACTAACTTAATTCTTAATCATCCTTAATGAGGCGATACTAACAAGACAAGCTCATCGCCCGCCCCATTGCGGAATCAATGGAATTAGGCCAGTGCTGATTTCGCTTTTTCAACCAGGGCAGTGAATGCCACTTTGTCGAATACTGCGATGTCAGCCAGGATCTTACGGTCGATTTCAACAGAGGCTTTTTTCAGGCCATTGATGAATTTGCTGTAAGAGATACCGTTCTGACGTGCTGCGGCGTTGATACGCGCAATCCACAGTTGACGGAACTGACGCTTACGCTGACGACGGTCACGGTAAGCATACTGACCGGCTTTGATAACGGCCTGGAAAGCAACGCGGTAAACGCGAGAACGCGCACCGTAGTAGCCTTTAGCCTGTTTCAAAATTTTCTTGTGACGTGCGCGAGCAACTACACCACGTTTTACGCGAGCCATGGCTCTCTCCTGTATCTATATTCTGTTAACTCACCGTATTCCGCTTAACGACAGCATGGCTGTTACGGTTAAGGCAAAATCCGACAAGTAGTTTTAATTAAAAAAGTTTTAAAGCTTATGCGTACGGCAGGCACGCAATAACCAGACCCAGATCGCCTTTAGAAACCATGGCTTTAGGGCGCAGGTGACGTTTACGCTTGGTCGCTTTTTTAGTCAGAATATGACGCAGGTTAGCGTGCTTACGCTTAAAACCACCTTTACCGGTTTTTTTAAAACGCTTAGCAGCACCGCGTACGGTCTTGATCTTTGGCATCTTATTAACTTCCACTTCGCATTGTTGATTAAATGAAACAAAGGCGAACCAAACCCGGAAGCAAGCTTCCGGGCTTAGCTACTTGATGGCCTTACTGTTTCTTCTTAGGAGCGAGCACCATAATCATCTGGCGGCCTTCGATCTTCGTTGGGAAGGATTCGACTACTGCCAGTTCGACCAGATCTTCTTTCACGCGATTAAGCACTTCCATACCGATCTGTTGGTGGGCCATTTCACGTCCACGGAAACGCAGAGTGATTTTGGCCTTATCGCCATCTTCGAGAAAGCGAATCAGGCTGCGGAGTTTTACCTGATAGTCACCTTCATCAGTACCAGGGCGGAATTTAATTTCCTTAACCTGGATAACTTTCTGTTTTTTCTTCTGTTCCTTAGAAGATTTACTCTTTTCATAGAGGAATTTGCCGTAGTCCATAATGCGGCAAACGGGAGGTTCGGCGTTGGGACTAATCTCTACCAGATCAACCCCGGCTTCTTCAGCCTTTTCGATTGCTTCTCTAAGACTGACGATGCCAATCTGCTCGCCATCCAGCCCTGTTAAGCGAACTTCCTGAGCGCGGATTTCACCGTTAATGCGGTTAGGGCGCGCCGTTTGAACTCGTTTTCCGCCTTTAATACCTTATTCCTCCAGTTGATGAAGATTGCGGCTGCGTATCTCTTGCTGCAGCTTTTCAATTACGTCGTTTACGTCCAGGCTACCAAGGTCTTTACCCCGGCGGGTACGTACCGCTACTTTGCCAGCTTCGACTTCTTTATCGCCACAAACCAGCATGTAAGGAACACGACGTAAAGTGTGCTCGCGGATTTTAAAGCCAATCTTCTCGTTTCTCAAGTCTGCTTTTACACGAATGCCTGCATTTTGCAGTTTTTTGGTCAATTCGTTGACATATTCAGACTGCGAATCAGTGATATTCATTATCACAACCTGTACCGGTGCCAGCCACGTAGGGAAGAAACCGGCGAACTCTTCAGTCAGAATTCCGATGAAGCGTTCCATAGAGCCAAGGATAGCACGGTGAATCATAACCGGTACCTGGCGTTCATTATTCTCGCCCACATAAGATGCGCTTAAGCGAGAAGGCAGCGAGAAGTCGAGCTGAACCGTACCACACTGCCATGCGCGATCCAGGCAGTCGTACAGAGTAAACTCAATCTTAGGACCGTAGAAAGCCCCTTCTCCCGGCTGATATTCAAACGGAATCTGGTTTTCTTCCAGCGCAGCAGCAAGGTCAACCTCTGCGCGATCCCAAGTCTCATCGCTACCAATGCGTTTTTCCGGACGGGTTGACAGTTTTACCACGATTTTCTCGAAACCGAAGGTGCTATACATGTCATAAACCATGCGGATACAGCTGTTTACTTCATCGCGAACCTGATCTTCGGTACAGAAGATGTGGGCATCGTCCTGAGTAAAGCCACGAACGCGCATCAGGCCATGCAACGCACCCGATGGTTCGTTACGATGGCAGCTACCAAACTCAGCCATACGCAGCGGCAGATCGCGGTACGATTTCAGACCCTGGTTGAAGATCTGAACGTGGCCCGGGCAGTTCATAGGCTTGATGCAATATTCACGGTTCTCAGAAGAGGTGGTGAACATCGCGTCTTTATAGTTATCCCAGTGACCGGTTTTCTCCCACAGCACCCGGTCCATCATGAATGGGCCTTTAACTTCCTGGTACTGATACTCTTTGAGCTTGGTACGTACAAAGGTTTCCAGTTCACGGAAAATCGTCCAACCATCGTTATGCCAGAACACCATACCCGGCGCTTCTTCCTGCATATGGTAAAGATCCAGCTGCTTACCAATTTTACGATGGTCGCGTTTTGATGCTTCTTCCAGACGCTGCAGGTAGGCATTCAGCTGTTTTTTATCAGCCCATGCGGTACCGTAAATACGCTGCAGCATCTTGTTATTGCTGTCGCCGCGCCAGTAAGCACCCGCGATTTTTTGCAGTTTGAAGAAGTGACAGAAACGCATATTCGGTACGTGCGGCCCGCGGCACATATCCACGTATTCCTGATGATGATACAGGCCAGGTTGGTCATCATGGCTGATGTTTTCATCCAGAATAGCTACTTTGTAGCTTTCGCCGCGCGCGCTGAAGGTGTCACGAGCTTCCTGCCAGCTAACTTTTTTCTTAATGACATCGTAGTTAGTTTCAGCCAGCTCATGCATGCGTTTTTCAAGCGCGTCGATATCTTCCTGAGTCAGGGTATGGTCGAGATCGACATCGTAGTAAAAACCGTTGTCGATAACTGGTCCAATCGCCATTTTAGTGTTTGGCCACAGCTGCTTAATTGCATGACCAAGCAGGTGTGCGCAGGAGTGGCGAATAATTTCCAGCCCTTCCTGGTCTTTGGCGGTAATGATGGCCAGCTGCGCATCGTGTTCAATAAGATCGCAGGCGTCCACCAGCTCACCATCCACTCGCCCGGCAATACAGGCTTTCGCAAGGCCAGGACCGATATCGCGGGCGACATCCATCGGGCTTACGGCATGAGGGAAAGAACGCTGGCTACCATCAGGAAGCGTAATAACAGGCATTATAAATCCTTATCTGCAGTGGTGACCCACACGTAAGATCACATGCAAAGTTATATTTCAAATAATTATCAAAAAATCAGGAGGGGTTTTCTGCTTCACTCTGCGGAATTTGTACACAAAGACGAACATAATGCCGGTATGTACCCCCAACTCACTATCTGATAGCTCACGACAAATAGTACACGTCCCGGGAGTGGGTTTAAAGACTTAAGCAACGTCCATCGGCCAACAATTGGACGTGATATATTCCAACGAGCATTCATAGATATATAGGCAACCGGCCCTTTTTCAATCTTCTCATTGACCAGAAATGGGGGTTTCAGCCGCCTGTCTTAGCCACTCCTTCCTATTTTATTCACCGCTCATGTTCACAAAGGAGCGAATCTGAACGCCATTTTCCTCTAGCGTAGCGCGCAGAACCTGCGCAATTCTCAGCGCATCGGGGCTATCTCCGTGCACGCAAATAGAATCCGCGACAATCGGTGTAAATTTCCCCTCAATAGAGATAACTCCACCTTGTTTAACCAAACGTAACATGCGCTGGGCGATTTCCTCGGCACTGTGCAGCACGGCACCAGTATCGCGGCGGGAAACCAGACTGCCATCGCTGTGATAAGCGCGATCGGCAAAGGCTTCAGCTATTACACATAATCCGCTTTCGCGGGCTAAGGAAAGTACTTTGGATCCAGCCAATCCCACCAGCGGTAGGGCGACATCGACGGCTTTAATTGCCTCAATAACCGCCCTCGCCTGACGCTCATCACGAGCGATAGTGTTATACAATGCGCCGTGCGGCTTCACGTAGTTCACTCTGGTCCCCGCCGCATGGGCCAACCCCTGAAGTGCACCAATTTGATAGATAACATCAGCGGTTAAATCCGCACTGGCAATATCCATGTTCCTGCGCCCAAAACCCACGAGGTCAGGATAAGCAACATGCGCCCCGACCACTGCTCCACTCTGGGCTGCGGCTTTAAGTGTGTCCAATAGCCCCGCCGGAGAGCCTGCGTGAAATCCACAGGCGATATTTGCACTGCTAACCACTTTAAGCACCGCTGCGTCATCTCCCATCTGCCACGGGCCGAAGCTTTCGCCCAAATCGCTATTAAGATCGATGGAATTCATCACGCTGTGCCTCTTAGAAATCGATTGTAAAAACAAAGTCCAAAATGCAGGAGTTGAGTCTCCTCATTCACTAACAAATATTGCCAGTAAAACCAGATAAGGCATCAATTGCCTCAATTAACTTCAAAAGTCCGCGGATTGCGCCCCTGAGCATTTATATAATCACTGCATACTAATGCGCATTCCTTCGCCGGAAAACCCATCCGCTGCCGTGTGTACCAGAAACTGCGAATCAGGTTCCAGACAGAATAAGTAACGAATGTCGCCCAGGGGAAATTTTTCGAAGATTCATTCAGATATTAGAACAGCCCCACGGCTCGCCCCTTTCCGTTTGCCCATGATGAACTATCCTTCTGATTAAACTAAAGCCCAGGAGAGTGAAATGAGCCAGGACGTCATTGAGCGCTATGTTGTTACCATTCGCTATACGGCCACCGGCCTGCGCGCACCGAGTGTACTTATCGGCGAGTTAACTCAGGCTGGATTTTCTCCTACCCTCACCGATGACGATGGCGTCGTGCACGAGCTTGGCCCCCATAATTTCGGTCTCATTACACCACTCAGTGCAGAAGAAGTGAAAGAGATGACTCGGGGCCTGGCTAATTCGGCTTTAAATGAGGATCCTGAAATCGAAGTCGCGAATTTCAACGACTGGCTGGCAGAGTTAAACCAGCCGTGACAATTAGTGTGTTTTCGCCCACAGCGGGCGGTGTGCGGTAGTTTTATCGGCCTGAAACAGGCTAAGGTTGTCCTTATCTGACAACATGCTTTTGGAAAACATGGGGTGATGATTATGTGGCAAGCAATCGAACGTCTGTTAAGTGAGCGGTTTGGAGAGGGAAAAATTGAACAGCGCACTGAATTACCGGGCGGTGAGATTCACGCCACCTGGCGGGTACGCTTTGCAGATCATGATGTGTTTATTAAAAGCGACAGCCGTGAACTGCTCCCTTGCT
The DNA here is from genome assembly GCA_022846635.1 of Salmonella enterica subsp. enterica serovar Choleraesuis. Taxonomy (GTDB): domain Bacteria; phylum Pseudomonadota; class Gammaproteobacteria; order Enterobacterales; family Enterobacteriaceae. The sequence goes on from AP025685.1 coordinate 2,455,893, forward strand.
TTACCGCCGAGGCCGACCAGCTGGAGCTGCTGGCGCGCAGCGCTACCGTCAAGGTGCCTGAGGTATATGGCGTAGGTAGTGACCGGGATAGCAGTTTTTTGCTGCTTGAACATCTGACACCTAAGCCTTTGGATGCCCACAATGCCTTCTTGCTGGGGCAGCAGCTGGCCCGTCTGCACCAGTGGAGCGACCAGCCGCAGTTCGGTCTGGATTTTGATAACGATTTGTCCACCACTCGTCAGCCTAATAGCTGGCAACGGCGATGGTCCGTATTCTTTGCAGAGCAACGCATTGGCTGGCAGCTCGAGCTGGCAGCGGAGCGCGGAGTGCAATACGGCGATATCGATTTAATTGTGTCACGGGTGCAGGAAAGACTGGCCGCTCATCAGCCGCAGCCTTCGCTACTGCACGGTGATTTGTGGTCTGATAACTGCGCCCTTGGGCCACATGGTCCCTATCTCTACGACCCGGCCTGTTACTGGGGAGACCGTGAGTGCGACCTGGCAATGCTGCCGCTGCATCCAGAGCAACCTCCGCAAATCTACGACGGCTATCAGTCGGTCAGCCCTTTACCGGCAGGTTTCCTCGACCGTCAGCCGCTGTATCAGCTTTATACCTTGTTAAACCGCGCATGGCTGTTTGGCGGCCAGCATTTGGTGACCGCACAGCAGGCAATTGACGATGTTGTTATAAACCGCGGATAGCGCAGGAGCTGAAGTTTTAGAATAACGGCATAGCCGAATAGCCTTAGGCCTAAGCTTTGAACATTTGTGCTGACCAGAAGGCTAAGCGCCCCCTGTCCAAACTCTGGCTCACACAAGTATAAAAATAAAAGCCACCTGGATGTAGGTGGCTTTTTACTTAAAACATTCTCTGTGGGCTTATTCTTACCGAATTTTGATTACTGGCCGTTCATTACTGAATAAAGCCTGCAAACGACAGCCCAAAGTATCCCACCACCAGGACAATAACCGGCAGAACATACATGGGGAAAATCTGCATAAAGATGGTGTTGTGAGGCACCACAACCCGTGACTCTAATTGCTCACGGGTGAGCCCCTCCGGCCCCTTAGCCTGTTCCAGAATTAACTGATCGGTGATGCCTTCTCGCAAAAATCGCGCCTGGCGCGACATCCGCGCTCCGGAGTCCTGCAAGGCCAGCCCAATAAAGATCAGTGCAAAGATTATCCAGAACATCAAATTAACGCCATGCTGAAAATCAGGATGCGGTGAGTTATGCCAGAACAGGTTCAAAAACGGCGTATTAAAACGCATCATATCAACCATTACATGGGCAAAATCCAGCACCACGGCATTAATTCCCGCCTGCCCCTGCGGGTGGCCGTCAAGAAACTTTAGCAGCGAGATAATGGTCGAGATAACCGCCGGTATAAAGAGTAGCCAGCCCGCCACGCGTTTAATAATGGCGATACGCCCGACTTGTTGATACGTCATGCTTTCCCCTTGAGATAGCGGTTAATTTTGTCGTTGAGTTTACCTTCTTCACGCTCCGGGCGCCTGCTTTTCAAGTCTTTTTGCATAAACTGATAGCCAGCGCCTGAATTTATCGCTAATGATATGCCCCAGCATTTTCATCTACAGGAGTAATTGAATGTCGAGTCCTTACCCGATCCGCGCCGCGCTGTTTGACATGGATGGCTTGTTAATCGATTCAGAGCCACTCTGGGATCAAGCGGAGATCGAGGTGATTGAAAGCCTTGGTGTCGATGTATCACGTCGCAACGAATTACCGGATATGCTTGGTTTACGCATCGATTTAGTGGTCGACCTTTGGTACAACCAGCAGCCGTGGCAAGGCGTCACCCGCGCTGAGGCGACTTCACGGATTATTGAAAGAACCATGACACTGGTCGCTGAACAGCGCCCGCTTCTGCCTGGCGTTAAACACGCCGTCGAGCTGTGCCAGTCGCTGGATCTGAAAATCGGTCTGGCATCAGCATCTCCGCTGCGTATGCTAGAGATGGTGCTGGAGATATTTAATCTGCGTGATGCGTTTTCAGTGCTTTCCTCGGCTGAGTCTCTACCTTTTAGCAAACCGCATCCTCAGGTCTATCTGAACGCCGCCAGCCAGCTTGGTATTTCACCGCTCTCCTGCACCACGCTGGAAGACTCGGTGAACGGTATGATAGCTACCCGCGCCGCCCGTATGCGCTCGCTGGTAGTGCCTGCTGCAGAAAATCAGGCCGACCCGCGCTGGGTTCTCGCTCACCAGAAACTTGAGTCGCTGGAACAGCTCAACGCGACACATCTGCTGGGATGAGATTGGGCCGCCTCCCGTGAGGCGGCTGCCAGAGACAAAGAGTTACAACGTCACCACTTCCGTCTACTGTATAAATTCCCTATACTGGATGAATTGACAGTTATTTGAGAAGTTATCATGACGGCGGAAGGTCACCTGCTCTTTGCTATTGCCAGCGCGGTATTTGCAAAAAATGCCGAGTTAACGCCCGTGCTGGCGCAGGGCGACTGGTGGCATATTGTACCGGCCGCTATCATTACCTGCCTGCTGCCTGATATTGATCATCCCAAATCTCTGCTAGGTCAGCGCCTAACCTGGATTTCAAAACCGATAGCTCGGATGTTCGGCCACCGGGGTTTTACCCATAGCCTGCTGGCGGTATTTGCATCCCTGGCGCTGCTTTATATTCACGTCCCTATTGATGCGACTATTCCCGGCGATGTTTTACAGGGAATGGTGGTAGGTTATGTCAGCCATATCATTGCCGATATGCTCACTCCCGCTGGAGTACCACTGCTCTGGCCATGCCGCTGGCGTTTCCGTCTGCCGCTTATCGTCACCCAAAAAGGCAACCAACTGGAGCGCGTACTGTGCATGCTGTTATGCGGTTTTGCCATCTGGCTGCCGCACTCAGCATCCGATAACGAGGCCGTTCGCTGGTCATCGCAAACCATTAATACGCTGCAACATAGCTTCCATCGTTTGGTAAATCATCAAATTGCGCATTAATACAGCGAAATTATCCATTTAGCTATAAGCCATTCCATTTGAATATAACGATGGCAGGAGCGCCTCTGCTACGCTTGCCTTCAAACATAAGGCGCATCTTAGCGGCCAGATAAAAATATTCAGGAGATACGGGGATGAACTTTCCACTTATAGCCAACATCGTGGCGTTCGTTATCTTATTGCTATTGCTGGCGCAGACCCGCCACCGTCAGTGGAGTCTCGCTAAAAAGGTACTGGTTGGTCTGGTTATGGGGGTCGTATTTGGCCTGGCACTGCAGCTTATTTATGGCTCAGAAAGCGCCACGCTGAAAGATTCGATTAGCTGGTTCAACATCGTCGGTAATGGCTATGTTCAGCTGTTGCAAATGATAGTCATGCCGCTGGTATTCGCCTCTATTCTTAGCGCCGTTGCCCGTCTGCATAATGCTTCTTCGCTGGGTAAAATCAGCTTTCTGACTCTCGGAACATTACTGTTTACCACTTTGATAGCCGCATTGGTTGGGGTTCTGGTCACCGGGCTATTTGGCCTGACAGCCGAAGGACTGGTCCAGGGCAGCGCCGAAACCGCGCGCCTTAATACTCTGCACAGTAGCTATGTTGGCAAAGTTGCCGATCTCAGCGTGCCGCAGCTGGTATTGTCGTTTATCCCTAAAAATCCATTTGCCGATCTGACTGGCGCTAACCCAACTTCGGTTATTAGCGTAGTTATCTTCGCTGCATTTATGGGGGTCGCCGCACTTAAGCTGCTTAAGGAAGATGCGCCTAAGGGTGAACGCGTCCTGGTTGCTATTGATACTCTGCAAGGCTGGATAATGAAACTGGTCCGTCTGGTTATGCTGCTCACACCATATGGTGTACTGGCGCTAATGACCAAAGTCGTCGCCGGTTCCAACCTTCAGGACATTATTAAATTGGGCAGTTTTGTGGTGGCCTCATATCTGGGCCTGGCGATTATGTTCGGTATTCATGCCCTGCTGCTGGCCTTTACCGGCATCAGCCCACTGCGCTACTTCCGTAAAGTATGGCCGGTACTTACCTTTGCATTTACCAGCCGTTCCAGTGCGGCCAGTATTCCGCTGAATATCGAAACCCAGACCCGCCGCCTGGGAGTGCCTGAGTCCATCGCTAGCTTCTCAGCCTCTTTTGGTGCCACTATCGGTCAGAACGGCTGTGCCGGTATCTACCCGGCCATGCTGGCGGTAATGGTTGCACCGACCGTGGGCATTAACCCGTTTGACCCGGTGTGGATTGCAAGCCTTGTAGGTATGGTGACTATCAGCTCGGCCGGGGTTGCCGGCGTGGGTGGTGGTGCTACTTTCGCTGCCCTGATCGTACTGCCGGCCATGGGGTTACCAGTGACACTGGTGGCTCTGCTTATCTCGGTAGAACCGTTAATTGATATGGGCCGTACCGCCCTGAATGTTAGCGGTTCAATGACTGCCGGTACGATTACCAGCCAGCTGCTGGGGCAGACTGATAAGCAGATTCTGCATAATGACGAAGAGTCAGAGCTGGCTCATATGTAATATTATCACGATAAAAAAACCGCGCTTAGGCGCGGTTTTTTTTGTCTGGCGTCCGTAGGGAACTACAGATTGTGGTCCTGGCGCACCTGATCGGCCCAGCGTTGAGCGGCCTGAGGCATCTCAAAATTGGGTGAGCGCAGAAAGCTACTCTCCGACAACACAAACGCCACGTACTTACCGCTCAATACCCACACATCACGATATTCCGGCATATGCCAGGCATGCTTTGGCGGAGCTGGCTCCACGCGAGGGGTATAGGTGATGATGGGGCGGTTTTGCTGGCGCAGGGTTTTCATTACGTCGGCTCTCAATCAGTACATTTATAGCAGAGCCTAATAATAACGGATTTTGCCATCGGACGTCGCGCCCGATAGTGCAATAAACAAGATGGATGCGGAGAAGTTAACCGGCCCACTATGAGTGATAGTGAGCCGGCTGAAGATTACTGGAATACTTTTTTCTGTTGCGGATTTTGTGGATCGGTATCGTATTCAGAGCAGGTCTGATACCCGGTATTCATCACGCGTCCGGTTTCATCGAGCGCCACAAAATAGGTCTCAATTTTGTTATCGCGCTGACCCAGAATATAGGTCTGGCAGGTACCGCGCGCGTGAACCATGGTCACTTCGGATGCCGGTTTCCCTGCAATCTCCAGCACCTGAGCGCGGGTCATACCCTTTTTCACATCTTTAACTACCGGCTCACTAAACTGATCTTTAGTACGATCGTAAGCGGTACACCCGGCCATCATCGCCAAAATAGCGGCGGCCCCCATGACTCCTGCAAATTTATTCATGTAGCTTCCTCAGTGCGTCCAGAATGTTTAATAAGCCTGGAACATAAGACGATTTTTTTCAAGCTGTTAGCATATTGCACCAGGTATTGTCGCATTTGCGAGCAACTCTTCGCCTAAAAATCGTCCGGAGACAGTAGCAACTGTCGAGGCACGCTTGTTGTTTGATACCTGACACGGTAGCTTACATGGTTGATAATCAAAGGCTGTATGACTCTGCATCAGGCCTGCTGGCCGCGAAGGGAGATATGAATGACACTGCAACAACAGATAATTGAAACGCTAGGCGTCAAGCCGCAAATTGATCCGCAGCAGGAGATCCGTCGCAGCGTGGATTTTCTCAAGTCTTATCTGACTACCTACCCGTTTATTAAGAGCCTGGTGCTGGGCATCAGCGGCGGCCAGGACTCCACCTTAACCGGCAAACTATGCCAGATGGCTATCAATGAACTGCGTCAGGAAAGCGGAAAATCCGATTACCAGTTTATCGCGGTGCGCCTGCCATACGGCATTCAGGCCGATGAGCAGGATTGTCAGGATGCCCTTGCCTTTATTCAGCCGGATAAATCTCTAGCGGTAAATATTAAAGCTGCAGTGCTCGCTTCCGAGCAGACGCTGAAAGATATTGGCATTGAGTTAACCGATTTCGTTCGCGGTAACGAAAAAGCCCGTGAACGTATGAAAGCCCAATACAGCATTGCCGCAATGAATCACGGCGTGGTGGTCGGCACCGATCACGCCGCCGAGGCGCTGACTGGGTTCTTTACTAAATACGGCGACGGCGGCACCGATATTAACCCTCTGTTTCGGCTTAACAAGCGCCAGGGACGCTCGCTGCTAAAAGCGCTAGGCTGTCCGGCTCATTTATACGAGAAATCACCTACTGCCGATCTGGAAGATGGCCGTCCTGCGCTGCCGGATGAAATTGCATTGGGTGTCAGCTATGACGAAATAGATGACTATCTGGAAGGGAAAGCTTTACCGCAGGAGAGCGCACAAAAAATTGAGCAGTGGTATCAGCGCACGGAGCATAAGCGCCATTTACCTATCACCGTATTTGACGATTTCTGGAAGAAATCTTAAGGACAGAGCCGACGATGAGCACACTTGCTACATCTCAGGAAGGCGCTAATACCCGCGCAACCAGTCTCGGGCTTATCGCAATTTTATTATGGAGCACATCCGTCGGTTTGCTGCGCAGCATCTCTGAACACTTTGGCCCGGTGGGCGGCGCAGCCCTGCTTTATACCATCAGCGCAGTGGCGTTATGCCTAAGCCAGGGAGTACCCAATCCCCGCCGCCTGCCGCGCCGCTATTTATGGACTGGCGGGCTGCTGTTTGTCGGTTATGAAATTTCGCTGGCGTTATCTATTGGCCTGGCGCATACGCGCGGCCAGTCGCTGGAACTGGGTATGATCAACTATCTGTGGCCCAGCCTGACGGTGTTTTTTGCGGTATTGATTCTAAAAAAACGTGCAGCCTGGTGGCTGTGGCCGGGCCTGATGCTGGCCGTTGGCGGCGTAACGCTGGTACTTAAGGGAAACGGTGACTGGTCACCACTTATACTTTGGCACAATATTCTAAGTAATCCGCTAGCCTACGGTCTGGCTTTTGGCGCCGCCATTGTATGGGCGTTATATTGCAATCTGACCCGGCTGTGGAGCAATGGGCAAAACGGCGTCCCACTGTTTTTTTGTCTGACCGCGCTGGCGTTGTGGATCCGCTATTTTACAACTGAAACACCACCACTCTCTTTTAGTCTGGTTCCCTGCCTGGAGCTTTTGTTCATGGGCCTTTCGACGGCTATTGCTTATAGCGCGTGGAATCACGGGATTCAGTTCGGCAATATTACCCTGCTGGCCAGCGCATCTTATTTCACCCCGGTATTATCGGCACTCTTGGGTAGCCTGTGGCTCGGCGTAACGCCCACAGGCGCATTCTGGCAGGGAGTAATGCTGGTGGTTGCAGGCTCGCTGCTGTGCTGGTGGGCTACCCGGCGTTAAAAACACGTTGAAGCACCTGAAATAATGAGCTCATCAGGCACTACATTTCCTCAGTAGTTACAGCAAAAAGCCACCTCGAAAGAGGTGGCTTTTTTATCAGAGGACAAAACCGCCGGTCATGCCCACACTTCAAGAGGATGAACAAAACCGGCGGTCTTAAAAGCTGGCGCCGGTATTATTCGGCGTCTTGCAGCATTTTACCCTGGTGTTTTGGCGCATCTGTCAGATGCTTCTCAAAATTCGCGTTGTACTGTTTTTTCTGGTCGGCAGTCAGCACGTTGTAGATTTTGTTCTGAGCTTCCAGATGGGCCACCATGCGGGCTTTATTAGCCGCGGCACCCTGGTCAATCAGAGATTCGGCTTTAGTACGGTCGAAGCTGTCGCTGGCAACCACATCATGCATGGCACGACGCTCTTCAACGGATGGGCGCTGCATTTTGCTGCGCTGATCTTTCATGATGTCGCGAATCTGCTGTTTCTGCGCGTCGGTCAGGTTAACGCCCTGCATCATCATCATACCAGGGTGCATCATACCGTGTGGGCCTTTGCCTTTATGATGATGCATCATTGGTTTTTCAGTCGTTGACGCGGCAGTGGTGGAGTCAGCTGCATGCGCCAGGTTCATCGCACCCATAGCCAGAGTTGAAGCAACAACGATAGCGGTAAGTTTACGCATAATCAGGTCATCCTATATTTAGTTTAATTTTCGGCGTACATCGCCGTGTTCACGAAATTAAGTTTACGCACCTTAACGTCAATTAATCAACTGATGAGTAAAATAATTAAAGCTGATAATGCAAGGAATAACCAATTATGGAGAAATTAAGAATTAATAATGGAGATTAACAATAATTTGATATTAAGTGACTAATTTTCAACTAATTATGGAGAAGTCTATCTGAGGAAAATAATAAAGAAAAGCACCTGATAAGAATAATCCGTATAAAATCTCAAAAACAGAATTTAGTTAAAGATAATATCCCTGCGTTATATTAACGACATATGAATAAACCGGATCAACACAGGCCCTCGCCCCGTGAGGGTTCATTAAATATCCTTTTTGATGGCTTAATTGTTATAAGCTCTTTACTTCAGCAGTAAAAAAACCGGATTAAATCAATCGCAACAGGATCAGCTATGCCCTCTCTGGCAGCCAAAAACATTCTCTCTATATACCAACGCCACGCCGATGCGTTCGCCCGTTTACGGTCACAGGCGCTTTTTGAAAAAGGCTGGCTGGATAAATTCATCGCTATCCTCGACCCGCGGAGCCATATCCTCGATATCGGATGCGGCAATGGCCAGCCAATTGCCGAATACTTTATTAGTCAGGGGTATGAAATAACTGGAGTTGACGGTGCTGAAGCCATGCTGGCCCGCGCCCAGGCACGCTTTCCGAATCAACACTGGATAGAGCAGGATATGCGCCTGCTGGCGTTAAACCAAACTTTCGATGGACTGATCGCCTGGGACAGTTTTTTTCATTTAACTCAGGATGACCAGAAGACGATGTTTTCTCGGTTTGCGCACCATTGCCATTCCGGCAGCGCACTGATGTTCACCAGTGGTCCCGGGCGCGGCATTGCCATGGGGCAATTTGAAGGAGAGCCGCTTTACCACGCCAGCCTGGCCCCCGAGGAATATCGTCAGTTGTTGAAGATAAACGGCTTTAAAGTCATCGATATGCTAGCGGAAGATCCGGCCTGTGCCGGGCATACCGTTTGGCTGGCTCAAAAAATCTGACCAGATCCATAACCATCTATTGGACACCTTTTGTCTTATCGTTTTTGCAAGGGAGTCAGCCAGGTTCCCCCCAGACCAGAAACCGATAAGCCAGCATCTTTACTGGCGGCTAACCGGATTTGCGATCCCGATGATGAAACCTCGTCTCCCTCTCGGCAGACCCGGTGCAATCTGCTACTATTCCGCCACCTGATTATTGCGACAGTGACCCAGACTATGAAATTTGTCTCATTTAATATCAACGGCCTGCGCGCCCGTCCTCATCAACTGGCGGCCATCGTTGAGCAGCATCAGCCGGACGTCATCGGTTTGCAGGAAACGAAGGTTCATGACGATATGTTCCCACTGGAAGATGTCGCCTCGCTGGGGTATCACGTCTTTTATCATGGTCAAAAGGGGCATTATGGCGTCGCGCTGCTGACCAAAGCAGAACCCATTGCCGTTCGCCGCGGTTTTCCAGGTGACGACGATGAGGCACAGCGCCGTATTATTATGGCCCAAATCCCCTCTTCTCTTGGCCCGCTGACCGTTATTAATGGCTACTTTCCTCAGGGCGAAAGCCGCGACCATCCGATTAAGTTTCCGGCTAAAGATGCGTTTTACCGCAATCTGCAAAACTATCTGGAAACCGAACTGACGCGCGATCGTCCAGTGCTGATTATGGGTGATATGAATATCAGCCCAAGCGATTTGGATATTGGCATTGGTGAGGAGAATCGCAAGCGCTGGCTGCGTACCGGAAAATGCTCATTCCTGCCGGAAGAACGCGAATGGATGGGGACCCTGCTTAACTGGGGGTTAACCGATACCTTCCGCCACGCTAATCCGGAAACCAGCGATCGTTTCTCATGGTTTGACTATCGTTCAAAAGGGTTTGATGACAACCGAGGGCTACGTATTGACCTGCTGCTGGCAAGCGACCCGCTGGCACGTTGCTGTGTCGAAACCGGTATTGACTATCAAATTCGCGCCATGGAAAAACCCTCCGATCACGCGCCGGTTTGGGCTAAATTCGCGCTGTAAGCGCCCGCCAGATTTGATATGACCTCAGGACAGTTACGCCCCTGGCTTTTAGCCTGCGGGCTGCTGGCAATAATTGCCGCTATCATTTATCTGCTTCCTCCTCAGGCGCTAAGCCTTGAGGGGATGCAACATTATCAGCGGCTGTGCGAGCAATTTTTTATTCGCTCTCCGTGGCTGACGGTAACCCTCTATTTTTGCCTGTACGTACTACTTACCGCGCTATCTATTCCCGGTGCAACCCTGATGACGCTATTGGGAGGCGCCTGTTTTCATCTTCCGCTGGGTACGTTACTGGTCTCTTTTGCATCAACCGCCGGAGCAACGCTGGCCATGCTTATCAGCCGTTATTATCTGCGTGACAGGGTGCAGCGCCGGTTCGCCACACAGCTGGTCAAAGTTAATCAAGGAATCGAACGTGACGGGGCTTACTATCTTTTTGCTCTGCGCTTGATGCCGCTGTTTCCGTTCTTTGTGGTGAACCTGATAATGGGCCTGACCACCCTATCGGTACGCCGCTTTTGGTGGGTGAGCCAGCTCGGCATGCTGCCCGCTACCCTCGTTTACGTTAATGCCGGACAACAGCTGGCCGCCATTAACAGGCTGAGCGATATTGTGTCACCGGCAATGATGCTAACTTTTATTCTGCTAGGGGCTCTGCCGCTGCTGTCGCGTCTGATAGTAAAACGTCTGATTACCCGTTAAACATAGGAAGTGTGATTATGGGATTAACCCGCATTGGCCGCATTCTCACATGCGCGCTGCTCTCTCTGACGTGCCTTCAGGCTCATGCCGGACAGGCAGACTGGGCGCAAATAAAACGCCAGGCAAACGGTCAAACCGTCTGGTTTAACGCATGGGGCGGCGACCCGGCGATTAACCGCTATCTCGACTGGGTAAGCGACGAGATGAAGCGCCATTACGCCATCGATCTCAAAGTGGTACATATTGCTGATGCCGGTGATGTGGTGACCCGTATTAGCTCGGAGTTTCGCAATGGCCAGACCAAAGGCGGCTCGGTCGATTTGCTCTGGATTAATGGTGAAAACTTCCGCACACTGAAGCAAGGGAATATGCTGCTGGAAGGCTGGGCCACCTCGCTGCCCAATTATCGTTATGTCGACAGCCGCCTGCCGGTTAGTGAAGATTTTGCCCTGGCCACCGATGGTGCCGAGTCGCCATGGGGCAGTGCTCAGCTTATGTTTATCGCCCGGAAAAGCGTTATCAGTACGCCATTTGCTGACCCGGACGCCCTGCTGAATTGGGCAGAAAAAAATCCAGGTAAACTAAGCTATCCGCGCCCCCCCGAATTTACCGGCAGCGCCTTTCTGACCCAATTGCTGATAAACCTGACCGGCCGGCCGGAAGCGCTGCGCCATGCCCCCAATCCTGCGACCCAGGCCGTCGTTATGGCGCCTTTATGGGATTATCTGACAAAATTGCATCCCTACTTATGGCGCGAGGGGCGCGATTTCCCAGCCAGCAGCGGCCGCATGGATACCATGCTGGCCCAGGGTGTGCTGGCAGCCTCCTTGACCTTTAACCCGGCACACGCCCATCACCTGGTTTTAGACGGCAAACTGCCGCCCGATAGTATCGCATTTGGTTTTCGCCGCGGAATGATAGGCAATATTCATTTTGTGGCAATCCCGCGAAATGCCCGTTCTCAGGCCGCAGCCCAGGTCGTGGCTAACTTTTTACTTTCACCCGCCGCCCAGTGGCGTAAGGCTCAGCCGCAAATTTGGGGCGATCCTAGCGTGCTTTACCCGGCGGCACTCCCTGCGCCGTGGAATAAACGCCTCGGCGATATAGCCGCTACCGCTCGTCCATTAACGGTTATCAGCGAGCCAAACGCCGCGTGGATCCCACTTATCGAACATGAATGGCAACAGCGTTACGGGTCCCACTAGTAGATGAACCGCCCCGCTACGCTTATTGCCGGGTTGCTGCTCTGCGCCATCTATATACCGCTTGGGCCTGCCACCCAAAGCCTGGTAGCGGCGGTTTTCAGCCCCCAGGGCTGGGGCGGCCTGCTCGGTGATATGCAATTCAGTCAGGCACTGCAGGCCAGCCTGGTCTCGACGCTGATAAGCTGGGGCGGCGCACTATTCATTGCCTGTTTAGTCATTGCCGGTCTGTGGCAAACGCCGCGCTGGACGGTCATATATCGCCGTCTCCCTTTTCTGCTGGCGATACCGCATGTGGCCTTTGCCAGCGGACTATTGCTGATCTTTTCCCAGGGCGGCTGGTTAAGTCAGATATGGGCCAGCTGGCAGCCTGACGCCGATCCTCTTGGCATAGGGCTCGGTCTGACGCTGGCAATTAAAGAAAGCGCATTTGTTTTATGGGTCCTCGGCGCGGCATTGAGCCGTTCTCAAATCCATGAGGCATTTATTCTTGGTCGCAGCCTTGGATATAGCCGCTGGCGCTGTTTCACCCGGTTGATTTTACCGCAATTGCGTTCAGAGCTGCTGTGGCTCAGCGCCACCCTCGTCGCCTGGTCGCTATTTGTGGTAGATGTCGCGATGGTTACTGGGCCGGGGAACCCGCCTACTCTGAGCGTCCTGGCATGGGTTTGGATGAACCAGCCATCCCCTGAGGCCAGACTACAGGGGCTTCAAGCCTGCCTAATTCTCATGGCGTTATTTGTAGCGATTATGAGTCTCTTGTGGCTGCTGCTACGTCATACTGGCGGTGCGCCATCGCCCGACAATTCCCATCATAAACTGATGCTGCCCGCCGGGTGGATTGGCAGCATCCTGGTCAATATCAGCGGCTATCTTTGCCTGCTGGTTCTGATTCTCACCGCCATAACCCGCACCCGTTTTACCGGGGAGGGAATACCGTTGATAGTTAGCTTCGAGGCCTGGCAGGATTTAAGCCTGACGCCGCTGTTCAATTCGTTAACGCTCGGGCTTTTGGTGGCAAGCGCAGGAATGGCGGTGGTTATCTGCTGGCTGCTGGCTGGCGGACGCGGCCTGTGGCTGCTTTGGCTACCGTTATTACTTCCGGCTCAGCCGCTGATACTCGGACAGCACCGGGTACTAAGCTGGTTTGGAGGCTCGCACTCACTGCTGGCGGTTGGCTGGAGCCATCTGCTTTGGGCCGTTCCCTATATGGCGTTTATTGTTGCCCCAGCGTGGCGCAAGCGCGATCGGCGTCAGGAAACCATCGGGCTTAGCCTCGGATGTCCCTTATGGCGGGTGCAACTATGCCTGATGCTCCCCCAACTGGCCCGCCCGTTGCTGGCGGCCTTTGCCGTTGGTTTTTCCGTAAGCATTGCCCAATATCTGCCGGGATTATTTATTGGTGCCGGACGGGTTCCTACTCTGACGAGTGAAGCGGTTGCATTAAGCAGCGGCGGTGATGAACGTCTGCTGGCCGTACACAGCCTGCTCCAGCTGGCACTTCCTCTATTAACCTTTAGCTTATGCGCGCTGGCAGGGATAGCCCTATCCCGCCGCCGCCGGGGATTACATTAATGTTGAAAGTCTGTAGTGCCCGCCTGGCATTTGGCAGCCAGCCGTTGCTAGAGGGTGGGTTTACGATAAAGGCCGGAGAAATATTAACAATTACCGGCCCCTCAGGAAGCGGTAAATCGACTCTGCTGCAATGGCTTATCGGCGCACCACCGGCAGACCTTCAGGCTCAGGGCCAGATCTGGCTGAATGAGCGCCGCTGTGATGTTTTACCCACCGAGCGTCGACAGATTGGTATCTTATTTCAGGAGCCGCTGCTGTTTACCCATCTAAGCGTAGGGGAGAATTTGCTGCTGGGTATTCCCGGCGGCTGGCGTCAACGCACCCGGCGTCGGGCGCTGGCGGATGATGCGCTGGAGTCTGCCGGATTGGGTGGCTTTGCCCGGCGAGATCCGGCAACGCTTTCTGGCGGCCAAAAAGCGCGAATTGGCCTTCTGCGCGCTCTGCTAGCCCATCCGCAGGCGCTATTGCTCGATGAACCCTTCGCTCACCTGGATCCTGAGCTACGCCATCAGTTTCGCCAATGGGTCTTCAGCGAACTGGCCCGTTTGCAAATCCCGGTAATACTGGTTAGCCATCATCAGGAAGATATTCCTGCTTCCGGGCGGGTAATACGCATCAATAACGGCAGCTTAGTGGCGACAGGCTGAGCTAACGCAAAGTAATCACCGAGCCAGGAGCTAATATGTGCGCTTCCATAACAACAAGGTTAACTGATGAAACGTGTTTCTCCCTTAACCGCGCTGGCGCTTGCCCTGAGTTTTTGTTCCAGCGTGATGGCCGCCGATAAAATGGCGCCGCTTTCTTCCTCTGAACTACAGTCCCGGCAAGGCGCTATCGTCGATACCCGCCCCAGCGCCTTTTATAACGGCTGGCCTGAAGCCAGCGGCTCTGCATCCGGGCATGAAGCAGGTGCTTTAAACCTCTCTGCTTCATGGTTAAGCGAGATGAACGATAACGCGCTGAGCGGCTGGGCAGCCCGCCACGGGCTGAACACTAACCGGACAATTGCACTGTATGGCAGTAAAGACCAGGTAGAGGCTGTCAAACAGCGTCTTAACGCACTGGGCTATAACCAGGTAACCACCCTCTCTGATGCCTTAACCCAACCCGCGCGTCTTCAGCGCCTGGCCCACTATGAACAGCTGGTTTATCCGCAATGGATTGCCGACCTACAAGCTGGAAAAAACGTTGCTAACAAACCCGCAGGCGACTGGAAACTGTTGGAAGCAGGATGGGGACAGCCTAAAAAATACGTTCTGAGCCACATTCCCGGCGCTGACTATATTGATACCAATGAAGTGGAGAGCGAGCCGTTATGGAATAAAGTCTCCGACGAAAAACTGGCGCAGATGCTGTCCAGCCACGGTATCCGCCACGACACTACCGTGGTGCTATACGGTCGGGATGTCTATGCCGCCGCCCGCGTTGCGCAGATTATGCTGTATGCCGGTGTTAAAGACGTGAGGCTGCTGGACGGCGGCTGGCGCACCTGGTCAGACTCCGGCCTGCCGGTATCGCGCGGCTGGCCAGACAAAGTAACACCTACTCCTGAATTTGGTGCGTCAATTCCCGGTCAGCCGCAGATTATGACCGATATGAACCAGGCTAAAGCGATGCTCCACCGTCGCGATGCGTCATTGGTGAGTATTCGTTCATGGCCTGAATTTATCGGTACCACCAGCGGCTATAGCTACATTAAGCCGATGGGGGATATTGCCGGTGCTCGCTGGGGTCACGCCGGTAGCGATGCTACCCATATGGAGGATTTCCATAATCCGGACGGCACTATGCGTAGTGAATCCGATATCACCACTATGTGGCAGCACTGGAATATCACTAAAGATCAGCAGGTAGCCTTCTATTGCGGCACTGGCTGGCGCGCAGCCGAAGCGTTTATGTATGCGCGGGCCATGGGCTGGCCAAAAATTTCGCTCTATGACGGGGGCTGGTACGAGTGGAGTAGTTTCCCGAATAATCCAACGGTTAGCGGTGAACGCGGCCCGGATAAAATCTAAGTGACTACAACGCGGTGGCAGCCTGCAGGCCGTCACCGCGATAAAACTTACTGCTCCTCTGGCTCTTTTTTTGCCGTCTTAAGCGTTTGATACCCACCCCACACCCGGCAGACAATGGTGATAGCGCATAGCGCTCCAAACAACCACGCCAGTGCAGGAAACGCCTCGGGAAATAACGCCATGGCAATAAATACCGCAATGGTTTCACTTCCTTCGGTTAGGCCACCCAAATAATAAAATGATTTATGGGAATAGCGCGGATTAGCCAGCCGGTATTTATCGGCTAGCGCCGCAAACGCCAGAAAGCTACTCCCGGTACCAATAAACATCATCAATAAAAAAGCGCCTGGCAGCGCATTTTGCTGAGGGTCGGCCAGCGCAAAGCCAAACGGCACCAGCGCATAAAACAGAAAATCGAGCGCAATATCTAAAAAACCTCCGGCATCGCTCAATCCACGCCTGCGGGCCAGCGCCCCATCCAATCCATCCAGCAATCGGTTAAGAATAATGGCAGCCAGCGCTGCGCCATAAAGATTTAGCGCTAACAGCGGTAGCGCCAGTACGCCGGTTGCAAACCCCACTAAAGTAATACCATCGGGAGAAATACCAGGCCTGTCGAGCACCGCAGCCAGGTGGTTAAGCGCCGGTTTGAGGCGCGGGTGAAGGTAGCTATCAAACATCTTTTTTAGTTTCCGTTTGCGGCAGCGGACACAACCCATGGTCAGGGATGGCCAGCGCCGAATTAAAGCGAGCCGAAAGATTTTGAAAGGCGATAAGCGCCGTTATCTCGGTAATCTCATGCTCGGTAAAGCGGGCGCGCAGTCGCTGTTGTAAATCAGTATCCTGACGAGGTGGCGTAGCGGTCGCCGCTTCGGCATACTCCAGCGCCAATCTTTCAGTATCATCAAAAAGCGTAGAGTTTTGCCAGTCGGCAACGGCCAGTACTTTCTCCAGCGAACCGCTACTATTTGCCAGCCTCAGGCTATTGGCATCGATGCAAAAAGCGCAGTGGCATAGCTGAGAAATCCGCGTCATCAACAGCGCACGCAGCGTGGGAGATAGCGGTGATTTCCGACGCTCCAAATGGCCAAAAAACAGCGCTACCAGCCAGAACAAAAACGGCGTGCGCCCCCAAAAGCGCAGCGGGTTTAAGACCTGACCAAAATGACGACGCTGTAGCGCGGCCAAAGGCCGTAGCGACAGCGGCAGTCGCATGAGCGGTTTAAGCCATGACTCCGTTTTCATTAGCAATTTACCGGGTAATAGAGAAGGCTGCCATTCTAGGCACTTTTCGCATAATAGTAATGACCAGGCTCGGTTTTTACAGCCAGGCGGTGGGAAATGCGGCACGTTTTCAGGTTTAACGGGCCGGAAGTATTACTGTCTTGCTCCATTACGGCATAATAGCCCCGGTTATCAGCCTCCAGGAACACCGTAATGAATACCCCGGTTGTTATTGATGTTGTCGCCGCCATTATCGAGCGCGACGGTAAAATTTTATTAGCCCGCCGGGCGGGCGATCGCGATCAGGCAGGCCTGTGGGAGTTTCCTGGCGGGAAAGTGGAATCAGGAGAGAGCCAGCCCGCAGCGCTCGCGCGCGAATTGGCGGAAGAACTAGGGATTGAGGCCACCATCGATGAGTTCGTGACCAGTCATCAACATCCGATATCAGGACGCATTATTGCCCTGCATGCGTGGACCGTAAGCCAGTTTCATGGCATCCCGGAGCCACGCTGCCACAGCGAATTTGCCTGGTGCGCGCCGGAGCAGGCATTTAATTATGCGCTGGCCCCTGCCGATATCCCACTGCTTGAAGCGTTTATGGCTTCACGCGCCTCCAGGTAAGAAAATGGGTGCTGAGCGTTTTATCATCACGCTGGCACTGTAACAGCACACCGCCCGCCGCTTCGATAACCGCGCCTTCAGAATAAGGCCGGTTATCGTAGATACAGCATTGCTGACAATTCATGGGCCGTTCGTTCTGTGAGTTAAACACCTCCGGCGGCACGGAAACATCCACTTCAGCCGTTCTGGCCATCAACGGCCCGCACCACGCCCCTGCCAGCACAATAAATAAACTGATAAATCGCATAAGCCCCCGCCTGCCCGCTATTGCCGGTTATTGCTACTACCAATTTGATGAATGATTTTCACTTGCTTCGCCACAGGGTGGCGGTGCTATAGTCGAAAAACGCCGCTATTTTAAACAATTATAGTATTGCGCAAATTTATCTATTTTCGATGACAGGAAAAATTTCTATGGAACAGAACGCTTCGCTTGACGATTTTCTTTCCCGCTTACAAATCCGCGATCCCCATCAGCCCGAATTCGCACAGGCCGTGCGTGAGGTGATGGGCTCGCTGTGGCCATTTCTGAGCGCTAATCCCCAATATCGCAACCATGCCCTGCTTGAGCGCCTGATTGAGCCTGAGCGCGTCATTCAATTCCGGGTATGCTGGTGCGACGATAAAAATCAGGTGCAAGTCAACCGCGCGTGGCGCGTTCAGTTCAGCTCCGCCATTGGCCCCTATAAAGGCGGCATGCGCTTTCACCCTTCTGTGAACCTGTCGATTCTCAAGTTTCTGGGCTTTGAGCAGACGCTGAAAAACGCCCTGACCACCTTACCTATGGGCGGAGCTAAAGGCGGCAGCGACTTCGATCCTAAAGGCAAAAGCGATGGCGAAATTATGCGTTTTTGCCAGGCACTGATGACCGAGCTGTGGCGGCACCTGGGGCCGGATACCGATGTTCCTGCCGGTGATATTGGCGTTGGCGGGCGCGAGGTGGGCTATATGGCCGGGATGATGAAAAAGCTGGCTAACCACAGCGCTGGCGTTTTTACCGGTAAGGGCCTCTCCTTTGGCGGCAGCCTTATCCGTCCGGAAGCCACCGGCTATGGGCTTATCTATTTCTTAAATGCCATGTTGCATCAGCACGGCGCGGGGATTACCGACCAGCGGGTAGCCGTTTCCGGCTCCGGTAACGTAGCTCGCTATGCGATTGATAAGGCTATGACTTTCGGAGCTAAAGTGGTAACAGCTTCTGACTCCGGCGGTACGGTTTATGATGAAGCAGGCTTTACCCCTGAAAAACTGGCGCTGCTGCATGACATTAAAGAGCGACGCGGCGGGCGCATCGCCGACTATGCCCGCGAGCTGAGCTTGCCCTATTTCGAAGGCCGTACTCCATGGCATATCCAGGTCGATATCGCTCTGCCATGCGCCACTCAAAACGAACTACATGCCACCGATGCCCGATTGCTTATCGATAACGGCGTGCGCGCGGTCGCCGAAGGCGCCAATATGCCAACCACTATCGAGGCAACCGAACTGTTCCAGCAGGCGGGCGTGCTGTTTGCACCAGGTAAAGCGGCTAATGCCGGGGGCGTTGCCACCTCGGGGCTGGAAATGGCCCAGAACGCGGCCCGGCTGTCATGGCGCAGCGAGGAAGTGGATGGAAGGCTGCACCAGATAATGCTGGATATTCATTCGTCCTGCGTCGCGATGGGCGGTGAAGGCGCGCAGGTGGATTACGTGCGCGGTGCAAATATTGCCGGTTTTGTGAAAGTAGCCGATGCGATGCTGGCCCAGGGCGTGGTGTAAAGCGCGAAGTGAAAGCCCCGTCAGACCTGACGGGGCTAATGCAAGATAACGACAGCGTTCAGCCGAAACCAAAGCTTTTCCGAAATGAGCTTTTAGATACTCTCTTCAGCACCAGACTAAGGCACATCAAACATTACTCTGCCGCTGGTTGCCTGGGCGCCTTTTTACCGCCACTGCTTTTACCCTTGCGGGCGCGAGGCTTCGCGGGTGCGCCGCTCTTTGCCGCCGGAGCGACGATGCCTTGAAACTGGCGCACCGGCGTACCGCGAGCCTGGTCTATCAACTGCCACAGCGTTTGAGTCAGCGGCTCCATAAAATCCTGATAGCGACGCTGCTTTTCACTTATCTGTGTCAGAACTGACTCCCAGTGAGCGGTCATATCCGGGCGAGTTGCCATTTCCGGCAAGGCGTGAATCAGTGCCTTTCCGGCATCGGTGGCCTGGATATAACGCCCTTTCTTAATCAAAAACTGGCGGCGAAATAGCAGCTCAATGATTCCGGCTCGGGTTGCTTCGGTGCCCAGGCCATCGGTGGCGCGCAGGATCTTTTTTAAATCCTTATCCTGAACAAAACGGGCAATACCGGTCATCGCCGATAGCAATGTCGCATCGGTAAAGTGGCGCGGCGGCTGCGTCTGGCGCGAGACGACTTCTCCACGCTCGCACAGCAGCTCATCGCCCTTTGCCACCACCGGTAATGGCGTTCCATCGTTCTCTTCGTCGCGCTCTTTAGCCCCCAGCAGCGTACGCCATCCGGCTTCCGCCAAAAAGCGCGCTTTCGCCTGGAATTTGCCGCCATCAATAACCAAATCGATAGTACATTTGCGGAACATCGCATCCGGGCAAAATTGCATCAGATACTGGCGGGCCACTAGCGAATAAATCTGTTGCTCATTTTCACTCAGGCGCACTTTGCCCGTACGGGCCGTGGGAATTATGGCGTGGTGAGCATCGACTTTGCTGTCATCCCAGCAGCGATTGTGGCGCTCAGTATCCACCACCGGCTGCGGTAGCAGCGACGGCTCATGAATACTGATGGCATTCAACACCGCATGACGACCGGCAAAATGCTCTTCCGGCAGATAGCGGCTATCGGAGCGCGGATAGGTGATGAGCTTATGGGTTTCATAAAGTTTCTGGCAGATATCCAGCACCGCCTGGGCGCTCAGGCCGTAGCGTTTCGCGGCCTCAATTTGCAGGCTGGATAGCGAAAATGGCAACGGAGCCGGTTCCGACTCGCGCTTATCCTGGTAGCCCGTAACTTCAGCCGGTTTGCCGGTAATGCGCTCGGCTACGTGCTCGGCCAGAGGGCGGTGCAGCAGTCGCCCCTCTTCGTCCTGCCAGGGTTCACAAGACTCACTCGGCTGCCACTGGGCGACGAACTGTTGCTGATCCGGGGTGATGATATGGGCTTTTACGTCAAAAAAGTCCCGGGCAATAAAGTTTTCAATCTCTTCATCGCGCCGCACCACTAATCCAAGCACCGGCGTTTGCACCCGGCCTACCGACAGCACGCCCTGGTATCCGGCACGCTGACCAAGCAGCGTCCAGGCCCGGGTCATATTAATGCCGTATAGCCAATCAGCGCGCGCCCGCGCCAGCGCCGAAACGCATAGCGGAATAAACTCGCTATTGGCTCTCAAACGGCTAATCGCCCGCTCCACAGCCTGAGGGTTAAGGTCGTTTATCAGGCAGCGCTGCACCTGGCGGCGTTTTTCCGCTTCCAGTTGCAGGTAGTCCAGCACCTCGTCAACCAGCAGCTGCCCTTCTCGGTCAGGGTCTCCTGCGTGAATAACTTCGCTGGCTTTCGCCAGCAAAGTCTTTACCACGCCAAGCTGTTTGGCGACCGATGGCCGCGGCTGCAATCGCCACTTATCGGGAACAATAGGCAAATCCGCCAGGTTCCAGCGGCCATAACGGCTATCGTAGGCATCGGGCTGAGCCTGCTCCAGCAAGTGGCCCACACACCAGGTGACAACCTGATCGTTACCACACTGGATATAGCCATCGCCCCGCCGGTGCGGCCCCGGCAATACATCGGCAATGGCCCGCCCCAGGCTCGGTTTTTCCGCAATAAACAGCCGCATCAGATCAACGAATCTCGATCATTGGTCGACCGGCTCGCGCCGTTTTCAGCTCACCGATAGCGCTGAGCGTAATGCCGTTACGGGCAGCTATTTCCTGCACCTCAGCCTCAGCATCCGGACGTACTGCCAGCAGCAGACCGCCGGAAGTCTGCGGGTCGCACAGCAGGTTACGCCACGCTTCCGGCATCTCGCCCAACAGATGGCCATAGCTCTGGAAATTGCGCCCACTGCCGCCCGGTACACAACCATCGGCAATATATTGCTCGACGCCCGGAAGCTTAGGCACTTCCTGATACCAGACTTCTGCCTGCACGCCCGCTCCGCGGCACACTTCGCTCAGATGGCCCATCAGCCCAAATCCGGTGACATCGGTCAGGGCGGTAACGCCTGCCACGGTGGCAAAGTCAGCCCCCGCTTTATTCATCTGGCACATGATTTCTGTCGCCAGCCCCTGATGCTCAGGCAGCAGACGTGATTTTTTCTCGGCGGTGGTCAGCACGCCAATGCCCAGCGGTTTGGTCAGATAGAGTCGGCAGCCTGCTTCGGCAGTGCTGTTTTTCTTAATACGATCGGTCGGCACCACACCGGTGACCGCCAGGCCAAAGATAGGCTCAGGAGTATCGATTGAGTGCCCGCCGGCCAGCGCAATACCCGCCTGACGACAGGCTTCACGACCTCCGTCCACCACTTCACGGGCAATCTCCGGAGCAAGAACATTCACCGGCCAGCCGAGAATAGAGATAGCCATAATAGGCTTGCCGCCCATGGCATAGATATCGCTGATAGCGTTAGTCGCGGCGATGCGGCCAAAATCGAAGGGATTATCCACTATTGGCATAAAGAAATCGGTAGTACTGATGATGCTGGTACCATTGCCAAGATCGTAGACCGCTGCGTCATCGTTAGTTTCGTTTCCCACCAGCAGGTTAGGATCGGAAAAGCGCGCCTGTTCGCTACGCAGAATGGTTTCCAGTACTTTTGGGGAAATTTTGCAGCCACAGCCCGCGCCGTGGCTGTACTGGGTCAGACGGATAGCCTCGCTCATCGACATCTCCTGTTAGTCGCTATCCGTCTATGTTAGCGCCTTCGCGCCAGGCTGGTAAGCGTAAGCGTTCCGATAGAGTGGCTTTTGCTCACAAACCCGGCAACCGGTTCAGAACTGGCTTACAAAAGGTGCGATATCGGCGGGTTGTACGGTCGTTGAAGCCTTGAGCTGAGGCGTACCGAGATAGAGGAAGCCCACAATTTTATCCTGTTCCCGGCAGCCAAAAGCTTCACGCACCCGTGGGCTATCGGTGAAGGGGCCGGTACGCCAGATACCATTATAACCCTGGGCCTGCGCCGCCATTTGCATCGCCATAACCGCACAGCCCGCCGACAGCAGCTGCTCCCATTCAGGGACTTTGTGATGCTGCTGGCAACGTGCGACCACGGTAATAATCAATGGTGCACGAAACGGCGCGCTGCGGGCTTTATCCAGCGCTTTTTCATCCCCGCCGTTATCCCGGGCCGCGGCTTCTAAAAGCTGGCTGAAGCGTTCACGCCCCTCTCCTGCAATGAGATGGAAATGCCAGGGCTGCAAGGTACCGTGATCCGGCGCGCGCATTCCAGCGCGCAGAATATTATCCAGCGCGGTACCCGTTGGCGCGGGTTCTGCCAGGCGTTTAGCGCTGCGGCGATGAAGTACCAGGTCTAAAGCATCCATAGTTTGCGTCCTCCGGTTAAGATATTTCACAAAATTAACATATTCACTCAAACGGTAACAGCGCGCCCGTAGATTGCGGCTGACAAGCGCAACCCGGCAATTTAGGATACCCTTGATAATTATCACGACGCATTTCGTGGCGTCAGAACGGGTTAGCCCGATAATTTTGTTATGGAGAAGACATGCGCACCATTTGGCGTCTCCTTGCCGGTTTCTTTAAGTGGAGCTGGCGAGTGCTGAACTTTATCAGGGAGTTATTCCTTAATTTGTTCTTCATTTTAATCGTTCTGGTGGGTGTCGGTATCTGGATGGAATTGTCCAGCAACAGCACCACGCCATCCAGCGAGGTTACTCGTGGCGCTCTGTTGCTCGATATTAGCGGCACCGTGGTAGATAAGCCTTCGATGAGCAATAAGCTGGGAATTATTGGCCGCCAGCTGCTTGGCTCCAGTTCCGACCGGCTTCAGGAAAACTCACTATTTGATATTGTTGATGCCATCCGTCAGGCCAAAGGCGATCGGAATATCACCGGCATCGTGATGGATCTGAAAAATTTCGCCGGAGCGGATCAGCCGTCGATGCAGTACATCGGTAAAGCACTGCGCGAATTCCGGGACAGCGGCAAACCGGTGCTGGTTTATGGCGATAACTTCAGCCAGGGACAATATTATCTGGCCAGCTTCGCCAACAAAATCGTGATGTCCCCACAGGGCGCGATTGATTTGCATGGCTTTGCCACTAACGGCCTGTATTACAAATCTCTGCTCGATAAGCTCAAAGTCAGCACCCATGTATTCCGGGTAGGTACCTATAAATCAGCGGTAGAACCATTCCTGCGCGACGATATGTCTCCAGCCGCGCGCGATGCCGACAGTCGCTGGATTGGCGAACTGTGGCAAAACTATCTGACAACCATTGCAGCCAACCGAAAAATTCAGCTACAACAGGTATTCCCTGGTGCCGCTGGTCTGCTGGCCGGGCTGCAGAAAACCGGCGGCGACACCGCCAAATACGCGCTGGATAACAAACTGGTTGATGAGCTGGCAACCAGCGCCGATATGGATAAAACGCTGATTAAGCAATTTGGCTGGAATAAAAAAGATAAAGATTTTAACGCTACCAGCATGTATGACTATGCAGTGAAAAAACCGGCGCAAACGGGCGAAAAAATCGCGGTTATTTTTGCTAATGGCGCAATTATTGACGGCGAAGAAACGGCCGGCTCAGTGGGTGGTGATACCACGGCAGCCCAAATTCGCGATGCGCGTTTCGATCCTAAAGTAAAAGCCATTGTGCTGCGGGTTAACAGCCCGGGCGGTAGCGTTAGTGCTTCCGAGGTTATTCGTGAAGAACTTGCTGCCGCGCGCGAAGCGGGAAAACCCGTGGTCATTTCCATGGGCGGAATGGCGGCATCCGGTGGTTACTGGATTTCAACACCGGGTAACTATATCGTCGCCAGCCCAAGCACACTGACCGGTTCTATCGGTATCTTCGGCGTTATCAATACTGTCGAAAATAGTCTGGCAGATATTGGCGTTCATACTGATGGCGTGAACACCTCGCCGCTGGCCGATGTTGCCGTGACAAAAGCGCTTCCGACCGAAGTCCAGCAGCTGATTCAGCTCAGCATCGAGAATGGCTATCAGCGCTTTATTGGCCTGGTCGCCCAGTCGCGCCATAAAACGCCGGCAGAGATTGACGCCATCGCTCAAGGCCATGTCTGGACCGGCCAGGATGCCAAAGCTAATGGACTGGTTGATAGCCTTGGTGATTTCGATGATGCGGTACATAAAGCCGCCGAGCTTGCGAAAATCAAGCAGTGGCACCTGTCGTACTATCAGGAAGATCCGGGCCTGCTGGATGTGATGTTCGGTAGCCTCAGCGGTTCAGTACGCGCCATGCTGCCTGCCGCCTTGCAGTCGATGCTGCCCGCGCCTCTGGCCGATACCGCTCTCGCCCTGAAAGCCGAGACGGACAAACTGGCGGTATTTAATGACCCGCGTAATCGCTACGCATTTTGCCTGACCTGCGGCAACATCCGCTAAACTCCCCCGCCGCCGCCCATTCGGGCGGCGGCATCACTATTCTCCTGCGTCTGGCCCGCTCTTTTGGATATACTGAGCGCCCGACCCTGACTTATTGACGTTATGCAAAAGAAATCGATTTATGTCGCCTATACCGGCGGTACTATTGGGATGCAGCGCTCCGAGCACGGTTATGTGCCGGTTTCTGGCCATTTACAGCGCCAGCTTGCGCTGATGCCTGAATTTCATCGTCCGGAAATGCCTGATTTTACTATTCAGGAATACCAGCCGCTGATGGACTCGTCGGATATGACGCCGGAAGACTGGCAGCACATCGCCGATGATATTAAAGCTAATTATAATCAATACGATGGGTTCGTTATTCTGCACGGCACCGATACCATGGCTTTCACCGCCTCGGCGCTGTCATTCATGCTCGAAAACCTCGGTAAACCAGTCATCGTCACCGGCTCGCAGATACCGCTGGCGGAATTGCGCTCCGACGGGCAGATTAATCTGCTGAATGCTCTGTATATCGCCGCTAACTATCCGGTGAATGAAGTTTCGCTATTTTTCAACAACCGTCTGTTTCGCGGTAACCGTACCACCAAGGCCCACGCTGACGGTTTCGACGCCTTCGCCTCGCCTAACCTGCCGCCGCTTCTGGAGGCCGGAATTCATATTCGCCGTCTCAATACCCCTGCCGCGCCTCATAGCGATGGTGAGTTGATAGTGCATCCCATCACGCCGCAGCCAATCGGTGTGGTCACTATCTATCCTGGTATTTCCGGTGAAGTGGTGCGTAACTTCCTGCGCCAACCGGTACGAGCGCTAATTTTACGCTCTTACGGCGTCGGCAATGCGCCGCAAAACGCGGGCTTTATTAATGAGATAAAATCAGCCAGCGATCGCGGGATTGTGGTGGTGAACCTGACACAATGCATGTCCGGAAAAGTCAATATGGGCGGTTATGCCACCGGTAATGCCCTGGCCGATGCCGGTGCTATTGGGGGTGCCGATATGACGGTAGAGGCCGCACTGACCAAGCTGCACTATCTCCTTAGTCAGCAACTAGATGTTGATGCCATTCGCCAGGCGATGGTGACAAATTTACGGGGTGAACTTACTCCTGACGATTAATTTTTAAGTCAGACACAATTTAAGGATGCGATGATGCGCCGAGCGTTGCTGTTAGTGGATCTACAAAATGATTTTTGCGCCGGAGGTGCCCTGGCAGTCCCTGAGGGGGATGCGACCATTGATGTTGCCAACCGCCTGCTGGATTGGTGCCAGCAGCATCAAGTGACAGCGCTGGCGACTCAGGACTGGCACCCGGCGCAGCACGGCAGCTTTGCAAGCGTTGCGGGTAAACCTTGTTATTCCCAGGGCGAGCTTGACGGGCTGGAGCAAACTTTTTGGCCCGATCACTGTGTTCAGGGATCAATCGGCGCAGAACTGCATCCACTGCTAAATCACCCGGCTATCGAACGGACTTTCACCAAAGGTGAAAACCCCGCCATTGATAGTTACAGCGCCTTCTTCGATAACGGACATCGCCAGAAAACAGGACTGGACGACTGGTTGCAGGAACAGGGCATTGGCGAGCTTATCGTGATGGGCCTGGCGACTGATTATTGCGTCAAATTTACGGTACTGGACGCCTTACAATTGGGGTATGAGGTATCGGTTATTACTGAGGGTTGCCGCGGGGTCAATATCAACCCTCAGGATAGCGTCCGGGGATTTAGTGAGATGGCTGCGGCAGGCGCTACCTTATCTACGCTGGAGGACTGGCTGGAACTTCACCCATAACGTGGCGTGTTAGTCCCCACAGGCCGATACTGTGGCCAGAAAAAATGGCCACTATAACGATGGAAACTACCCTCCCTCCGGATGGAGGAAGAACGCAGTTCAGCTCTACAGTAAAACGGGGACGCTATGCGTCCCCGTTCTTTTTCATCGTTTGCGCGACAAACTTAGCTTAAAACGCCAGCCCTGCCACTTTATGTGTCGGTTACTGGATTTTAAGCGTGGCTATCGACGCGCCGTCAATACCAAACTCAGCTTTAAGCTGCTGCTTGCTCTTGATAACTATTTCGCCATCGGTATTCAGCGTCATATGCTCCGGCTGTGAGTTATTGCGGCTCTGCCATAACAGCACCAGCTTAAGGCAGTTTTCTTTCTGCTCTGCCGTTAACGCTACGCCATCAGGCCATTTACCCAGCTCTACCGCTGTAGCCAGACGCTGGTATACCTCTGGAGTGATGGTGCTCAGCATCTGCTCTATATCGTTCATCGGTGAATCATTCATCGAATATCGCCCTGGAATAATTTGCTGAATCGTTTAATCAACCTTTAATCTGGCCGCTGCCGTCTTGCCCGCTAAAAGCCAGCGATGCCGAATTGACGCAATAACGCTCGCCGGTTGGCTGCGGGCCATCGGGAAATACATGTCCCAAATGAGCGTCGCAGTTGCCACAGCGAATTTCTACACGCTCCATACCATGGGAGAAATCTTTAAGATATTTAATGGCTTCCTCAGAGACTGGCTGATAAAAGCTCGGCCATCCACAGCCGGAGTCATACTTAGTTTCAGAGGTAAAGAGCGGGGCATTACAGACCAGGCAGTGATATACCCCATCATGCTGGTTATGCAGCAACCGGCCGGTGAACGGCGGCTCGGTACCGTGCTGCTGAGTTACATAGAACTGCATTTCAGAGAGAGATGCTTTCAGTTTATCGGGATCTACTGGCGTACTCATGATGGCCTTCTCAACAACTTAACCATTCGGTGAATCACTAATTATAACAATATTGAAACAACATTGCGTCGGTTTTGTTCTAAACTTAACCACATAATTTTAGAGGATCAATATTCGTGATTTGGTTCACAAATATTTATACTTCAGACTTTAAAAAACCTTTAACGATCCCCACATTGGATTGGCGCAGGAAAGCGTCGGTTACATGACGTACAAGTCGGCTCTCTGGTTTGATTTGTCGCAATGATTGACACGATTCCGCTTGACGCTGCGTAAGGTTTTTGTAATTTTACAACCAACCTTTTATTCACTAACAACTAGCTGGTGGAATATATGACTATCAAAGTAGGTATCAACGGTTTTGGCCGTATCGGTCGCATTGTTTTCCGTGCTGCTCAGGAACGTTCTGACATCGAAATCGTTGCAATCAACGATCTGTTAGACGCTGAATACATGGCATACATGCTGAAGTATGACTCCACTCACGGCCGTTTCAACGGTACCGTTGAAGTGAAAGACGGTCATCTGATCGTAAACGGTAAAAAAATCCGTGTTACCGCTGAGCGTGACCCGGCTAACCTGAAGTGGAACGAAGCAGGCGTTGACGTTGTTGCTGAAGCAACCGGTCTGTTCCTGACTGACGAAACTGCTCGTAAACACATCACAGCTGGCGCCAAAAAAGTTGTTATGACCGGCCCTTCCAAAGACAACACCCCAATGTTCGTTCGTGGTGCTAACTTTGAAACCTACGCTGGCCAGGACATCGTTTCCAACGCTTCCTGCACCACTAACTGCCTGGCTCCGCTGGCAAAAGTTATCAACGACAACTTCGGTATTGTTGAAGGTCTGATGACTACTGTTCACGCTACCACCGCTACTCAGAAAACCGTTGATGGCCCGTCTCACAAAGACTGGCGCGGCGGCCGCGGCGCAGCTCAGAACATCATCCCATCTTCTACCGGTGCTGCTAAAGCTGTAGGTAAAGTACTGCCAGAACTGAACGGCAAACTGACCGGTATGGCTTTCCGCGTTCCTACTCCTAACGTATCCGTTGTTGACCTGACCGTTCGTCTGGAAAAAGCAGCGTCTTACGAAGAAATCAAGAAAGCTATCAAAGCCGCTTCTGAAGGCGCTATGAAAGGCGTTCTGGGTTACACCGAAGATGACGTGGTTTCCACCGACTTCAACGGCGAAGTTTGCACTTCCGTGTTCGATGCTAAAGCTGGTATCGCTCTGAACGACAACTTCGTTAAACTGGTTTCCTGGTACGACAACGAAACTGGTTACTCCAACAAAGTTCTGGATCTGATCGCTCTTATCTCTAAATAAGTTGTGATATTTCACTGATTCAGTAAGAGGGGCGGCTTAGGTCGCCCCTTTTTTTATGCTTTCAAGACAGAGGTGTTTGCAATGACAATGATGGACGCTTTCTCAGCACTCCCGGTTCTCGAACAGCTTTCCCCCGCCCTGTCCCGCCGCCAGCGCGATGAGCTTGAGCTTATTGTGATTGATCATCCAGCGGTGCGGGCGGCTATCGCTCTCCAGGGAGCGCACCTGATTAGCTGGACTCCAGCCGGTGAGCAGGAAGCTATCTGGTTAAGTTCCAATACCCCATTTACTAAAGGCTCGGCGCTACGCGGCGGCGTGCCTGTCTGCTGGCCATGGTTTGGCCCTGCGGAGCAACCCGGCCTGCCTGCGCATGGTTTTGCCCGTAATCTGCCGTGGACGCTGAGCGCTCACCAGGAAGATGAACAGGGCGTGGTATTAACGTTTGAGCTGCATGATGACGAATATACCCGCAGCCTGTGGCCCCATGAGTTCACGCTGTTTGCCCGCTTCCGTCTGGGTAAACGCTGCGAGATTGAGCTGGAAGCGCACGGCGACTTCTCCACAACCTGCGCCCTGCATAGCTATTTGCAGGTTGGCGATATCAACCAGGTAACCGTGAGCGGACTTGGCCACAGCTATATAGATAAAGTTGCCGACGGTAAACGCGGCGAACTCTCCGATGGGATTCAGACCTTCCCGGACCGGACCGATCGGGTTTATCTGGAGCCTGAGGCCTGCAGCCTGATTCAGGACAAATCGCTTAACCGCAGCCTGGAAGTTATTCATCATCACCACCGCAATGTGGTGGGCTGGAATCCGGGCCCGGCGCTATCTGCCAGCATGAAAGATATGCCTGATGATGGTTACCGCCATTTTGTCTGCGTTGAGACGGCGGTGGTAGATAGCAAACAAAAAGCCAGTCCGGAAAACCCGGCGCGCCTGGCCACTACTTTTGTTATCCGTCGTAATGCCTGAAAACAATTTGCACCAAAAAAGGGCCTCATCATGAGGCCCTTTCGATTAAATGCACAAAATTAACTCAATCAGAAATGATAGGTTACGCCGGTCATCAACACACCATTCCATGATTTATCAACCATCGGGCTATCTTTGATTTCCCCGGTCAGGCGGGTGTAACGCCCCATACCGTAGATATCCCAACTGTCAGAAAGCTTATAGTTCACCGAAAGCTCCACATACGGGTTCCAGTTGCTATCAGGATTGTAGTGATCGATGCCGCTGCGGCGAGACTCTTTACGGCTGACGCCATAGTAATATTTATTCTGGTTTTCACTGTTCCACAGTGCGCCAATCCCTGGGGTCACGCTCCAGGCACCGCTTTGATAACGGTAAAGCCAGGCAAGATCCCAGGTGATACCGTTGCTTTCATCGAGGAAATCACCCGCCAGGATGGTACGCAGGAAACCATACTCGGTGTAATGTGCATAGGACAATCCTGCCATACCGGTAGATTTACGGTAGTCCAGACGTTTCATCCGGTGGTTATCGCTATCTTTCGGGCGAAAATGCAGTGGCGAATAATAGGCCACCACCGAAAGTTTATCGGTATCGTCATTCCACAGGTAGTATCCGGCCATCGGCCCACGCAGGTAGAAGTTATCGCCTTCATAACCCAGCATCGGCACCGGCCAGACTTTATTGTCATCGCCTTTATAAGGGCTGTTAGAGATAAGCGCTGCTGCACCCAACGACCAGCCTTTCCCGGTCTCTTGCTGCGCCTGTACGGAGGGAGCTACTGCCGCAACCACCAGGGCCAATGAAAAAATCTTGAATTTGGTCACAATCCGCATGTCCTTTTTAAATCCATAATCAGCGGACACAGTGTAGCTACACTCACCCCATAAACCTAACAAAAGCTTCACATCTACCCCCGGTAACAATCTGAATTTTCCCGTCACAGGTACGTGCAAACCCGGCAGCCCGCTGGGCTAAGAACATTCATTAACCACAGAGCGGATGAGTGATTGATATTTCGCTAAAAAAATTGATCGCGGTCATGCAAGTTTGATAAATGCATCTACGCTTAAATTTATCGGGGTCGAATCGCTGGCCATTAAAATATTGAGTTACAACAACCTGGCACGTTGGTTGCTGTAAAAAAAGTATACGTCTTCCTGGAGCCACCTCTATTTAAATCAACGGCTCCTTAACCTGTGCTAAAACGCTAAAACAAAAGGACGGCATACCATGAATATATTCGATCACTATCGCCAGCGTTATGAAGCTGCCAAGGACGAAGAGTTCACACTGCAGGAATTTCTTGCCATTTGTCGGCAAGATCGTAGTGCATATGCCAACGCTGCCGAGCGTCTGCTAACCGCCATTGGGGAACCAATGATGGTAGATACCGCACTCGACTCGCGTCTGTCCCGACTGTTTTCCAACCGTGTGGTAGCCCGCTATCCGGCTTTTGAAGAGTTTTATGGCATGGAGGAAGCCATAGAGCAGATAGTTGCCTATCTGAAACACGCGGCTCAGGGCCTGGAAGAGAAAAAACAGATCCTGTATCTGCTGGGGCCAGTGGGTGGTGGTAAATCCTCACTGGCAGAACGCCTGAAATCATTAATGCAGCGTGTCCCGATTTATGTGCTGAGCGCTAACGGTGAACGCAGCCCGGTTAACGATCATCCGCTGTGCCTGTTTAACCCTCAGGAAGATGCCCAGATCCTGGAGAAAGAGTACGGCATTCCAAACCGTTATCTCGGCACGATTATGTCGCCGTGGGCCGCCAAGCGTCTGAATGAATTTGGTGGTGATATCACTAAGTTCAAAGTAGTAAAAGTATGGCCATCTATTCTGCAACAGGTTGCCATCGCGAAAACCGAGCCTGGCGATGAGAACAACCAGGATATTTCAGCGCTGGTAGGTAAAGTTGATATCCGCAAACTGGAGCATTTTGCTCAGAACGATCCGGATGCCTACAGCTATTCAGGCGCTCTGTGCCGGGCCAACCAGGGGGTGATGGAGTTCGTAGAGATGTTTAAAGCGCCAATTAAGGTGCTTCACCCACTGCTGACGGCAACTCAGGAAGGTAACTATAACGGGACCGAAGGGATCTCCGCCCTGCCATTCAATGGGATAATCCTCGCCCACTCCAACGAATCCGAATGGGTGACATTCCGTAATAACAAAAACAATGAGGCATTCCTCGACCGTGTTTACATCGTCAAAGTGCCTTATTGCCTGCGGATTTCAGAAGAAATCCGTATCTATGAAAAACTGCTCAATCACAGTGAGCTGACCCACGCGCCGTGCGCGCCGGGAACGCTTGAGACCCTGGCTCGCTTCTCGATTTTGTCGCGCCTGAAAGAAGCCGAAAACTCCAGCATGTACTCTAAAATGCGGGTTTACGACGGTGAAAGCTTAAAAGATACCGATCCGAAAGCTAAATCCTACCAGGAGTATCGGGATTACGCAGGCGTCGATGAAGGGATGAACGGTCTTTCTACCCGTTTTGCCTTTAAAATTCTTTCAAGAGTGTTCAACTTCGATCACGCCGAAGTTGCCGCCAACCCGGTGCACCTGTTCTACGTTCTGGAGCAGCAAATCGAGCGTGAACAGTTCCCGCAGGAGCAGGCTGAACGTTATCTGGAGCACCTCAAAGGCTATCTGATTCCGAAATATGCCGAGTTTATCGGCAAAGAGATCCAGACGGCTTATCTGGAGTCTTATTCCGAATACGGGCAAAACATCTTCGATCGTTACGTCACTTATGCCGACTTCTGGATTCAGGATCAGGAGTATCGCGATCCGGATACCGGCCAGCTGTTCGATCGCGAGTCCCTGAATGCGGAGCTTGAGAAAATTGAGAAACCTGCGGGGATCAGTAATCCGAAAGATTTCCGTAACGAAATAGTCAACTTTGTGCTGCGCGCCAGAGCTAACAACAATGGCCGCAATCCAAACTGGACGAGCTACGAGAAGCTGCGCACGGTTATCGAGAAAAAAATGTTCTCGAATACCGAAGAACTGCTGCCGGTCATTTCGTTTAACGCGAAGACCTCAACCGACGAGCAGAAAAAACACGACGATTTCGTCGACCGCATGATGGAAAAAGGCTACACCCGCAAACAGGTTCGCCTGCTGTGCGAGTGGTACCTGCGGGTACGTAAGTCTTCTTAAGTATGAGCGCGGCGGGTGCAAAATGTGCCCGCCGCCCATTGCCTTCATGCTGTAGGGGGAAATATGGCCTATTTTATTGACCGGCGTCTGAACGGTAAAAATAAGAGCACGGTTAACCGCCAGCGCTTCTTACGCCGTTACAAGGCGCAAATCAAACAGTCGATCTCCGGGGCCATCAACAAACGCTCGGTGACCGATGTCAGCAGCGGCGAGTCGGTATCCATTCCAACGGATGATATCAACGAACCGATGTTCCACCAGGGCCGGGGCGGTCAGCGCTCTCGGGTACACCCTGGTAACGATCACTTTGTCCAAAATGACCGGATCGAACGCCCGCAGGGCGGCGGTGGCGGCGGTTCAGGCAGCGGCCAGGGGCAGGCAAGCCAGGACGGTGAAGGCCAGGACGAGTTCGTATTTCAGATTTCTAAAGACGAGTATCTCGATCTGTTGTTCGAGGATCTGGCCTTGCCAAATCTGCGGCGCAACGAACACCGCCAGATAACTGAATTTAAAACCCACCGCGCCGGATACACGGCCAATGGCGTTCCGGCCAATATTAGCGTGGTGCGCTCTCTGCGTAACTCACTGGCCCGGCGCACCGCGATGACCGCCGCCAAACGGCGCGAGCTGCATGAGCTGGAACAGGAGTTGAGCGAAGTCGCCAGAGCCGAGCCTGCGCAACTGCTGGAAGAAGAACGGCTGCGTAAAGAGATAATCGCCCTGCGCGAAAAAATCGACCGGGTACCGTTTATCGATACCTTCGATTTACGCTACAAAAACTACGAGAAGCGCCCTGAACCCTCCAGCCGGGCGGTGATGTTCTGCCTGATGGACGTTTCTGGTTCTATGGATCAGTCCACCAAGGATATGGCCAAACGCTTCTATATTCTGCTGTATCTGTTCTTAAGCCGTACCTATAAAAACGTGGATGTGGTTTATATTCGCCACCACACCCAGGCCAAAGAGGTAGACGAGCATGAGTTCTTCTACTCTCAGGAAACCGGGGGAACTATTGTTTCCAGCGCCCTGAAACTCATGGATGAAGTGGTTAAAGAGCGCTACGACCCTGCCCAGTGGAACATCTACGCCGCACAGGCTTCGGATGGAGACAACTGGGCAGACGATTCACCGCTATGCCATGAACTGCTGGCGAAAAAGATCCTGCCAGTGGTGCGTTACTACAGTTACATCGAAATCACCCGCCGGGCGCATCAAACCCTGTGGCGTGAATATGAACAGCTGCAAGCAAACTTTGACAACTTTGCGATTCAGCATATTCGCGATCAGGATGACATCTATCCGGTATTCCGCGAATTGTTCCATAAACAGTCAGAACCCGTTAACTGATTGCCAAAATCAGCCAGATAATGCCATCTGGCTGATTTTATTTCATTCCTCTGCCTAAGCATCAAAGCCATAGTCCTTAAACCAACCCGGTCAATTAATTAACTGATAATAAAAATTATTTTGCAATTAACGAGGGTAGCCTACCCGAAATCAGCATAGATTACTTATCTGCCTGCCACCTCTCAACAACCTGTAACCGCCCGGCGTTGTTTCCTCATTTATCTGCATCTGTGGCGAAGAGTTGACCAACTCCCTATTCAGGTAGAAAATGGCAGTCCAGATTTAATTTCCACACAACTATTACCCGCAGTTTTAGATTTTCAAATCACCGGTTACTGTTCTCATTCAGGAGTTATATTGCGTCGACGCAACCAGGGCGGCCTTCCTATATTTGATGCCGCGGCCCATTATGTCTATCCCGAACATCTCCGCTGCTGGCTCGAAGGCATGCCTTCGTCATCAGGGGTATATCTGTTTCATGGGGAGAGTGAATCGCTCCCACTTTATATTGGCAAAAGCGTCAATATCCGTAGCCGGGTAATGGCCCACTTACGTAACCCAGAAGAATCTCCCCTGCTCCATCAATCCAGACGTATAACCTGGATTGAAACAGCCGGTGAGCTGGGAGCACTATTACTTGAAGCTCAACTGATAAAACTCCAGCAACCGCTTTTCAATAAACGGTTGCGCCGTAATCGCCAACTATGCGCCCTTCGCTGGGATGGGGAGCGGCCTGAAGTGGTTTCAGCAAATAACGTAGATTTTGCCCGTACAGAGTCTTTGTATGGATTATTCGCCAACCGACGTTCAGCATTAGAAAAGCTGCGTTCTCTGGCCGATCTCCATCAGCTATGTTACGGCCTGCTGGGGCTGGAGTCCGTGAGCCAGGGCCGTGCCTGTTTTCGTGCCGGCCTGCATCGCTGTGCCGGAGCATGTTGCGGGCGGGAGCCGGTATCTCAGCATCAGGAACGGTTTAGCCAGGCGCTGGCGGAGCTAAAAGTTGTTTGCTGGCCATGGCAAGGGGCGGTTGCCGTGGAAGAGACTGGAGCTTCGCTTAGGCAATTTCACATTATTAATAACTGGTTTTACCTGGGGTCGGTGGAGACGCCTGAACAGGCAGCGAGTTTACAGAGTAGCCATCCAGGGTTTGATATCGACGGCTACAAGATCTTATGTCGACTGTTGCTAAGTGATAAATACAACATTATTAAGCTCTGACTGTTCAACTGTTGTTCGCAGACTCCCGAGCCAGATACTCAACTCCCCCCGGCCTGGAGCCTGCAAACTAATTCGCGCGTCGCCCTAAAAACAGACCAAAGTTTTGGTTTACGGCATAACTACTAAACATAATCATAAATACGCCAAAAACCTGAACGCTGGTTAGCGCGACCTGGTAAAAATAGTAGTCAACTAAGATGGCTACGGCAGGATAAATGAACGTCATTACGGCAATCACAGGTGCCGACAGCCTTTGATAAGATGAGTACATTAAAATATAAGTCAGACAGGTATGTACCGCACCCAAGATTAGCAGGCACCCCCACTGTTTTGTCGTAACATCCGCCACGCCTGACAGTTCGCTGAAAGGGAGCAGAATGACCACGCCAACCACAAGCTGAATAAGGGTAACAATATAAGGTGATATCCCTTTAAGGCTTTTTACAATAATTGCGGACATAGCCCAGCAAAGAGCCGCCGAAAGCGCCAGGATTATTCCGTGAAAATAAGAAGAAGAGAACGAAATCTCGCGACTATTAACATTTGCAACTAAAGCCACCCCAACAAAAGCTAACGCCATCCAGAAAATTTTATTAACGGAAACCCGCTCGCGAAATATTGCTGCCCAAATTAAAACAAAAAAGAAAGGCTGCACGTGATAAATAACCGTTGATGTTGATATTGATGCCGCTTTGAAAGATGAAAACAACATTAGCCAGTTAGTCGTGAGAAAAACTCCACTTAAGGCGATGAGGGCTATTTTTTTTAGCGTCAGGCCACTTTCTTTAAACTTACCGCTATAGAGGCAGAATAAAACCAGAAAAAGTACGCCAATGACGCAGCGATAAAACACCACGTTATAAACACTTTGGCCCGACTCAATAACAAATAGGCCAACGGTTCCCATTATCACCATGGCGCTGGACAGTTCTACTATTCCCTTACGCTCTATGAGGTTAGTCATTGCTAGTATCTTTGCTATGGGCCGGACAGGCCAATTAACGGTATCACTATTGATATCTTTTCCTGACAGATAAGCAACAGAAGGCTGGCGTGCAACAGTTCTCATCAACAGTATGTCCGGCTGTTATTTTAGCGTTAGCAGGTAAGTCATTCTGTCTGGCTAAACTTTTAAAAAAGTTACCTCCGAACAATTGCTGATAGATACGCTTAAAATCTTTTTATGCCGATTTTTTCTAAGTTACATCTATTACTTCTGGTGCAAGCCAGCCGCCAAAACCAATAGTAACCAACTGAAATATAAAAAATTAATGAGCCAACCTGAACCTCTATCGCTCTTTCAAAAAACTCCTCGCCAACAAAGTTCGTTAAGGTTGAGTTAAGGCTCATGCCCTATTGTGCTGCTCATTGAATAAGAACAATCGGCCAATGCCGTTGCGCTAACATCAACTCAAGGAGCTCAATTTGCTGGTAAAACGCATTCCACCTGTAAACTTTATCAGCGTGATGTTAGTGCTGGTGGCCTGGTTTACTTTAGTGCTCAATCTTCCTGTACTGATACATTTTTGGCATATTTTGCAGGCAATTGGTCAGTATAAAATCGGGTTTTTATTATCCATCCCGGTTGTGCTTTTTTCGGCTCTTACCTTTGTATTTATGC
The DNA here is from genome assembly GCA_022846635.1 of Salmonella enterica subsp. enterica serovar Choleraesuis. Taxonomy (GTDB): domain Bacteria; phylum Pseudomonadota; class Gammaproteobacteria; order Enterobacterales; family Enterobacteriaceae. Next base: position 2,493,302 of record AP025685.1, read on the forward strand.
CATTAAGCTTCCGCGTGGTGCTTAAACCAGTGTTCTGCTCGCTACTTCTGGTAACGGCCGTTACCAGTTATGCCCAGTATAAATATCAGGTTATTTTCGACCGTTCGATGATTGAAAATATTCTCGAAACTAACACTGCTGAAGCTAACTCATATTCAAACCTGTCAGTCGCACTATGGATTATTATCGGTGGCGCACTGCCAGCGATTTTATTGGCTTTTACTCCAATTAGTTACGGCAAGTCCTGGTCCATTGGGCTGATCGCGCGATTCGGTTTCATGCTGGGAGCGCTGGCAATTATCATCCTGATCGCCTGTTTCTACTATAAAGATTATGCATCGGTTGGCCGCAATAATCGCTCTCTGAACCATGAGATCCAGCCAACAAATTATATTTTCAGCTCGGTTAAATATATTTCCAAACGCTACTTTTCCAAACCTTTACCCTATAGAACCGTGGCCGCTGACGCACACCTGGCAGCACAGGCTCCAGGCGCAAAACCGACGCTAATATTTATGGTGGTGGGTGAAACAGCCCGGGCTGAGAATATGTCGTGGCAGGGTTATAATCGAGATACTAACCCTTACACCCGCAGCGAATCCGATGCTGTTTATTATCGTAACGTCAGCTCATGCGGCACTGCCACGGCTATTTCCGTACCTTGCATGTTTTCCAACCTTACGCGTAAGCACTACGATGGTAACGTTGCGCGCAGTAGCGATAACTTGATTGATGTAGTACGCCGTGCCGGCATTGAAACCTGGTGGTCAGACAATGATGAAGGTTGTAAAGGTGCCTGCGACGGAACGCCTAATCAGATAATCTCTGATGCGGCGACTAATCCTCTTTGCGATGGTTCGACCTGTTACGATGGCGCGCTGCTACAAAGTGCCGATGACAAAATAACCGCCGATGGTAAAAGCAAGCTCATGATTTTTCATCTGATAGGCAGCCATGGGCCAACCTATTATCGTCGCTATCCGACAGAGTTTGCTAAATTTCTCCCCGACTGTCGCCGTAGTGATATAGAAAATTGTACTCAGCAGCAGCTAATTAACACTTACGACAATACCCTGCTCTACACCGATTATGTAGTCGGCCAATTTATTGAGAAGCTGAAGAAGTATCAGCAGGATTATAACGTGGCGCTGTATTACATCTCTGACCACGGAGAATCTCTGGGCGAGAAAGGGCTATATTTACACGGCACGCCTTATAATTTTGCGCCGTCACAGCAGACTCACGTACCGATGTTACTTTGGATGCCAGATAATTATCTGAAGGCCGATAATCTTGATGTTCAATGTGTGCGTAAAGCAGCTGATCAACAAGATTTCTCACACGACAATGTGTTCCATACGGTGCTGGCAATGCTGAAAGTAGAAACTAAAGACTACAATCCTGGGCTGGATGCCCTGGCCGGTTGCCGACATGCTTAGGCCGTCTCAACAAAAAAAGGCATCCGCTGTATGGATGCCTTATATTCAGAAAAAAGTTCTTTTACGACAAGGTAGCCAGACGATATTCCGGCAGGCTTTCACCTGCCTGAGACGCACTGGCAACGGCCGCTTTGTCATGACGCATCATGCCAAAAGTTATCAGGAACAGACCAAGCATCATTGGCAACTCAAACATTTCTTCGACGAAATCCTCATTCTCCGGGCGCAGCAGCAACAGCGGAGAGAGCAGACGGTGATGCTCAACGCAATCCGATCCCAAAAAGCCCAGAATGGTCAGAAACAGAGTCCAGTATGGGATTTCATTGTGGGTAAGCTTGTAGCGAACCTCACGGCGCAGCTCTTTTTGCCTGAAGAACATCACCAGCAGAGAGCCAATCAGCACAACCGCAATAGCGTGGAACACGAAGTGGTTATGATGACGGAAGTAGACACGTCCCCAGCTTATTCCGCGTCCAAACAGCACCAGCCACCACAGTACGGCCCACTTCCAGAAATTACTCATCCCCTCCGGCAGCGTTTTTGGGCGACTGTAAAACCAGGTGAAAAAAAGCCCAAAAAGAAGCCAGATCGACTGGAAGTTTTCTATATCATTTACCACAGATTTGTTTGATGCGCCCAGTGGTATCAGGCCTAAGATAGGTACCAGGCATAGCATAATGCACAGTACCAGATTGGAGCGGCGATAATAATTATCGAGTTGCATGTTTTATCCTCACGATTGCGCCGTGAATATAACAGTTCAAAAATGCCCTCCCTTATTCAATAGTGCTAATTAGCAACGAAAAGCGGCTATCATGGAAGGCGTAATATGAAGGGGTTTATTATTCGGGCGCTACGGTAACACTGGCTCATCTGCTGTCATATAAAAATTGAGTAATAAGATGATTCATGAAGGTTATTTATATGTCGACATTTAATACAACAACAGCACATACACAATTAATAAACTTATTAAATCAGCAACAAGCTCATTACAGATTAATCAGCCACGATCCTCAGGGGAAATGTGAGGCAATAGCGGCGCTTAGAGGGACGGCCCTTGGCCAGGGGGCCAAAGCGCTGGTTTGCAGGGTAAAGGGAAATGGGGTCAATCAGGCGGTGCTGGCAGTGCTTCCTGCCGATCATCAGGCCAGCCTCACACAGCTGGCTCAGGTTGTCGGCGGACGCAGAGCATCTCTTGCCAGCCCAATGGAGGTAGACACGTTGACTGGATGCGTGTTTGGCGCAATTGCACCTTTTAGCTTTCATCCACAGCTGCGATTGATTGCCGATCCATTACTCTTTGAGCGTTATGATGAAATCGCGTTTAACGCGGGCGTACTGGATAAATCGATTATTCTTAATACTCAGGACTATCTGCGCATCGCGCAGCCGGAGCTGCTAAGCTTCCACCAGGATTAACACCCCAGCGCCCTTCCAGGGCCCATACCGCCGCCACCATGCCGACTACCAGCATACAAAACGCGGCGGTTAGCCAGATAACTTCAACCATCATCGGATCGTTCATCATCTCTCTCCAGGCATTGCTATCACCCCGCTTATAGCGCGATGAGATGACAGTACTATGACGGCTCCCCCCCGTTTTCAAGCGAGTGGAGGTACTGCCCCGGCGTTTGTCCCATAAGCTGGCGGAATAAGGTAATAAAAGCCGTAGTCGATTCATAACCTAAAGCACGTGCTGTTTGCTGAACATTGGCACCTGTAATAAGCATACGAATAGCCTGAATGAGCTGTAACTGCTGACGCCAGCGGCGATAATTTAATCCGGTCTCCCGAACAACAAGCCGCGCCAGACTGCGCTCACTCATCGCCAAAAGCTGCGCCCAGTGTGCCAGCGTTCGTCGGGAGTCAGGATTTTCAGCCATATAGCGCACCATCGCCTGAATTTTAGGGTGCTCTGATATCGGTAACTGAAAATGCTCTATCGGCTGGCAGATTAATTCATCAAATAGTACCTGGATAAGACGCTGAGTGTCTGGCTGGTCGTGACGTATCAGACCTCGCTGGGCCAGAGCTAATATCAGCTCACGCAACAGCGGTGAAACCCGCAGCGTGCAACAGCTATCCGGCATGGCGATAGCTCCCGGCTCAATAAAGAGAAAGCTAAGTCTGGCATTAGCGGTGGCACGGTTACTGTGGCGCATTCCCCCTGGGATCCAAACCGCATATTGCGGGGGCACTAGCCACTGAGCATGGGCAACTTCACAAGTTATTCCACCGTGCAACGCGACGATAAGTTGCCCTTTACGATGCTGATGAAATGGAATTTCGCTGTCACGCTGCTGGACTTTAACTTCGAAAGCTAAAGCCTTATGGTCATGATCGTCCGGCTGAAAACCGCTAAGGGAGAGTGAATGTGTCATTTTGTCCGATTTCAGAGATATTCTGTCATTTTAGCTTGATTAATACCATCCACAAGCAGGTTAAAGTATCCGCAATCTAATCACTGAGAGAAACTAATGCCTGCACATCATTCACCCACTAACTCATTCTCCCGAGGCTGGCTGCTTATTGGCATTCTTGCTATAGCAACGACATTACGAGTTACTTTTACCGGCATTGCTCCTCTGTTAGGAACACTGGGCAATGATCTTCAGCTCACCACGGCGCAAACCGGAATCCTGACCACACTACCGCTTATCGCCTTTGCCATTTTCTCACCGCTGGCGGCAGGAGTGGCCCGCAGACTAAGCACCGAGCGCGCTCTGGCGGTGGCTCTGCTGATGATTATCGCCGGGATATTCCTGCGCTCATCGGGCACCAGCAGCGCACTGTATATCGGCACAGCTACCATCGGCTGCGGGATCGCCCTGGGTAACGTACTTCTGCCAAGCCTGATTAAGCGCGATTTTTCAGACAACGTCGCCCGTCTGACCGGAGCCTATTCCCTGACAATGGGTGTCGCTGCGGCACTTGGCTCAGTAGCGATGGTTCCTCTGGCGCTATGGGGACTGGGCTGGCGCGGTGCGCTATTGTGTCTGATGGCGTTTCCTGTACTGGCACTCGTGCTGTGGCTGCCTCAGCTAACCCGCCCTCGCCAGGGGCTACCAGGCAACTCCCCTGCCTTAAATCAGCGCGGTATTTGGCGCTCGGCGCTGGCCTGGCAGGTCACTTTTTTTCTGGGCTTAAACTCTCTGGTCTATTACGTCGTCATCGGCTGGCTACCTTCAATCCTGGTAAGCCAGGGTTTCACGTCTACCGAAGCAGGGTCACTGCATGGATTGATGCAACTATCAACGGCAGCACCTGGGTTGATTATCGGGTTAGTGCTGGGTCGGCTTAAGGACCAGCGCGGCGTCGCCGCGAGCGTTTCAATCCTTTGCGCAATCAGCGCGTTGGGCCTGTGGCTGATGCCAGCACTGGCCAGCCTGTGGGTGGTACTGTTTGGCTTCGGCTCTGGAGCAACCATGATCCTTGGTCTCACCTTTATCGGGCTGCGCGCCAGCTCAGCTCATCAGGCCGCAGCGCTTTCGGGAATGGCTCAGTCGGTGGGATATTTGCTTGCCGCCTTCGGCCCACCGCTCATGGGCATGCTGCACGATGTCACCGGGCACTGGGCGGCACCCCTGGCCGCAGTAGCATTACTGGCAATATTGATGGCCGTGGCTGGAGCCTGTGCCGGGCGCGATCGTGAAATTATCGTTGCCCAGCCGGAACGGGCGTAACTTGTCACCCTCCTCCCACAGAGTAAAATATCGTCTAATTGCTACGTGGGAGGAAATATGATCCAGTGTAAACGTGTATATGAAGCATCCGCGGCCAGCGATGGTTATCGAATATTGGTAGACCGGCTCTGGCCGCGCGGTGTGCGCAAAACCAGCTTGAACTATGATGAGTGGTGTAAAGCGCTCGCCCCATCGAGCACACTGCGTAGCGCCTGGCATTCAGAACAAATTGATTTTGAAACATTTAGTAAAGAGTATGCTCAGGAACTGGACAAAGTGCCCGACGAAACCCGCCGCATTGCAGACATTGCCACCGGTAAAACCCTGACCCTGCTCTATGCGGCAAAAAATACCGAGCAAAATCACGCCCTGGTTTTAGCTGACTATCTGAATCATCTGCCAGACCAGCAGGCGAAATAAGCGAGCCGGATTCTCCACATAAATCCCCCTCTGCACTATCTCGTGGATTACTCCGCTGTCCGCGCCAATGTCCACATCGCTGCAAATAGTCACCGTCAGAACGGCGGTAACGCTGCCTGTGAGAATTTTGTCAACCTGGGTTATACGCTCTGGTTGGCAGTATCCGGCTCTGGCTTGCCGCTTTAGCGGTATCTCATCCCAGGCCTGTAAACCCATCACAGCGACGATGGCATGTTCACAAATAAAACTATGCGATTGCACGTTACTGCGCGCACCTATATGGCAATAACGCAGAATTTCGACAAAAGGCCGATAAGACGCCATCATCCAGCCGGCAACCATAGAGATTAACCGGCTGACTAATGGTGACGCCCTCATGAAAACTAATGTCCTTCGCGACGGCATGCCGTATGCACAGGTCCAAAAGTTTTAAGGTTGCATTGGGGTATTACGCTGCGGTTCGCAGCGAGTACTACTGCCCTGAGGGGCCTGGACCGACAGAATATTTCCATCCTGCTGGCAGTAGGCATCCATCGTGGCCGGAGGCGGTGCCGATGAATCTGGATTACCGCTGTGGCTACACCCGGTCAATAACAGACCGGCAAAAATAACGGCATATTTAAGCATAGTGACTCCCTTTGCCAGAAAAATAACCATCTGTGAATACAAGATGTTAGCAATTAACTCCTGATAAAGAGTATAGGCAAGGTAAGCGGAGTGAGGCCCATTTTGTGCGTAAAAAAACCGCCCCTGGGGGCGGTTGGTAAATAACGGGCAAAACGATTAGAAAATGTTGAATGGATACTCAACATAGACACGAACTTCATTACCGCTGGCGTTGTAATCGCTGGCATCGCTAGAGACACGCAGTACTGAGTAACGCACTTTGAATTTCAGATCTTTAGCCGGGCCGTCTTGCACCTGGTATTGCAGCTGGTTAAACAGTTCACGCTCTTTACCATTGTTGGTAGCAGAGGTTTTAATATTATCACCGCGTACATAAGCGATATTCCAGGTCAGCCCCGGTACGCCCAGACCCGCGAAGTCCAGCGCATAGGCGGCCTGCCATGAACGCTCGTCTTCGCCGTTGAAATCAGACCAGTAAGAGTTCGCCAGCCAAATGGTGTTACCACCATCACCCACGCTACCCTGATCGCGGTAACCGCCGTAGTTATAACCGGTGCTGCCGCGGTTCTGCTGATAGGCCAGTTTAAAAGTGTGAATATCGTAGGTATAGCTGGCCGCCAGGCTCCAGATATTGTTGTTACGACCGGTGTTCAGAGAGTCAGCGAACTCTTTCGTCAGACGTGAATCGTAGCCATTGAAATCCAGCACAAAAGTCTGCTTCTCAGCCAGCGGCTGGGTGTAATTCAGACCGTAGTACTGTTTGTTCATTACGTCTTCGATATGCGAAGCGTAGTATGTGCCGCTCCAGTTATCGTTGAACTGGTAGCTGGCACCACCGAACGCCAGGCTATCAAGGCCGGAGTCATGGTGATCGTTACTTTTACGCTGTTCGTCGGTGAAGTAACCCGCGTTGATCTCCAGACCATCGATCTCTTTAGATGTCAGCATGGTACCGGTGTATGTTTCCCACAGCAGGCGGGAATCATCCGAGTTCAGGATAGGCAGTACCGGACGCTGAGTACCGTAACTCAGTACGGTATTAGAGATGCGCATTTTGGCTGTTGCACCAAATTTTGCAATCTGGGATTTTGCCTTGCCGTCGTTATCCTGAGAGAAAAAGTCGATACCGCCAGCACCGCTATAACCACGGCCACCATCAAGACGAATACCATACTGCGCGATACCATCTACCCCGAAACCAACCGGCCCTTCGGTAAAGCCAGACTCAAAGGTAGAGATAAATGCCTGACCCCACTCGGCCTTATCATGCGCCCCATCGCGGTAGTCACGTTTGATCCAGGCATTACGCAGGAAAAGATCCATATGACTGTCTTCAATAAAGCCTTTACTCTGCGACTGATCGCTTGCCACTGCCGGTGCTGCCGTAATAAAGCCTAAGGCAAGCAGAATTGTTTTTTTATTCACTGTCCGCGTTCTCTGTCTTAGTTGAGGTCTGTACACATGGGCGCGTACCCGAACCTGGATGCGTAAATATTATTTTACAGTGTAGTTTGCACTACTAGTAACAACTTACACCGTTTGTTACATCCACCGTTCCCATACTTTACAGTGATAGATTTTAAAAAACATCCTACCTTCAAATAATAATTGAACTTTTTACTTAGTAGCTGGTCGCCCTTAAGAAATGCGTGATTAAAATATATCGCCATCATTGAAAAACACCGACAAAACATGCTGTTTGGCCGATATCAAACTGAGCAGATCTTCTTTGCAGGCTTGCCTGTTCAGCGCATTATAAAAACCAACGAAATATGCATATGTTTATTCATAGTTCGCATAAAAATTCCGCATTTAGGTTCAATCGCAGACAGCTTTAATTACCAGCGGTTATTATCTGGTTTATTTACAAAACTGGAAGTTACCTTGCTTATCGCTGTCTATACTCTGCTGCGTATGCGGTGAAGTGAGGCTGTACCGCAATACTTCGGGATATGGAACCAGACTTTCACACAAGGATGCACACTATGAAAAAACTGTCTTTCTCCGTGGGCGCTTGCGCGCTGCTAGCCGCTTCCTTCGGTGCTTCTGCCGCGCAAATCATTTCCAAAAGTGAAGTGGATCATTTCAAACTAAATCAGATTGGCAATATTACGGTGTCGGCATCAGGCGGGCAGATTGGCTCACCGTCCGATCTGCATAAAGAGCTATCGCGACTGGCCGATGAGAAAGGCGGGAAGTATTACCTGATTATTGCGGCCAAGCAGATTGGTCCTAACTTCGAGGCAATTGCCGAAGTATATAAATAATTCCCCGGGCTACTGGTGGAATATCACCAGTAGCCGGTGTTACTGAAGATTGCTCACAAACTGCTATTCAATTTTCACCATATCGGTGACATCACTCTGATTTATCTGGCGCGTTACGCCATTGGCATCTTTGTATGAAATAAGCCCGCTATCACCCACACTCGGCGTACCATCACTAATAATGGTTCGCCCGTCATTGGTGTGAATCGCGTAGTTGCTGCTGCAACCTGCCATCAGCACGCCCATGCATAATAAGAGGCCAAAACTCAGATACCTTTTCATGCATTACTCCTCTCGGTTACGTCCTGTTTAATATATAGCCAGGATTACTCCTGGCTGAGAGGCTGATAAGCATAAAATCCGCATTTAATATCTGGATTTATTTTTTAGTGAACTGTGAGAACTCTTGTTTGGCCTTCGCCAGCTGGGCGGTAAACGCTGGATTAGTATGCAAAGTTGCCACAACCGCCGATCCCACGACCCGCGCCGCATCTACATCACTCTGCCAGTGATAACCGCAGATAACCCGGCTTTGACCCAATTCGTAACCCCGTTTAAGAATGGCATCCTGATGGCCCGGATTGATCTCCGCCAGCACCAGCGCGGTGGCCCAGCCAATGGAGGTATGTCCTGAAGGATAAGAACCATTTTTAGACAACTTATCCTGCTCGGTGGTATTACAGGTTGGAACGCCATAAAAAGCAAAAGGGCGAATACGCATATATTTCTCTTTAGCGGAGCGGGTCGCCAAATCGCCAGCATCTTCAATCATATTCGTCAGCAGCTTATGCAACTCCGGCGTCTCTTTTGCTGTAATCGGATGACCGAAAGCTTCTGCAAAAGCGTTAGCTATCCCACCACTACTCAGGTTGGCATCCTCTACCGCCAGCTTACCGCGCGGCGTATCGCGTAATAAACGCCCCTGCTCATACAGTGCCTGATCGTTAAGAAATGCAATACTGCCAATCGCAGGTGGAGGCGGTAGCAGCGCCAGGCTGTCGATAGCCTGACTGTTTTTAAGGTAGTAAAGATCGGGTTTAGTGGTGGCATCTGGACCTGACGGCACTGCGGCAAAAGCACTACCCATAAGACAAACAGAAAGGCACAGCGAAGTTACTAATTTAGACATTGGTTTTCCTTATCCTTAACAAAACTGGCATCAGCTACCAGTCATTATGCCCAATAAGCATACCCATCAATGGTTCACTCTGCCGTCTGGCCGCCCGCAAAACTGCCATCCTGTGATATTCAGCACAAAAAACTGCTGGTCGACAAAGAACAAATTGGGATCAAATCTGAGATTTCAGGCGAGAAGTCCGTTTAACACTACACTTAAGACACTGCTATATAAAGGAAACATGAATGGAACGCTCCGAACCTGATAAAGCTGGTCTACACATTTTACTCAAGCTGGCTGCCCTGGTGATTATTCTGGCTGGCATCCATGCAGCAGCAGATATCATTGTCCCCCTGCTGTTAGCGCTGTTTTTTGCCATTGTTCTTAACCCGGTAGTGCGCTGGCTAATGAACTACCGCCTAAATCGCGGGGCTGCGATTACGGTGGTTATTTTCTTAATGTTCATTTTGTTAAGCATGATATTTGGGCTGCTGGCTAGCTCAATGAATGAATTTCTGGCCCTGATGCCAAAATACAACACGATGCTGACCCATAAACTATTGGCATTAGAGCGGATGGTGCCCTTTATTCATTTACGTCTTTCGCCTGAGCGTTTAATGCAGCAACTGGACTCAGAAAAACTAATGACCCTGGCCACCTCGCTAATGACCCAAATCTCCGGAGCCATGGTCAGTATTGTGTTGCTGGTGATGACCGTCGTTTTTATGTTGTTTGAAGCGCGACACCTGCCTTACAAACTCCGTTATGCGCTGAGCAATCCACGGATACATATAGCCAGCCTGCACCGGGCCCTTAAGGGCGTTAGCCACTATCTTGCTCTCAAAACGCTTATTAGTCTGGCTACCGGATTGGTAGTATGGCTGGGATTACTGGCGCTTGGCGTTCAGTTTGCACTAATGTGGGGCGTACTGGCGTTTTTACTCAATTATGTGCCAAATATTGGATCCGTTATTTCAGCTATTCCTCCCATGATTCAAGCACTGTTATTTAATGGTATCTATGAATGTTTACTGGTCGGCGGGCTATTCCTGGCGGTACATATGGTGCTGGGGAATATGCTGGAGCCGAGAATTATGGGCCGTCGCCTTGGAATGTCGACGCTGGTGGTATTTCTTTCACTGCTATTCTGGGGATGGCTGCTAGGGCCGGTAGGGATGTTATTGTCGGTGCCGCTAACCAGCGTATGTAAAATCTGGATGGAGACTACTATCGGCGGAAGCAAACTGGCTATCTTTTTGGGGCCAGGCCGTCCTAAGAGTCGCCTGCCAAAATAGAGCTGTGGCAGCGTCGCACATCGTGCGACGCTGGCTAAATAATTACTCTTTGCGTACGGTAATCGTCCAGCTGGCGTCACCGGCCTGCTGATAATCCGTCACGCTGTAACCTTCTTCGGCGGCCCACTGCGGGATAGCTTCGGTAGCCTGAGTACAATCAAACTCAATAACCAGTTCATCACCTGCAACCAGTTCCGCCATTGCCGCTTTGGCCTCAATCAGTGGGAATGGGCAAACCAGGTTTACCGCATCAAGTTTTTTTACCGTCATAATTACTCCTCAATTAAACCGTGCGGGCAGTAGCCGCAGCCTGAGTCTGGCGCTGTGGCTTAACAAACAGATACCAGGAAGCCGTCCATACACCGGCAATCATCGCCGCAAGACCAACCCAGCCCTGCCAGGTTAGCAATGCCGTCATGACAAGGCCATTACCAATAGAACAACCTCCGGCAAGGCTTGCTCCTACACCCATTAACAACCCGCCGGAAAAACTACGCACCGCTGTTGGCGCATCTACCGAGCGCAACCGAAACTCCCGGCTTGCTTTGGCCGCAATAAATGACCCCAGAAAAATACCTAAAACCAGGAACACGCCCCAGTTAAGAATCGCAGTGTCGCCAATAACTAAAAACTGCAGAATATTGGCACTTGGCGCTGTGATACCAAGACCAAACATCCGGCCAGTAGCCACACTCAGCGGCCATGCCAGCGTTGCAATTAAGCCAATTAAAATCGCCGTAACAAACGGATGCCAACGCTTTTCAAATAACAGATGTGCAAGACCGCTGCGGCGCGCTGGCAAAGAAGCTATTTTGCGGCGTGGCTTACGCAACTCACGGATTGCCAGACCCAGAGTCACCACCACCAGCAATGCAATGAGAGGCCAGGCGGGAATACCCAAAGTAGCCGGAATAGAGTTATGTTCGGTGCTCAGCGCCTGAACCTGCTTATTCACACCACTCATGTTAGCTGAGCGCATTAATGCGCTGGTCACCATATAGGCAAAAAGCGCAATCCACGAGCCAATCAACCCTTCGCCCGCGCGGTACCATGTGCCGGTAGCGCAACCGCCAGCCATCACAATCCCCAGCCCAAATACATAGCCGCCAAACAGTGTTCCAAACCACGCCCAGCGACCGGCATCGTAGCTGAAGACTCCACTGCTGGTCATCGCGAATACGCCCACGCATTGAATTGCGATAGCAATCAATAATGCGTAGAAAATGCGGTTATTTTTGGCGATATACATATCGCGAAAGCCCCCGGTGAGGCAGAAGCGTCCGCGTTGCATCACAAACCCCAACAGCGCGCCGCATAGTAAACCGGTGATAATCATCTGTAACATGCTATTCGTATGATTTTATTCCAAAGCGAAATTATTCCGCCCGTGACGTCCCGGAGCCAATAATCAAAAGCAATAACATATTCCTAATCGTTCTTGCTAACTGCTCTGAGGAGCTCCTTCAAACCCGGTGAGCCTCCTCTTATACAACAGAAGAGATACCGCTCGTTACCTGCCCATAGTTGCTCGTAACCTTGAGGTTCAAGTTTAAAAGAACATTTTTTACATTCATTGAGAGCATCTCTTTTATCTGCCGCCGCACGCTGCGGGCGTCACAAACCACACCAGTACTCCTCCTGAGAAAAAAAAGATTATTAATTTCAATAATATTTTTTTCAGAAGTTTATCTTTGATTGCTTAATCATCACACTCGAAAATAATTTAACAAAACTCATTTTTATTATAAATATCAACCAATCGCCCATAAAAATAAATGGCAAAAAAGTTTGTCTGAACTACCATTAAAATCCAATGCCTTTTATTTAATTAATAATAACCCAGATTTTGAAAGAACAAATTACAACCAGGAACAATAATTCATACACTGGCCTAAAAGGCTTTAAGTTAGCCCCCTTTCAGGAAAAACCAACTTACCTCAGGATATTTTAAAATAATTTTTTTAATTCATACATATGAATTTATAAGAATAACGCGGACTACCTATAAAACGTCCGCTTATCAGCGGAACGATAGTAATATTCAAGGAGACTTTATGTATAAATTAATAGTGACCTACAGCCTAATAAACTGTCCAATAGAATATGAGGAATTATTCATTGAAGCATTGACTACTGAGGGTTTTACCAAGCTGATAAGATGCTACCAGTCTAATGGAGAAATTTATCAGGAAAAATCTTGTATTGCCCCTGCGGGCCAACTGGCCGGGGAGTTTTACTACGATGCATTTCGCACCAAAAATTTTATTGCGGAGTTTATATCCCACTATATCCCATTATGTGAAGATCAAAAAATAACCTATACCGTAGCTCATGTTAATGAAATTGTCTCCGATGGGCTAGATGAACTCTCAGGACCGGAGAATAACTAATCTAACTTAGAACATACGAAGTAAAATCCAGATAATTCAGATCTGGTGAATGATGAAGCAATGAGCCACACAGATAATTCTTTCGATATCGATAGCAGCTGATTGTTGCTCAAGCTATCACCGAGGGGGCCGCTACGGCTCCCGCTTATGAGAGATGTACGAATAATGTACCAGCGACCGCGAGGATATATATCCATAATTTTGTCGCTTCATGGCACTAAACACCAGACAACAATGACGATAAACAACCATTAAAAACAGATCATTACCTCTTGCTGCTGGGGATAATCTGCATTGGCGCGTAGTGCAACACTATACCGCCTGTACTTCAGGTCACGGCTTAGTCAGTCAAGCTGGTGTATGGACTGCGATGAGAGTGAAGATGCAGATTAGCGTATTTAGCCAGCGCATATGTCATCAGAGCCGTTCCACCAGCGAAACAAAGCACGAGCACAAACACCGTGGTGTGTTTTTTCATAATTCTTATCCGATGATGTTCTGAGATAGAGTTAAGACAATACGATTTGACGACAGTTCATTGTAAATGAAATAAACCTTAATCGGATTGATTACTACATTACAACTTCATATTCTCACTATGCTGGCCACTTAAAAAAATACACAAAAATTTCACATCCAGTGAATTTTGTTAATGTTATATTCTCGCCAGAGTTAATTAAATGAATAATTAGTATTGATAAGACAAGACAGTTATAAATATATTCCCGCATCAGTATTAGTCGTAAAAAGGGAGCCCACAGGCTCCCTTTATATTGGCTAATACCAAGGATTACATGTTTGCGATGATTGCGTCACCAAACTCTGAACATTTCAGCAGCTTAGCACCTTCCATCAGACGTTCGAAGTCATAGGTCACGGTCTTGTTGGCGATAGCGCCTTCCATGCCTTTAACAATCAGATCAGCCGCTTCGAACCATTCCATGTGACGCAGCATCATTTCCGCGGAAAGAATAATGGAACCTGGGTTCACTTTATCCTGACCAGCATACTTAGGCGCAGTGCCGTGAGTTGCTTCGAACAGTGCACACTCGTCGCCAATGTTAGCGCCTGGGGCAATGCCGATACCGCCAACCTGAGCTGCCAGCGCATCAGAGATGTAGTCACCGTTCAGGTTCATACAAGCGATGACGTCGTATTCGGCAGGACGCAGCAGGATCTGTTGCAAGAAGGCATCAGCAATAACGTCTTTAACAACGATCTCTTTGCCGGTATTTGGGTTTTTGATTTTGACCCACGGGCCGCCGTCGATCAGTTCGCCGCCGAACTCTTCGCGAGCCAGCTGGTAGCCCCAATCTTTAAAGGCACCTTCGGTGAACTTCATGATGTTGCCTTTGTGAACCAGGGTCACAGAGTCACGATCGTTGGTGATAGCGTACTCGATTGCCGCACGAACCAGACGCTTAGTCCCCTCTTCTGAGCACGGCTTGATGCCGATACCGCAATGTTCAGGGAAACGGATTTTCTTCACGCCCATTTCGTCACGCAGGAACTTGATAACTTTATCGGCTTCAGCGCTGTCGGCTTTCCACTCGATACCGGCGTAAATATCTTCAGAGTTTTCACGGAAGATAACCATGTCGGTCAGTTCCGGATGTTTAACCGGGCTTGGGGTACCCTGATAATAACGAACCGGACGCAGGCAGACGTAAAGATCCAGTTCCTGACGCAGCGCCACGTTCAGTGAACGGATACCGCCGCCAACGGGAGTCGTCAGAGGGCCTTTGATAGCGACATGGTACTGACGGATAAGGTCAAGAGTTTCTGGCGGCAGCCACACATCCGGGCCATAGACCTGAGTCGATTTTTCACCGGTGTAAATTTCCATCCAGGAGATTTTGCGCTCGCCGTTGTAGGCTTTCTTCACCGCAGCATCGACTACTTTCAGCATCGCTGGCGTTACGTCAACACCGATACCATCCCCTTCGATGAATGGAATAATCGGGTTGTTGGGTACATTCAGTTTGCCGTTTTCCAGAACAATTTTTTTACCTTCCGCCGGAACAACTACTTTGCTTTCCATTCACCTCTCCTTCGAGCGCTTCTGGTGGTGATATCCGAATTTATCCGCGGGGACTGCAGTTTGCCTGCTCGCCGGTGCAATCGCGCCAGCTCAAACAGACCCGCTCCACCTCGTCCGATAAGGTACGGATATACTGATTTTTTGTTAATGATTTGTAATTTGCGCGTCAATACTACCTCAATGTTGGGTGCCATGAAAGGCACTCTTGTTTACGGTATACTGACCGCTGTTCCGCATACAGAAGATACTATGACCAGGTTCGTGGCTAAAAACCCCAAAGTAAAACGTTTCAGCTCACAACAAACGCGTAAAAAGCCGCTACGAGAGCAAAAAAACGCCGCCCCTGAACGATTGGTGCTATTTAACAAACCGTTCGATGTTTTACCGCAATTTACCGATGAGGCCGGGCGTAGCACATTAAAAGACTTTATTCCGGTTGCCGGTGTTTACGCCGCCGGACGGCTCGATCGCGATAGCGAAGGACTCATGGTGCTCACTAATAACGGTGCGCTTCAGGCCCGACTCACACAGCCCGGAAAACGCACCGGAAAAGTCTATTTTGTTCAGGTCGAAGGCGAGCCCGACGAAGCATCCCTGGCGCTCTTGCGTACCGGAGTAACGCTGAAGGATGGCCCTACTCTACCGGCCGGTATTGAGCGCGTCGCCGAGCCGGAGTGGCTGTGGCCGCGTAATCCCCCTATTCGCGAGCGTAAATCAATTCCTACCTGTTGGCTGAAGATAACGCTTTATGAAGGCCGTAATCGGCAGGTGCGACGCATGACTGCCCATATAGGGCATCCTACGTTACGCTTAATTCGTTATTCGATGGGCAATTACACGCTTGACGGACTGGCCTCTGGTCAGTGGCGTGAGCCTTCTAAGGAGTGATGATGAAAAAATTCTGGCTACTGGCCGCCCTGCTGAGCGCAGCGGCAACCCAGGCACAGGCCGCAAGTTTCGACTGCCAAAAGGCGAAACTGCCCGATGAAAAGGCTATCTGCGCCCACCGCCCGCTCAATGATAAAGATGTCGAAATGGCTACAACTTATCGCCTGCTCAAAGGCCTGTTTGCCATGGGCGCTCGCGGGGCAATGCAGGACAGCCAGCAAGAGTGGCTTAAGCAGCGCCAGGCATGTAAAAGCAATATTGTCTGTCTGACCAAACGCTACGATGAGCGCCTGCAGGCGCTGCAAAAAATCTACGATGGCATCGATCGTCCGCTGTAAAGGTAAATAGGCAGTATAAAAAAGGAGCAAAGAACAATGTTTAAGCCTCATGTCACGGTTGCCAATCTGGTTCAGGCTCAGGGAAAGTTTTTGATCGTAGAAGAGACCATTAACGGCAAGGCCTTGTGGAACCAACCGGCGGGCCATCTGGAAGCAGATGAAACGGTCATCGCCGCCGCACGTCGTGAGCTGTGGGAAGAGACGGGCATTGATGCATCGCCCCAGCATTTATTGCATATTCATCAATGGATAGCGCCAGACAAGACGCCGTTTATCCGCTTCTTATTCGCCATCGACCTGGCGGAACCGCTGGCAACCGAGCCACATGATAGTGATATCGACCGCTGCCTGTGGCTGCCCGCCGACACCATTCTGAATGCCCCTAACCTGCGCTCGCCGCTGGTGCGAGAAAGCATTCTTTACTACCAACAGCCCGCCCGCTATCCGCTGGAACTACTAACCCCATTTAACTGGCCGTTTACAGAGGATGCCTAACCGCCTGGTGCGTGCTAGAATACGCCGCCTTGAAGTTCAATGTCGTGAGTATTTCCATGTCTGAAGCCCAAAAAAAAGTGATCGTCGGGATGTCCGGCGGTGTTGACTCCTCCGTATCTGCCTGGCTGCTGCAACAACAGGGCTATAAGGTGGAAGGTCTGTTCATGAAGAACTGGGAAGAGGATGACGGTGAGGAATACTGTACGGCGGCGTCTGACCTCGCCGACGCGCAGGCGGTGTGTGACAAGCTTGGTATTGAGCTGCATACCGTGAACTTTGCGGCCGAATACTGGGACAACGTTTTTGAGCTGTTCCTCGAAGAATATAAAGCAGGCCGCACGCCGAACCCGGATATTCTCTGCAATAAAGAGATTAAGTTTAAAGCGTTCCTGGAGTTCGCAGCCGAAGATCTCGGTGCCGATTATATCGCCACTGGTCATTACGTGCGTCGTAAAGACGTTGACGGTAAAAGTCAGCTACTGCGTGGCCTCGATGGTAACAAAGATCAAAGCTACTTCTTGTATACCCTCAGCCACCAGCAGATAGCCCAAAGCCTGTTTCCGGTTGGCGAGCTGGAAAAACCAGAAGTACGCCGCATTGCCGAAGAACTTGATCTGGTTACTGCGAAGAAAAAAGACTCTACCGGTATCTGCTTTATCGGTGAGCGTAAATTCCGCGACTTCCTTGGCCGCTACCTGCCTGCTCAACCGGGTAAAATTGTCACCGTCGACGGGGAAACCATTGGCGAACACCAGGGGCTGATGTATCACACTCTGGGCCAGCGCAAAGGTCTGGGTATCGGCGGAACCAAAGAAGGTAGCGAAGACCCATGGTATGTCGTCGATAAAGATGTTGAGAACAATATTCTGGTCGTCGCCCAGGGGCATGAACATCCGCGCCTGATGTCAGTCGGTCTGATTGCCCAACAGCTGCATTGGGTAAGCCGTGAGCCGCTGACCGCGCCGCTGCGCTGCGTGGTTAAAACCCGCTATCGCCAGGAAGATATTCCATGCCTCGTTACGCCGCTGGACAACGAGCGCATTGAAGTACGTTTTGACGCTCCGGTTGCAGCCGTGACGCCGGGCCAGTCTGCTGTCTTTTACCTGGACGACGTTTGCCTCGGCGGCGGCGTCATCGAACAGCGCCTGGCGCTGGAAGCATAACGGACGACTTACCAAGGAGATTGTGTGGCGAAGAACGATTACGATATCACCCTGGCGCTGGCTGGCATCTGCCAGGCCAGCCAACTGGTGCAGCAGCTTGCTCACCAGGGACACTGTGACACCGACGCGCTTCTCGTCACCCTGAATAGCGTCATCGACCAGAATCCAGATTCCACCCTAGCCGTGTTTGGCGGCAAGGAAGCGAATCTAAAGCTGGGTCTTGAGACGCTGTTGGCTGTATTTAACTCCGGCGGCCGTCAGGGGCTGGCCGGGGAACTCACCCGCTACACCTTAAGCCTGATGGTGCTGGAACGTAAGCTCTCAGCCCAGTCCGGCGCGTTAAACACACTTGGCGAACGCATCTCTGGCCTGCAGCGCCAGCTCGATCATTTCGATGTTGAGTCAGAAACCGTGCTCAAGGCGATGGCGGCAATCTACGTGGATGTTATTAGCCCACTGGGGCCGCGCATCCAGGTTACCGGCTCCCCGGTTGTGTTGCAAAGTGCCCAGGTGCAGGCCAAAGTGCGCGCCGCACTGCTGGCCGGTATCCGCGCCGCCGTGCTCTGGCGTCAGGTCGGCGGTGGCCGGCTGCAACTTATGTTTTCTCGTAACCGTCTGTGTTCACAGGCGCGACAAATTCTTGCTCATTGTTAACCTCTCAGGAGTAACCGATGGAATTATCCTCACTGACCGCCGTATCCCCTATTGATGGACGTTATGGCGATAAAGTCAGCGCACTGCGCGCCGTTTTCAGCGAGTTTGGCCTGCTGAAATTCCGCGTTCAGGTCGAAGTTCGCTGGCTGCAAAAACTCGCAGCCCACACAGCAATCGGTGAAGTTCCTGCTTTTGCAAACGACGCAAACGATTTCCTTGATGCTATCGTTGCTAACTTTTCCGAGGCCGATGCGGCACGCATTAAAACCATCGAACGTACCACTAACCACGATGTAAAAGCGGTTGAGTACTTTCTGAAGGAAAAAGTAGCGCAAATCCCTGAGCTGCATGCGGTGAGCGAGTTTATTCACTTTGCCTGCACCTCTGAAGATATTAATAACCTGTCGCACGCTCTGATGCTGAACACTGCGCGCACGGAAATTATTCTGCCAATGTGGCGCAAAATTATCGATGCGGTTAAAGACCTGGCCCATGAATACCGCGCAGTGCCGCTGCTGTCCCGTACCCACGGTCAGCCTGCCACTCCGTCCACTATGGGCAAAGAGATGGCTAACGTGGCATACCGCCTTGAGCGCCAGTTCCGCCAGCTCAGCCAGGTGGAGATCCTGGGTAAAATCAACGGCGCTGTTGGTAACTACAACGCGCATATGGCCGCTTATCCGGAAGTAGACTGGCACCAGTTTAGCCAGCAGTTCGTTGAAAGCCTGGGCATTCAGTGGAACCCGTACACTACGCAGATTGAGCCGCACGACTACATCGCCGAGCTGTTTGACTGCATCGCCCGCTTTAACACCATCATCATCGATTTCGATCGCGACGTGTGGGGCTATATCGCGCTTAATCACTTTAAGCAGAAAACTATCGCCGGGGAAATTGGCTCCTCGACTATGCCGCATAAAGTCAACCCTATCGATTTCGAAAACTCCGAAGGTAATCTGGGCCTGTCTAATGCCCTGCTGCAACACCTGGCGTCCAAACTGCCGGTTTCCCGCTGGCAGCGTGACCTCACAGATTCTACCGTGCTGCGTAACCTCGGCGTCGGCATCGGTTACGCGCTGATTGCCTATCAATCCACTCTTAAAGGCGTTAGTAAGCTGGAGCTGAACCAGGCGCATCTGGAAGAAGAGCTGGATAAAAACTGGGAAGTGCTGGCAGAACCAGTACAGACCGTAATGCGTCGCTATGGCATTGAAAAACCGTATGAGAAGTTGAAAGAGCTGACCCGCGGCAAACGCGTTGATGCGGAAGGTATGCAGCGCTTTATCGATGGTCTGGAAATCCCAGAACACGAAAAAACCCGCCTTAAAGCAATGACTCCGGCAAACTATTTAGGCCGTGCAACCGCCCTGGTAGACGACCTCAAGTAATACCGCAATAACGCAGCGTCATCCCTGGTGGCGCTGCGCTTTTCAATCATTTCCTGGCATTTCCTGGCGACAACGTATTGTTTAGCCCATGTTTACACCCTAAGATCGATAATAATCGCCAGTTGGCTTAGCGCTGCCACAGAGCGGTGTTTAGGTATAAAATCATCATCCCACTCTCTGTGAGGAAAATAATATGCGCGTTCTGGTTGTCGAAGATAACGCCCTGCTGCGCCATCACCTGAAAGTTCAGCTGCGTGAACTGGGTCACCAGGTAGATGCTGCCGAAGATGCCAAAGAGGCGGACTACTTTCTGAATGAACATCTGCCGGATATCGCTATCGTCGATCTCGGCCTGCCGGATGAAGACGGCATGTCGCTTATCCGCCGCTGGCGTAATCATGATGTTACCGTCCCGGTTCTGGTACTTACCGCTCGCGAAGGATGGCAGGATAAAGTAGAAGTTCTGGGCGCCGGTGCCGATGACTACGTCACTAAACCTTTCCATCTGGAAGAGGTTGTCGCCCGTATGCAGGCGTTACTGCGCCGCAATAGCGGTCTGGCTTCCCAGGTTATCTCAATGCCGCCGTTTAAAATCGATCTGTCGCGCCGCGAACTGGTTGTTAATGAAAACCTTATTCGTCTGACAGCTTTCGAATACACCATTATCGAAACCCTAATCCGCAATGCTGGAAAAGTGGTAAGCAAAGATGCGCTGATGCTCCAGCTTTACCCTGATGCCGAGCTTCGTGAAAGCCACACTATCGATGTATTGATGGGCCGTCTGCGTAAAAAAATTCAGAGTGAATATCCAGAGGAAGTCATCACCACCGTGCGCGGTCAGGGCTACCGCTTCGACATGCACTCATGAGTCAACGGAAACGCCGGCTGCTCCCGCTCTCTTTGCGGGTGCGCTTTCTGGTCGCCACCGCCGTTGTCGTTATGGTGCTGTCTCTCGCCTACGGCGTTGTGGCGCTGGTGGGCTATAGCATCAGCTTCGATAAGACCACCTTCCGCCTGCTGCGCGGTGAAAGTAATCTATTCTATTCTCTGGCCCGCTGGGAAGATAACCAGCTTAAGGTCGAGGTTCCCGATAGCCTCGATCTGCAAACCCCGACCATTACTCTTATCTACGATCAGCACGATCGCCTGCTATGGGCCCAGCGCGATATTTCGACGGTTGTAAAACAGATAAAGCCTGAGTGGCTGCATAGCAATGGCTTCCAGGAGCTGGATGCCAGCTATACCACCACCAGCGCTCTGCTGGGTGACGATCCGGCATTACAGCGCCAGTTACGCGAGTTTCAGGATGGTGACGACGACGATGATGACGATCTCACCCACTCGATAGCGGTTAACCGTTACCCGGCTTCTTCCCGTATGCCGGCGCTGACCATCGTCGTTATCGACTCCATTCCAATGGAGCTTAAGCACTCGTATGTGGTATGGGACTGGTTTATCTACGTACTGATTGCCAACCTGCTGCTGGTCGTTCCGCTGCTGTGGCTGGCTGCCTGGTGGAGCCTGAGGCCAATTGAAGCGCTATCACGCGAAGTCCATGAGCTGGAAAAGCACGATCGGGAAACCCTTAACCCGGAAACAACCCGAGAGTTAACCAGCCTGGTCACTAACCTTAACCGGTTGCTGAAAACTGAGCGTGAGCGCTACGAAAAGTATCGGACTACCCTTACCGACCTGACCCACAGCCTGAAGACGCCGCTGGCGGTGCTGCAAAGTACCCTGCGCTCGCTGCGTACCGAAAAAATGGACGTGCAGCAGGCGGAGCCGGTCATGCTGGAGCAGATAAGCCGTATTTCCCAGCAGATAGGCTACTATCTGCATCGTGCCAGTATGCGCGGAGGCAATGCGCTACTTAGTCGTGAAGTCCATCCCGTCGCATCACTTCTCGATAGCCTCACCTCGGCACTCAACAAGGTTTATCAGCGTAAAGGGGTCTCCATCGCTCTCGACATCTCTCCTGAAATTGTGTTTGTGGGCGATAAAAACGATTTTATGGAAGTGATGGGCAATATTATCGATAACGCCTGTAAATACTGCCTCGAGTTTGTAGAGATAACCGCCCGTCAGAACGATCAGACATTACACCTTATCGTTGACGATGATGGGCCTGGTATTCCGGCTGTTCGCCGTCAGGAAGTTTTCGACCGCGGTAAACGTGCCGATACCCTGCGTCCAGGCCAGGGGATTGGGCTGTCGGTTGCCCGCGATGTGGTCGATCAGTATGACGGCCAGATAATCACCACTGATAGCCCGCTCGGGGGCGCACGCATGGAGGTTATCTTCGGCCACCAGCGGCCTGGAGCCGAACCTCCTGCGTTAAAAAATCTTTAAAACCTGCCCGCGCTTGTGCGGGCATCCGTTATAATCCGTCACAGGTCATAAGCAGGCGGATAACAATATGGAATATCAACTCGATTTGAACTGGGCCGACTTTCTGGAGCGCTACTGGCAGAAACGCCCGGTGGTACTCAAACGCGGCCTAAAGGATTTTATCGACCCCATCTCCCCCGATGAACTGGCGGGTCTGGCAATGGAAAGTGAGGTGGACTCGCGCCTGGTAAGCCGTGAAGAAGACAGCTGGCAGGTCAGCCACGGTCCGTTCGAAAGTTTCGATCACCTGGGTGAAAACAACTGGTCATTACTGGTTCAGGCGGTAAACCACTGGCACGAGCCTGCCGCAGCGCTGATGCGCCCATTCCAGGTGCTGCCTGACTGGCGCCTGGACGATTTAATGATCTCCTTCTCCGTACCAGGCGGTGGCGTCGGCCCGCATCTCGATCAGTACGATGTATTTATCATTCAGGGAACAGGACGGCGGCGCTGGCGGGTGGGAGAAAAGGCTCCGATGAAACAGCATTGCCCGCATCCAGATCTATTACAGGTGGAACCTTTCTCTGCCATTATCGATGAAGAGCTGGAGCCAGGTGATATTCTCTATATCCCGCCAGGTTTTCCTCACGAAGGCTATGCGCTGGAAAATGCGCTGAATTATTCGGTCGGCCTGCGCTCACCTAATGGCCGCGAACTTATCAGCGGTTTCGCCGATTATGTCCTGCAACATGAAGTGGGCAATAAATATTACGCCGATCCCGAGCTGGTTCGTCGCCCCCACTCCGCCGATGTAACGGACGAAGAGGTTCAGGCTCTGCAACGAATGATGACGGATCTGATAAATGATGAAAATCATTTCAATCAGTGGATTGGCGAATTTCTTTCTCAGTCGCGCCATGAGTTAGATCTGGCACCGCCGGAGCCGTCTTATCAGCCGGACGAAATATACGATGCTCTGCATCATGGCGACAAACTGGTGCGGCTGGGTGGACTGCGGGTGTTGCGTATCAAGGGCGAAATTTATATCAACGGCGAGCAGGTTGTCAGCGCTCAGCGCGCCGGATTGAATGCTCTGGCAGATAATCTGCAGCTTAGCGCCGACAACCTTGGCGAAGCGCTGGAAGACCCTACTTTCCTGGCGATGCTGGCCGGGTTGGTGAACTGCGGTTACTGGTATTTCGCTGATTAACTCACGGTGATTAGCTAAATACCCACCGCAAAAAGGGCGCTCAGTAGCGCCCTTTTTTCCAGTAACTCTTAAACTACCTCACCGGGAGGCTGTGAGCTTAATGCTAATGGCTATCACGCCTTAGCGCTGGCCGCTGTGAGTTCAGCAATTCGCATAATGACACTCACCGCCTTCTCCATACCTTCCAGAGTCACAAATTCATGTTTACCGTGGTAGTTATAGCCACCGGTGAACAGGTTCGGGCATGGCAGGCCCATAAACGATAGCTGCGCCCCGTCGGTACCGCCGCGAATTGGTTTCATCTGCGGCTCAATATTGCAGTCCAGCATCGCCTGGCGCGCCAGCTCTATAATCTGCGGGTGAGCCATTACCTGCTCGCGCATATTGTAGTAGCTGTCATCAATGGTCAGTTCGATATAGCAGTCCGGGTGCAGCCCTTTACCCACTTTTTTGGCGATATCCATAATCTGGCGTTTACGCGCTTCAAACTGAGTTTTATCGAAATCGCGAATGATGTAATTCATCTCGGCGCGTTCGACGGTGCCCTTCATGCTATGCAAATGGAAAAAGCCTTCATAACCCTCGGTGGCTTCTGGCGTTTCATCCGCCGGTAGAGCAGCCTGGATCCGGTTTGCCAGGCTCAGCGCATTAACCATTACGCCCTTTGCTGAGCCCGGATGAACATTGTTACCGACAATTTTAATCGTCACTGACGCGGCGTTGAAGTTTTCATACTCCAGCTCCCCGACCCCGCCGCCGTCCACGGTATAAGCCCAGCGGGCATCAAAGGCCGGAACATCGAAGTAACGAGCACCATTACCAACTTCCTCATCGGGGGTAAAGGCCACGCGAATATCGCCGTGCGGCGTATTCCCGTTTTTTAACCGCGACAGCGCCGTCATAATTTCCGCGACCCCGGCTTTATCATCAGCCCCCAGCAACGTTTTACCATCGGTAGTAATCAGTGTCTGGCCCAGCAGCTGATGCAGTACCGGGAACATGACCGGTGACAACACCTCATCCCCCATACCTAAAGCAATATCGCCACCGCGGTAGTTTTCAACAATCTGCGGGTTGACGTTCTTACCGCTATAGTCAGGCGCAGTGTCCACATGGGAGATAAAACCAATAGCCGGCACCTTATAGTCAACATTCGAAGGCAAGGTTGCCGTTAGCGTGCCGTGAGCAGACAGGGTAACGTTAACCAGCCCCAGCTCTTCAAGCTCGGCTTTTAACGTATTGAGCAAATTCCACTGGCCGTCGGTGCTGGGAACCTGTCTGACGCCAGGTTTTGACTGGGTATCAAAAGAAACGTAGTGCAAAAAACGATCGAGTAAATTATCCATTAAACGCCACCCCTTAGATTCAGTCTAATTATCAGCAAGTGCGTAATATTAAATATTGTTCCAGGTCACTTTTGCCCGCAGGCGACGTCGATAACCATTAACAGATTAGCTTTTGTTTGCCGGACATTGATTAAACGCAGGCAAATTTAGTGAGAATCTGCAGAGAGTATGCCCCCGGCCATTGGCGATAAGAGCGGTTTGCCGTAGAATGCCAGGCCTTAATTATGTACCCAATTCAAGGTGGTCAACCACATACCCCGCATCAAGACTATTTTAGATGCGTCTATTTAGGGACTGAGTAAACAATTGAACACACAGGCACGTTCGCTTTCTCCTCTGGTGACACTGTCAGATATCAGCAAAGGGTTTGATGACAAAACCGTCATCGACAACTTCTCCCTGACAATTAATAACGGCGAGTTCCTCACGCTGTTAGGCCCTTCCGGTTGCGGTAAAACTACGGTACTCAGGCTTATAGCCGGTCTTGAAAATGTAGACTGCGGCACAATCACGCTTGAAGGTCAGGATATTACCTCCGTTCCCGCCGAGCAGCGCCACGTCAATACCGTGTTCCAAAGCTATGCGTTATTCCCGCACATGACGGTATTCGAAAACGTCGCTTTTGGCCTGCGGATGCAGAAAACGCCGGCAGCTGAAATAACTCCGCGAGTGATGGATGTGCTGCGTATGGTGCAGCTTGACGAGTTTGCCCAGCGTAAACCTCACCAGCTCTCCGGCGGCCAGCAGCAGCGTGTGGCTATCGCCCGTGCCGTAGTTAACCGCCCGCGTTTGTTGCTGCTTGATGAGTCTCTCTCAGCGCTGGATTACAAGCTGCGCAAACAAATGCAAAACGAACTGAAGGCCCTGCAACGTAAGCTCGGCATTACTTTTGTGTTCGTCACCCACGATCAGGAAGAAGCGCTGACCATGTCGGATCGTATTGTGGTCATGCGCGATGGTCGCATCGAGCAAGACGGCACGCCGCGTGAAATCTACGAAGAACCCAAAAACCTGTTTGTCGCCAGCTTTATTGGCGAAATCAATATTTTCGATGCGAAGGTTATCGAACGTAGCGATGAGCGCCGGGTACTGGCCATCGTTGAAGGACGCGAATGCCATATCGAAGTTCCGTTTGCCGTAACGCCAGGTCAGAGTCTGAAGGTATTACTGCGCCCGGAAGATCTGCGGGTAGAGGAAATCAACGACAGCCACCAGGCCGAGGGGCTTATTGGCTATGTTCGCGAACGTAACTACAAAGGAATGACGCTGGAGTCCAACGTCGAGCTGGAAAACGGCAAAATGGTGCTGGTCAGCGAATTCTTTAACGAAGACGATCCCGACTTCGACCACTCGCTTGATCAGAAAATGGCGGTAACCTGGGTTGAAAGCTGGGAGGTGGTGCTGGCCGATGAAGCAGTCGCATAAATTCCAGAACGTCGTTATCGCAACTATTGTCGGCTGGCTGGTCATTTTTGTCTTCCTGCCTAATCTGATGATAATCGGCACCAGCTTTTTAACTCGCGATGACGCAAACTTCGTAAGCCTGGTGTTCACCTGGGATAACTATCGTCGGCTGTTCGACCCACTCTATTTTGATGTGTTGGTCCACTCGCTGGCGATGGCGTTACAGGCAACCCTTGCGTGTCTGATCCTTGGCTATCCCTTCGCCTGGTTCCTGGCGCGTCTGCCGAAAAAAGTGCGGCCACTGATGTTATTCCTGCTGATTGTTCCATTCTGGACCAACTCGCTGATTCGCATCTACGGCCTGAAAATATTTCTTAGCACCCGCGGCTATCTCAATGAGTTCTTGCTGTGGCTGGGTGTAATAGACACTCCAATTCGCATTATGTATACCTCCGGGGCGGTGATTATCGGCCTGGTCTATATTCTGCTGCCATTTATGGTGATGCCGCTCTATTCCAGCATTGAAAAACTGGATAAACCGCTGCTAGAAGCCGCGCGGGATTTAGGTGCCGGTAAGTTCCAAACCTTTTGGCGCATTATCCTGCCGCTAACCATGCCGGGTATTATTGCCGGCTGTCTGCTGGTGATGCTCCCAGCGATGGGGCTGTTCTACGTCTCTGACCTAATGGGCGGCGCGCGTAACCTGCTTATTGGTAACGTGATTAAGAGCCAGTTCCTGAATATACGCGACTGGCCATTTGGGGCAGCAACCAGCATTACGCTGACACTGGTTATGGGGCTGCTGCTGGTGGTTTACTGGCGCGCCGCGCGTCTGCTCAACAAAAAAGTGGAGCTGGAATAATGGGCCGCATTCTGCGCGGCGGCTTTATGTCCGCCATTTATGCTTATCTGTATATCCCGATAATCATTCTGATAATCAACTCCTTTAACCAGTCGCGTTTTGGTATCAACTGGCAGGGCTTTACCACGAAATGGTATGGCCTGCTGGTTAATAACGACAGCCTGCTCCAGGCCGCTCAGCACTCGCTGACGATGGCGGTATTTTCCGCAAGCTTCGCCACGCTTATCGGATCGCTGACCGCCGTCGCGCTGTTTCGATATCGGTTCCGCGGCAAGCCGTTTGTTAGCGGAATGCTGTTTGTGGTGATGATGTCGCCCGATATCGTAATGGCTATCTCGCTGCTGGTGCTGTTTATGCTGCTGGGCGTCTCGCTGGGCTTCTGGTCGCTACTTTTTTCGCATATCACCTTCTGTCTGCCGTTTGTGGTGGTGACCGTTTATTCACGCCTGAAAGGGTTCGATGTGCGGATGCTGGAAGCGGCCCGCGATCTGGGTGCCAGCGAGCTGGTTATTCTGCGCAAAATTATCCTGCCGCTGGCAATGCCTGCGGTTGCCGCCGGGTGGCTTCTAAGCTTTACCCTGTCGATGGATGACGTAGTGGTATCGTCGTTTGTGACCGGGCCTGGTTACGAAATTTTGCCGCTAAAAATCTACTCGATGGTTAAGGTTGGCGTATCGCCAGAGGTGAATGCTCTGGCCACCATTTTATTACTGCTATCGCTGGTACTGGTGGTCGCCAGCCAGCTTATTCTGCGCGATAAAACCGGAAGTCTGTCCAATAAGGCTTAATGGTTGTTAACTTAACGGCCTGAGCTTTCAGGCTTACTGGAGGGGGACATTATATGAAACCATGGTCACGCTGCCTGCTTGCGGCAGGCGTTCTGGCTGCAGGCCTCAGTGCCGCCCACGCCAATGACGGCAAAACGCTCTATTTTTACAACTGGACCGAGTATGTGCCGCCGGGCCTGCTCGAACAGTTTACTAAAGAGACCGGCATTAAAGTTATCTACTCGACCTATGAATCGAATGAAACCATGTATGCCAAGCTCAAAACCTATAAAGAAGGCGCATACGATCTGGTGGTGCCATCGACCTATTACGTAGCAAAAATGCGTAACGAGGGGATGCTGCAAAAGATCGACCATAGCAAGCTGAGCAACTTCCATAATCTCGATCCAAACATGCTCAATAAGCCGTTCGATCCTAATAATGACTACTCCGTTCCCTATATCTGGGGCGCCACGGCAATAGGGATCAACAGCGATGTAGTGGATCCGGCAAGTGTTACCAGCTGGGCCGATCTGTGGAAACCTGAATATAAAGGCAGCCTGTTGCTGACCGATGATGCGCGTGAAGTGTTTCAGATTGCCCTGCGTAAGCTGGGCTACTCCGCGAACACTACCGATCCGAAGCAGATTGAAGCCGCGTATCAGGAGCTGCGTAAGCTGATGCCAAACGTTGCGGCCTTTAACTCTGATAACCCGGCCAACCCGTATATGGAAGGGGAAGTGAACTTAGGGATGATCTGGAATGGTTCGGCCTATGTGGCGCGCCAGGCCGGGACGCCTGTTGACCTCATCTGGCCGAAAGAAGGCGGTATTTTCTGGATGGATAGTCTGGCCATTCCGGCTAATGCTAAAAACGTCGACGGTGCGCTGAAGCTAATTAACTTCCTGCTGCGCCCTGATGTCGCAAAAGAAGTCGCGGAAACTATTGGCTATCCAACCCCAAACCTGGCAGCACGTAAGATGCTGAGCAAAGAAGTTGCCAACGATAAGACGCTGTATCCGGATGATGCGGTGATGAAAAAAGGTGAGTGGCAGAATGATGTCGGCGACGCCAGCCGCCTGTATGAGTCGCTATTCCAGAAACTTAAAGCGGGTAGCTAATCCGCGTGCGCTGCCGGCAGGCCCCGGCAGCGCCTTCTCTTTTCAGGCTTAATTCAGCGTTGCCAGCAAGCCGTCTACCCACTCTGGCACCACTTCCGTGGCTTTTCCGTACTGATGCTCGGCAAATTCATTTTTCACCAGGCTGGGTTCCAGATTGAGCTCCACGGTATGCGCCCCCTGAAGACGCGCTTCGTGCACAAAGCCCGCCGCCGGGTAAACATTGCCAGAAGTCCCTATCGCCACGAAAACGTCCGCCTGGGCCAGGGCCTGGTAGATGTTATCCATATACAGCGGCATTTCACCAAACCATACAATATGCGGACGCAGCAACGCCGGAAACTGACAGCAATGGCAGCGTTCACCAACGGCCGCATCGCCGGTCCAGTCAACGATCTGCCCGCTGTTAGAGCACCGCATTTTCAGTAGCTCGCCGTGCATATGAATGACCTGATGGCTGCCGGCTCGCTCATGCAGATTATCAATATTCTGAGTAATGAGAGTGAAACGATCGCCAAGCGCCGCTTCCAGTTTTGCCAGCGCCTGATGTGCGGCGTTAGGCTGCACTTCCTGTAACTGACGGCGGCGCTGATTGTAGAAGTTTTGCACCAGCTGTTGGTCGCGGGCAAAGCCTTCAGGCGTCGCGACATCCTCTACCCGATGCTCTTCCCATAACCCATCGGCCGCGCGAAACGTGCGAATGCCGGACTCTGCCGAGATCCCTGCCCCGGTTAGTACTACAACGTAAGGTTTATCCATAGGTTGTCTGTCTCCCCTGTCCCGGAAAAAGATGCGCTGGCGCAACCGTTCATGCCGCCGCCGTTTAGTGCGACGAAAATGGCTCAGGCGGTGTAAGCGACGCGATTGCATAAACTCTCCTGTTAGCTGGCGCGCAAATGCAAAAATGCCGCCCCTCGCATACCCCCAGCCTCACCGTGACGGGCAGGCTCGACGCGAGGAGGCGTGGCAACCGGGAGCAGATAGCGTTTTAGCCGTTCAGGCAGAGCCTGGGCCAGCAGCGCAAACTGAGATAAACCGCCCCCGAGAACAATCAGATGTGGATCAATGGCCGTGACAATGCTGCCTACGCAGGCCGCCAGCAAATCAAGATAGCGCTCAACGTGGCTTTTTGCCTGGCGATCGCC
Source organism: Salmonella enterica subsp. enterica serovar Choleraesuis (assembly GCA_022846635.1). Lineage (GTDB taxonomy): Bacteria > Pseudomonadota > Gammaproteobacteria > Enterobacterales > Enterobacteriaceae. Next base: position 2,523,690 of record AP025685.1, read on the forward strand.
GCGATAATAAGCGGCGATAATCTGCGGCGCATCCAACTCGCCACCATAATAGTGCTGGTATAGCCATGCAAAACCGCCGCCCGACAGATAGCTTTCAATACAGCCGTTTTTACCGCAACCGCAGGAGCGCAGAGGCAAAGGTTGCTCAGAAACGGACAACGCATCTACCGGCAGGCGCATATGGCCAAATTCACCGGCCATAAAGTTGCGCCCGGAGAGAGGCTGGCCGTTAATAATGATGCCCCCGCCGACGCCGGTGCCCAGAATCAGCCCCAGCACTACCGGATACCGCTGGAATTCATCATCCCAGGCTTCAGACAGCGCGAAGCAGTTCGCATCATTATCAATGCGCACTTCACGGCCCAGTCGCTCGCTTAAATCAACGCGCAGCGCATGACCACTGGCCGCCGGAAGATTCGAAGCATAGAGTACGCCATTCGCCGTTTCCGGAATGCCTGGGATACCAATACCGACACTACCCGCGCAGCCAAACCGCCCGTCAGCCTCAGCCACCAGCGCTTCGATTGCCTCCAGAAACGCCGGGTAACTTTCATGCGGAGTAGCAACCCGGGTCTGCCATTGCAGACGGCGCTGGTCGTCATACACTCCCAGCGCCATTTTGGTGCCGCCAATATCGAATCCGTAATACATCTCGCCCCCGCTTACTGCCCGCTCAGCACGCGTGCCGGGTCAATATTGCTAGCGCGACGAGCCGGATACCAGCTGGCCAGCAGGCTCAGGATCAACGCGGTGGACAGAACGTAGAACACATCCAGCCAATGCAGTTCAGACGGCAAGAAATCGATAAAGTAGATATCGCCCGATAGGAAATGATGCCCGGTCAGCCGTTCGATACCGCGCATCACCGGCGTCAGTTGCAAAGACACGATGGTACCGATAACTGCACCGGCCACGCTGCCTAAAAGGCCTGCCAGCAGACCGTACCAGACGAAAATTGCGCGAATCAGTCCGTCTTTTGCCCCCAGCGTACGCAGCACGGCAATGTCGCTGCTTTTATCTTTAACCGCCATCACCAGCGTGGAGACGATGTTAAAGCAGGCCACGCCAATCACCAGCACCATCGCCAGGTACATAATGGCGCGGATCATCTGAATATCGCGGTACATATAGCCATAAGTACCGATCCAGCTTTTCACGTACACATAGCTGTTAGTCACCATGCCGGCGTCGTGCACCAATTGCTGGGCGTTAAATACATCAGCTACTTTGATAGCGATACCGGTAACGCTAGTCCCCATATCCATATATTGCTGAGCATCGCTGAGCGGTATCATGGCGAAACTATGGTCAAGCTGGCCGCTTAACGCCAGAATACCGGCTACCTGCAGACGAATACGCTTTGGTTGCGACAGCTTATGCCCTTCGTCGGCATTAGGGATCATGATGGTTATCCAGCTGCCCTGCTTCACATGCAAAGCATCGGCAACCCCCTGCCCCAGGATTATCTGCTGCTGCCCGGCTTTAAAGCCCGCCCAGGCGTTATCACGCACAAACTGCGGCAGCGCGCTGAGATGTTTTTCCTGTTCGGGATCGACGCCTTTGACCTGTATAGCTCTCAGGTTGGCACCGCTTTCAATCAATCCGGTAAAGGAGATATAGGGTGCGGCGGCAACAATCCCCTTAACACCTTCAATACGCTGCTGAACCTGAGACCAGTCGTCAAACGGCTGTTTCACCGGTTCAATCTCCCCGTGTGGCACCACGGCCAGAATGCGATTATTCAGCTCGCGCTCGAAACCATTCATCGCACTCAAACCGATAATGAGCACCGCGACTCCCAGCGCAATACCTACGGTAGAGATAATCGAAATCAGCGATACCATGCCGCTGCGCCGACGGCCGCGGCTAAAACGTAATCCGATAAGCAGTGATAGCGGAGAACTCATCAGTCCGCCCCCATCAGGGTCAGTTCACCGGTCAGACGACCATCGCGCATTTCCAGCTGTTGGTTCATGCGCGCCGCCAGCTGCAAATCATGAGTGACCACTAAAAACGCGGTACCCTGCTTCTGGTTCAGCTCGCCAAGTAAAGCAAAAATACTGTCAGCATTACGGGCGTCCAGGTTACCGGTCGGCTCATCAGCCAGCACCAGACGCGGACGATTTACCAGAGCACGGGCAATTGCCACACGTTGACGCTCACCGCCGGAAAGCTCGGAAGGCCGGTGCCCGGCACGATGTTCCAGACCCACTGCCGCCAGCATTTCGCGGGCACGAGCGTCAATTTCCGCGGGTTTATGCTTGCCAATAAGCAGTGGCATTGCCACGTTTTCCAGCGCGGTAAAATCCGGCAGCAGGTGGTGGAACTGGTAGATAAATCCAAGCTCACGGTTACGCAAATCGGCTTTGGCCGCCGAAGATAACTTGCTCATCGGCTGACCGTTAAAAATGACATCTCCCGAGGTTGGCGTATCAAGCCCGCCCAACAGATGAAGCAAAGTACTTTTACCCGAGCCGGAACTGCCGACAATCGCCAGCATCTCGCCGCTATTTATCTTAAAACTGACGTTATGCAGGACGTCGGTTTGTACCTTGCCTTCCTGATAACGCTTGCACAGGTTGTCGCACTGTAACAGAACCGAATTACTCATAACGTAAAGCCTCAGCGGGTTGAGTGGCGGCAGCGCGCCATGAAGGATAAAGCGTTGATAATAATGCGATAGCCATCGCTACGATGACAATGGTCAGCACCTGAAGCGGCTCGATGCTAACCGGCAGCGCGGCGCCATCCAGCAGTGCGCCAATCACCGGCATTAAATTATTAAGCTGGCTGGCAAGAAGCACGCCAAGAGCGGCGCCCAATAGCGCGCCGATAATACCGGCGCTAGCACCCTGCACCATAAAGACCGCCATGATCTGGCGGCGGGTCAGGCCCTGAGTTTGCAGGATGGCAACCTCACCCTGCTTTTCCATCACCATGAGTCCAAGCGAAGTGATGATATTGAAAGCCGCGACCGCCACGATAAGGCTTAGCAGCAATCCCATCATATTCTTTTCCATGCGAACGGCCTGGAACAGCTCGCCCTTACGCTCGCGCCAGTCCTTCCAGACAGTACCATCCGGTAATTTCTGCTGGCTCAGGCTATCAACCTGTAGCGGGTTATCCAGCCACAGCCGCCAGCCGGAAACATTACCCAGTGGGTAACGCATCAGACGCGATGCGTCATCGATATTGGTCAGCATCTGATAACCATCCACTTCGCTGTTAGCGGCGAAGGTACCGATAACATTAAACAGACGCTGACTTGGCACCCGTCCCATCGGAGTAAACTGACTGGCCGAAGGCACCATCACACGCAGCTCATCGCCGGTTTTTACCCCAAGCTGGCTGGCAAGCTGCTCACCGAGAATAACGTTGTATTGCCCGGCGACCAGTTTGTTCTGATTCACATTGACCAGATAGGGGGTGAGCGGATCGGCTTTGGATGGATCGATGCCCAGCATCACACCCACCGCAACGCCGCCCGCGCTCTGCAGCACTACGTCTCCGGTAGTCATCGGCGCAGTGCGGCTTACACCTTGAAGGTTAAGGCTGGACGAAGGAAGTTTCTGTGGGTTGATCGAACCGCCGGGTGAGGTGATCAGGGCCTGCGGCATCAGCCCCAGAATGTTGTTTTGCAGCTCGCGTTCGAAACCGTTCATCACCGACAATACCGTGACCAGCGCCATCACGCCGAGCGTGATGCCAATAGTCGACAGCCAGGAGACAAAGCGCCCGAAGCGATCCGCTGCGCGGCCGCGCATATAGCGCAGACCTATAAATAAGGCGACAGGTTGATACATGAAATCCGTATGCTTGCGGTTTTGGCAAAATGTTACCGGAGTATATAAGCGATACCCCATCAAGTAAATGAAATATAAAGTGTTTTTATGTTTCCCTGTGGCTAAAAACCTCAGATTATCAAGCGGATACCTTCAATCAGTAGAGAATGCCTCTCGCCCCCGGATACACTTTTCAGAATGCGATGACCCGTAGTAGCTATCTGCCTGCCCTTCCGCTGGTCTTATTTCTAAAAAACCCCGCCATGGCGGGGCTTTGATAAGCTGGGATTTTAGTTAAATACGCCGTTAATTATAGTGGTAACAATAGCGGTGCTTGCCGCTATCAGAACCAGGTCACGTCCCACGACCCGCCACTCATAGCCAGGATAATATGGCAGCTGATTCAGCATTGAAGCAGGCACCCGTTTTTTGGCGATGCCAGGAGGTAATGGTTTGCCTCGGGCGAGATTTTTCGCAATGCCTGGCGGCAGATTACGGTAGCCGGTATAACCGTGATGAACAGCCATGGCGCGGGCGCGTGAGAAGCTAATATCCCGGTCTACATGATCTGGCCTGCCATAATTTTTACGACCGTTGTGGTTTTTGGAGTGTTTACCACCGTTCTGCCATTGCTCACCGTGACTATTACCTTTCCCCGGATTGCCTTTGCCGCCCTGATGATTACCGGAATTACCCGGTTTACCGTGATTGCCGGAATTCCCATGGCTGCCATAGTCGCCAGGATTGCCGTGACCACCTGGTTTGCCCGAGTTATTCGGATTACCGCGATCCCCTTGATTGCCAGGGTTCCAATTTCCACCATTACCGTGGCTTTCGCTATTGCCACGGTTTCCCCCACCGTTTCCATTGCCGGGGTTGGCGTATACCGGCGCGGCAATGACTGAAAGCGAGATAACCGCCGCTAAAGCCGTTTTCAAAGTGCGACGCTTAAACATGATGCTGTTCCTTAAGGTGAAGTACACAGTGTTAAGGTATGCGAAATTAATAACCCCAACAATATCATGCAATCTTATTTACAGCGGCCTGCAGACCCGGCACTGCGCGTTGTGGTGGTTTATTTGGCAGTCTGATTACCGCTAAAAAACTCGTCTGCCAGACTGGATTTTTGCCAGCATAGCTGCCGCTATACTATGGAAAAAGAAAACCAATTCGCCCAAAATATTCGGTGCCGTACTTTGTAGATTTTGACGGTGCCGGGCTGTGATAAGCGCTCAAATTGCACTGCCGGCTAGAATATAAATAGCTAAGCGCTTTGGAGTTCGGCTCGTAACAATTTGATTTTACCTGCATAATATTTGTAGCGGCTAATACACTATATTATTAGCTCACCGAAGCGAGTATCGCGCCTTGTTGACCTCAATGGCGCAAACCTAAGAGATCCCAACTGTTTTTATGGCTGAACAATATCGTTATACCCTGCCAGGAAAGGCTGGCGAGCAGCGTGTACTGGGCGAACTGACCGGGGCCGCCTGCGCCACGGAAGTTGCAGAAATTGCTGAGCGTCACTCCGGTCCGGTGGTATTAATCGCACCGGATATGCAAAACGCCCTGCGCCTGCACGACGAAATAAGTCAGTTTACCGATAGCCTGGTCACCCACCTCGCGGACTGGGAAACGTTGCCCTACGATAGCTTCTCTCCACATCAGGATATTATTTCGGCGCGGCTGTCTACGCTATATCGCCTGCCCGGCATGCAACGCGGCGTGCTGATTGTGGCGGTTAGCACACTGATGCAGCGAGTTTGCCCGCACAGTTTCCTCAATGGCCATGCGCTGCTGATGCAAAAGGGCCAGCGCCTTTCGCGCGATGCGCTCCGCGATGGTCTGGAACAGGCAGGATATCGCCACGTGGATCAGGTTATGGAGCACGGTGAATACGCGACCCGCGGCGCGCTGCTCGATCTCTATCCAATGGGTAGCCAGCATCCCTATCGAATTGATTTCTTTGATGATGAAATCGACAGCCTGCGTATTTTCGACGTTGACAGCCAGCGGACACAAGAAGAAGTTGAGTCCATCAATCTGCTGCCTGCTCATGAATTCCCGACCGATAATACCGCCATTGAGCTGTTTCGCAGCCAGTGGCGCGATCGTTTTGAAGTCAAACGCGACGCCGAACATATTTATCAGCAAGTCAGCAAAGGGACGCTGCCAGCGGGCATTGAGTATTGGCAGCCGCTCTTTTTTGAGAGCCCGCTCCAGCCGCTGTTTAACTATTTCCCGGCCAATACCCTGCTAATTAGCACCGGTAATCCGGAAGATAATGCCAACCGCTTCTGGCAAGAAGTTAATGGTCGCTTTGAAAACCGCCGCGTCGACCCAATGCGTCCGTTATTACCACCAGACGATCTCTGGCTTAAGCCGGATGCGCTTTTCAGCGAGCTAAAAAAATGGCCACGCGTTCAGCTTAAAACCGAAACCTTGCCGAAAAAAGCCGCCAACGTAAACCTGGGCTACCAACCGCTGCCTGATATCGCGGTTCAGGCCCAACAGAAGGCACCGCTTGATGCCCTGCGCCGCTTCCTGGAAGGATTTAGCGGCCCGGTCATTTTTTCGGTAGAGAGTGAAGGCCGCCGCGAAGCGCTGGGCGAACTGCTTGACCGGATTAAGCTGCGCCCGGTACGTATTCAGCGTCTGGATGATGCTAAGCCCGGCCAGCGGTGCGTATTGCCTGGTGCCAGCGAGCGGGGCTTTATCGATACGCTACGCGGACGAGCATTTATCTGCGAAAGCGACCTGCTGGGCGAACGAGTAAGCCGCCGCCGCCAGGATAGTCGACGAACTATTAATCCTGACATTCTTATTCGCAATCTGGCTGAGTTGCATCCCGGCCAGCCGGTGGTACACCTCGAGCATGGGGTTGGGCGTTACGCGGGCATGACAACGCTGGAAGCAGGCGGCGTTACCGCAGAGTATCTGATGCTTACTTATGCCAACGACGCCAAACTGTATGTACCAGTCTCCTCGCTGCATCTTATCAGCCGCTATGCCGGTGGAGCGGAAGAGAACGCGCCGCTGCATAAACTAGGCAGTGAAGCGTGGAGCAAAGCCCGCCAGAAAGCCGCTGAAAAAGTACGTGATGTTGCCGCCGAGCTGCTGGATATCTACGCCCAGCGGGCTGCAAAACCGGGCTTCGCCTTCCGACACGACAAAGAACAGTATCAGCTTTTCTGCGACAGCTTCCCGTTTGAGACCACTCCCGACCAGGCACAGGCCATCAACGCTGTTCTCAGCGATATGTGCCAGCCGCTGGCTATGGACAGGCTGGTTTGCGGCGACGTTGGCTTCGGTAAAACCGAAGTTGCTATGCGCGCGGCGTTCCTGGCTGTCGAAAACCATAAACAGGTTGCGGTATTAGTGCCTACAACTCTGCTGGCCCAACAGCATTATGATAACTTCCGCGACAGATTCGCCAGCTGGCCAGTGCGCATCGAGATGCTTTCTCGCTTCCGTAGCGCCAAAGAACAGACAAAGATTCTGGAGGAAGCCGCAGAAGGCAAAATCGATATCTTGATTGGTACCCATAAATTGCTGCAAAGCGAGATTAAGTGGCGCGACCTTGGGCTGCTAATTGTTGATGAAGAACACCGCTTCGGGGTTCGTCATAAAGAGCGTATTAAAGCAATGCGCGCCGATGTCGATATCCTCACCCTAACCGCGACTCCGATTCCGCGAACGCTGAATATGGCAATGAGCGGAATGCGCGATCTGTCGATTATTGCCACGCCTCCGGCGCGTCGTCTGGCGGTGAAAACCTTCGTACGCGAGTACGATAATCTGGTGGTTCGCGAAGCTATCCTGCGTGAAGTGCTGCGCGGCGGGCAGGTTTACTACCTGTACAATGATGTGGAAAACATTGAAAAAGCCGCTCAACGGCTTGCAGAACTGGTTCCGGAAGCGCGCATCGCCATCGGCCACGGGCAAATGCGCGAGCGCGAGCTGGAGCGGGTGATGAATGATTTCCACCACCAGCGGTTTAACGTACTGGTGTGTACCACAATCATCGAAACCGGTATCGATATTCCGACCGCCAATACCATCATTATCGAACGCGCCGACCACTTTGGTCTGGCCCAGCTCCATCAGCTGCGCGGGCGCGTTGGGCGTTCCCACCATCAGGCCTATGCATGGCTACTGACGCCGCATCCAAAAGCAATGACCACCGATGCCCAGAAGCGCCTGGAAGCAATTGCCTCTCTGGAAGATCTTGGCGCTGGTTTTGCTCTCGCAACCCACGACCTGGAGATCCGCGGTGCCGGTGAGTTGCTGGGTGAGGATCAGAGCGGGCAGATGGAAACCATTGGTTTCTCACTCTATATGGAGATGCTGGAAAACGCCGTAGACGCGCTGAAAGATGGCCGCGAACCTTCACTGGAGGATTTAACCAGCGGGCAAACGGAGGTGGAGCTGCGCATGCCAGCGCTGCTGCCGGAAGATTTTATTCCAGACGTCAACACCCGCCTCTCGTTCTATAAGCGTATCGCCAGCGCCCGACGCCTGGATGAGCTTGATGAAATCAAGGTGGAACTTATCGACCGCTTCGGCCTGTTGCCGGATGCAGCGCGCAATTTGCTCGATATTGCCGCTCTGCGTCAGCAGGCGCAAAAACTGGGCGTTGATAAGATAGAAGCTCACGATAAAGGCGGCGTTATTGAATTTGCCGCGAAGAACCACGTCGATCCCGGCTGGCTGATCGGATTACTGCAAAAACAACCTCAGCATTTCCGGCTCGACGGACCAACGCGTCTGAAGTTCATTCAGGATCTGGAAGAGCGCAAAATTCGTATGGATTGGGTACGTCAGTTTATGGCCCAGCTTGCCGAGCACGCTGTCGCCTGACAAGAATCCTGGCAGAAATAATAATTTACATTCTATTACTTTTTGCCAGGATTTCCCTACACGCCTGCTGACCATAATTCCGGTTTTAGTTTAAATCACTGCCGGAGCCGTCTATGAATTCCCCCGGTTTTTCCCTCAAGCCCTGGCTGCAAAGTATTGCCCTGGGCTTGAGCCTGATTGCGTCACCTCTTCTTGCCAATACCTGGCCCCTGCCCCCGGCTGGAAGCCGTCTGGTGGGCGAAAATAGCTTCCATGAGGTCGCTAACGATGGCGGCTCTCTGGAGGCGATTGCCAAAACTTACAACGTTGGTTTTTTAGCGCTTTTGCAGGCAAATCCAGGCGTTGATCCATACGTCCCGCGTCCTGGCTCAATACTGACGATCCCACGTCAGGCGTTATTGCCCGATGTGCCGCGCCAGGGAATTGTCATCAACCTGGCAGAATTGCGGCTGTATTATTATCCGCCGGGTGCTAAAGAGGTCATCATTTATCCTATTGGGATTGGTCAACTTGGCGGCACAACCGTTACACCAACCATGGTGACTACAATTGCCGATAAGCGCGCGAACCCAACCTGGACGCCAACGCCAAACATTCGCGCCCGTTACAAGAAAGAGAAAGGGATTATTCTGCCAGCAGTAGTACCGGCAGGCCCGGACAACCCTATGGGCCACCATGCCATCCGGCTTGCAGCTTATGGTGGAGTCTATCTGCTGCACGGGACTAACGCAGATTTTGGCATCGGTATGCGTGTAAGCTCTGGCTGTATTCGCCTGCGGGATGACGACATTAAATGGATGTTCAGCAATGTTCCGACCGGTACGAAAGTGACCATCATCAATACACCGGTTAAAGCATCGAGCGAGCCGGATGGCCGCCAGTTGTTAGAGATACATCAGCCGCTGTCGAAGAATATCGACGACGATCCGCAAACACTACCTATCGTGTTTAATGACGCCATCAGGAAAGTGACTAATGCACCGGCCAGCGATAGTTCAATTGTCGATGCTGCTGTTAAACACCGTTCCGGCATGCCGGTAGATATCTCTCACGCCAGGCCAGATTTCACTGCGCCGCAGTCAATGTAATTCACTCTTTTCAGATACGACAAAGGGGCCAAATGGCCCCTCAGCGTCGTAAAAAACTATCCCGCTTTATTTGTAGATAACCGCGGTGCCGTGCAGTCGGTTAGTGCCTGACACTGACGTAATACGGTATGACTCTGCGCCCATAGCTTCGGCTTTTGCTGCCAGGCTTTTTTCAACTGAGCTAAGGTTCAGGCCACCTTCCGCAGAAATAGTGCCAATTTTCTGCTGGTCTGCAGGAGCGGACTGCACTTCTACCGCGGCAGAGGCTGCAAACGAAAGTGAACCCAGAGTTAAAGCGGCGATCAGCATAGCGATGTTTTTCATATTATGTACCTTGCAGATGATTTTTATGTGGGGTCGGTTAATTTCTTAACGTTCGATAATTAAATAATATAGATCAAAAACCGATCGATCAACTTATTTAAGTAATGATCGTTAACTTATTTTACATTTCAGTATTTATCAGTAAGTTATTGCAAGGTATGTCAGAGTTTCCTGGCAGTGGTAAGTCATAATGATTGTTTTATAATGGACGTCAGTTAACTTTAGGAGTGCAGCATGTCTCAAAGTAATGAGAACGGTAGAAAAGGCCGCGGTCGCCCTAAGGTTTTTAACCGCGACGCGGCCCTGGATAAAGCTATGGCCCTGTTCTGGCAGCATGGTTACGAAGCCACATCCATGGCTCACCTGGTGGAAGCCACTGGAGCCAAAGCACCGACGCTATACGCCGAATTTCACAACAAAGAAGGGTTGTTTCGCGCGGTTCTCGAACGTTACATCTGCCAGTTCGCCGCACAGCAAGAGGCGCAGCTGCACTGCGACGATAAACCGTTCGCGACGGTGCTGGAGTCTTATTTTATTGAAGTGGCACGCTGCTTTACCAGCCGGGATACGCCTAGCGGCTGCTTTATGATAAATACCTCATCAGCGCTGGCCGCATCGTCCTCTGAAATCGCCGATACCATCAAGACCCGCCACGCTCAGCAGGCCCGTTCATTACAAAATTTTCTCAAGGATCGCCAGCAGCGAGGAGAAATAGCCGAGAGATGCCGCATTCCGGAGCTGGCCTTATGGCTTAATTGCGTGATTCAGGGGATGTCTGTCAGCGCCCGGGAAGGCGCTGATTTTGAAACGTTACGCGGTATTATCGACACGACATTTGCGATACTACCCGCGCTCATTCAGGCAGAAGCTGGCTGAGTTTCGGGCTTCAATACCAACTGGCCATTACTATCTAATGGGATCTGATGGCCAGGGTCCCTATCCATACGGATTTTCCCCTGACGGCCTTCAATCTGATAAGTCACATCATAACCAATTAGCTTCTGGCTCTTTTCATAAACCGTATGGCAGCGACGCTGAGTGGTCGAGTAAGTATCGTTATCTTGCATCGCGCCCTGTACCTGATTTCCCGCGTAACCACCGCCTAATGCCCCGGCAATCGTCGCCACGTCTTTACCGCGGCCGCCGCCAAACTGATGGCCAATAACCCCACCAGCCACCGCCCCCAAAACGGAACCGGCGATTCGGTTTTCATCCTGAACCGGCCGACGATGAGTTACGGTAACATTACGGCACGACTCTTTCGGTGTTTTAACGGTTTCATTAATTGGTAGTGCAGAAACCACCTGCGCATACTGAGGTTTAGAGTTAAATGCATTCAGGCTGGCCAAAGATGCCACGCTGAGCGCCGCTACTACACCAATACCAATACCCGCAATCATAGATTTATTCACAGGATGCTCTCCCTACAGGTTTCAACACCGTAATGTTGCAACTTGTTAACAGATATACCTATCGGAATAAGGATGAATTTAACTCGCTGGGGATGTAAAAAGCGTTGTTTGAGAGTTGTCCCATGCGTATTTACAAGACAATGACGCGAAGCATCCCGCCTTTTAGACGCTGTTAGCGATGGGAGATATTGCGGCTAATAAAAGCAAAACCACCTCCTGGAGGTGGTTTTTGATACGGATTAATGCAGTTTCAGATGAGGACGGATAACCCGGTTGATACGCCCCACAATCATCATCAGACCGGTTTTAAACCAGCCGTGTAACGCCATCTGATGCATTCGGTATAACGAAATGTAGACCATGCGCGCTATGCGCCCTTCTATCATCATGGAGCCACGCATCAGATTGCCCATCAGGCTACCCACCGTAGAGTAGTTTGAGAGCGAAACCAAAGAGCCGTGATCTTTATACTGATAAGACTTAAGCGCTTTGCCCTTACGGGTAGCGAGAATATTGTGTAGCACGCAGCTGGCCATCTGGTGTGCCGCCTGCGCCCGAGGTGGCACAAATCCCCCTTCGGGACGAGCACAGGATGCGCAGTCGCCAATAGCGTAAATAGATGGGTCACGCGTAGTTTGCAGCTCTGGTGTCACCACCAGCTGGTTAATGCGGTTAGTTTCCAGCCCGGCCAAATCCTTCATAAAGTCCGGCGCTTTAATGCCTGCCGCCCAAACCATGAGATCGGCCGCAATATACTCGCCTTCTTTGGTGTGCAACCCGCCTTCGTCTGCGCTGGTTACCATCGTTCCGGTCATGACCCTTACGCCAAGCTTTATCAGCTCGCTCTGGGCTGCGGAGGAAATACGCGGCGGCAGAGCCGGAAGAATGCGCTCACCGGCCTCCACCAGCGTTACATTCAGCGCTTCATTAGTAAGACCTTTAAAACCATAACTGTGCAGCTGGCGCACGGCATTGTGCAGTTCTGCTGAAAGTTCAACGCCGGTAGCACCACCGCCAACAATCGCGATGTTCACTCGCCCGTTCATGCCCAGATTTGCAGAGTGGCGCATAAACAGATTCAGCATCTCCTGATGGAAACGACGAGCCTGATCCGGGCTGTCGAGGAAAATACAGTTCTCTTTCACGCCGGGAGTATTAAAATCATTGGATGTGCTGCCCAAAGCCATAACCAGGGTATCGTAGGCCAGGCGGCGTTCAGGAACCAGGAGTTCACCTTTAGCATCGCGCAATGCGCCCAGCGTGACGGTTTTCCCTTCTCTATCGATATCAATAACGCTGCCCATCTGGAACTGAAAATGGTGGTTACGCGCATGGGCCAGATAGCTAAGCGCATCGACGCCTTCATCCAGAGAACCGGTTGCCACTTCATGCAGCAATGGTTTCCACAGGTGGCTACTGTTGCGATCTACCAGCGTGATTTTTGCCTTACGTTTGCGCCCTAGCTTGTTACCAAGCTGCGTTGCCAGCTCCAGACCACCTGCGCCGCCGCCTACAATAACGATTTTTTCCAATGGCGTAGTCACGAGACCCCCTAAAATTTGACCAAAGTGTTAACTACAAGTTATTTAAATAACTTTTCACTAACAGACAGTTGCTGAATCGAAACCAAAAATTTGATTCAGAATAACATGGCGAGGTGCATTGGTCATACCAAAATTGATGCAAATCAATTTTGTTCGCAAGCAGAGATAAAGTTGCCGTAATAACGACCAAATATCCACAAAGCCCATCAATGAGTTAGTAAGGTCGAAGGCGTTTTTGTAGTCGGCAGAAAAAGAGTACAAAAAAACCGGCTATAAGCCGGCTTTGGTGTCAGTCCTGAAATTAGCCCAGGGTCTTAAACGCTTTGATACGCTGCAAGTGTGGCGAGATATTTTTAAATTTATGACCTTCCGCATCATCCCAAACTATCTCGTAGTAATGATGCAGCACTCCGGCGCTGCGCTTACTGTCCAGCACTTCATCATGTCGTGACAAAATAGTCAGGCAGCGGTCGCGATTCTTTTCACGGAAATTGTCTACGCACTTACTGGCAATATCGACATACTCTTCCGGACGGTCAATCTTTCCTTCCATATTCTCATTAGGATAAAGATTAGGATTGAAGATAACCTGGCGCATATCGCATAAAAAACCGATGCGCTCGGCCCAGAATCCCCCCAGCCCTACCCCACAAATCAGCGGCCGCTCATCGGCATTCAGCTGCAGCATTTTATCCACCTCTTTAAGCAGATGCTGCATATCATGCTTTGGATGACGGGTGCTGTAACTTACCAGCCGTACATCCGGATCGATAAACTGTAGCTGTAATACCTTCTCGTGGTTTCCGGGGCTGTTGGAATCAAAGCCATGTAAGTAAATTATCATCGCGTCCTCACCAGATAAATTCAGGCTGTTCGCCCTGATTACGCCTGAGCTTTATGCTCTTCCCAGCGCTCGTGCAGGGCACTTAGCTCCGCATTGACACGCTGCCAGCGTTCTGATGACAGCAGTGCTTCACGGGTAATGTTACCGCTATGATACAATTGAGCAACACGCTCTGCTTTGACCGGGCGCAGATTATCCAGCACGCTGACTGCTCCGTCGCGGTTATTACAAACCAGAATCATATCGCAGCCAGCGTCTAGCGCTGCCTGGCCACGCTCGGCATAACTCCCCATTACCGCCGCACCTTCCATCGAAAGGTCATCAGAGAAAATGACGCCATCGAAGTTTAGCTCGCCGCGCAGCACATCTTTGAGCCAGTAAGAAGAGCCACTGGCCGGACGCGGGTCAATTTGGGTATAGATGACATGAGCAGGCATTACCGCATCGAGTTTTCCTGCAGCGATGAGATTACTGAACACTTTCATATCATGCTGACGAATAGTTGCGGCATCGCGCGGGTCACGCGGCGTTTCTTTATGAGAGTCGGCGCTCACTGCCCCATGGCCCGGGAAATGTTTACCGGTCACTTTCATCCCGGCACTACGCATACCGTCAATAAAGCTGCCCGCCATTTTTTCCACCAGCTCTGGCTGCTCATGAAAACTACGCTCGCCGATAGCCGCGCTGATGTGCCCCACGTCGAGCACCGGTGCAAAGCTGATATCAATATCCTGAGCAATCATTTCACTCGCCATCAGCCAGCCGGCTTCCGCCGCCTGACGCATACCGGCTTCAACGCCCAGTAATTCAGCATAAGACTGTGCAGCTGGAATACGAGTAAAACCTTCGCGGAAACGCTGTACCCGGCCACCTTCCTGATCCACGGCAACCACCAGACGCTGGCGAGATGCGCTACGGATTTGGCGCACCAGTTCACGGAGCTGCTGCGGATCGTGATAGTTACGGGTAAACAGAATCAACCCGCCAACCAACGGATGCGCCAGGATCTCACGCTCTTCTGCATCCAGTTCATAACCTGCCACATCCAACATTACCGGACCCACAGTTACCTCTCTTTTACCTGTTAACGCAGCGGCTGCCAGGCGGCCTCCGCCAGATGAATAAATTGTTGCTCTCCGGTCTGGTGCCAGCGGCGCTCATACCAGGAAGCCGTAAGTATTTGAACCCAGGGAACCCAGCGCTTTATAGCCGCGTTCAGTTGCAGGCTATCAGTATGACAAAGCCTGGCGTAATGGGCCTTTAGCGCCGCCATTTGTTCAGCGGGAAGCGATAAAGATGCCAGCTCAAGGGCAATATCGCCATCGCCGGCATATTCCCAGTCCAGGAGCCGTAAACCTGCCGGGCCTTGAATCAAATTCCCCGCATGTATATCCATATGCAACGGTGCCAGCCGAAATACCGGAGGCTCCCCAACGCTTCGTAATTGCTGAAGCTGCCGATGCCAGTGCCGGGTGCGCCGCCTCGGATCGGCTCCCTGCCAGTACTGTTCCAGCGCAGGCAGTAATGCGATACGCCAGCCAAAGAGCCTGCCGCTGTGCACCCTATGTAGCAAGGAGGCCAGAGCCTGTGATTCAATCACCGCAGCCTGTTCCCCATCCAGCCAGCTATGAAGCATCCAGCCCGGTCTTAAAAGCAGCGGGTTCGGCCCGGTATCCGATGCCTTGCGTTGCAGCGCCCGATAATGACGATGCAATAAACACCCAGGACTATCGTCGCTGGTCGTACGAACAACGCAGTTTTGCCCTTGATAAAATATCCGCCAGCTGTTGCCGCTCAGCCCCGGTAGGGCAGAAACAAGCCCGGCAGCCTGAGCCGCCGGGAAAGTCATATTTAACAGAGCATGCAAACAGCTATCAATGGGTTTGCTGTACCGCACCGCTACCTGACCAGACAATTTCACCCGTTTTGACCGTTAGCAGCTGCATTTTAACGGTTGGCGCAGCAGCGCTTCCCGCAGCCGTGCTATACAGAACATATTCAGCGCCTACGGTACGAGCAATCCCCAGCGCCTTACTGCGTGTGCCGAGGCTATCATTAGGAGAAAGACCCAGTTTACGTTTGGCCTGCGCCAGTTGCTGCCCGCCTACCAGAGTAAATTTGCTTCCGGCCAGCGCATTACGTAAAGCTTCGGTTGCCTGGCTGGTCTGGATGCTGCCGTTGGTACGGTTTGTAATGTTCTCTACCAGCAGAACCCCACCGTTATTTACGCCATCGGCCTTAACCATTTTGCTTACCAGCGGATCCATAGCACTACTCCAGCTGTAGTGACGCACTTTCGGCGCTTCCGCCTGCGTGCCACCAGACTGCTGAGTAGAATCATGATGCTCAATTGGACCAGGCTGAGCAGGCACCGTCGGAACTTCAGGTACGGTACCAGGAGCCGTTACCGGTGGCGGCGTTTGCGGTTGCTGCGGCTGGGTTGCCGGTTTCTGTTGCTCCTGCTTCGCCTCATCTACCGGCGCCGGAGCGTGCCGTCCCGCACACCCTGCCAAAAACAGCGCCACTCCGGTTACCACCAGATAACGATGCCATCCACTCATTACAAATTACCCCTCAGAGATAAACATACAGACGCACCTGACGTGCGCCTACAAAAGGCTGGCTGGAAAAGACGCTAACTCCGCCGTGCGCCGGTACTGTAATAGTCCGGGGATTTTCCAGCGGATGCATTTCCAGCCCCTCGCCGTCATACCAGTAATAGCGATATTTAACAATTACTGACTGATTTGACTCATTATAAAGCTCAGCACGAGCCCCGGCCTCGACATCGCTGCCGGTCAGGGTGGGCTCATTTGCCGTGATTCCAGCCGCCAGCAGATTTGCTTCCATCACCAGCGACTGATTTGAATTGACGGGGATCACCGGAGGTGAACTGCATCCGGCCAGCAGGAGCAAACCCGCCGACAGAAACATTCCCTTGCGCCAGAACATATTAAGCATCCCGGTGGGTTAACATAGGCCCCAGTGCACGGCCGCCCAGCAGATGCATATGCAGATGATAAACTTCCTGCCCACCGTGGCGGTTGCAGTTAATGATCAGCCGATAGCCGTCTTCCGCAATCCCTTCCTGAGCAGCAATTTTAGCCGCTACGGTCATCATATGGCCAAGAGTTCGCTCTTGTTCAGGCGTTGCATCATTAGCGGTGGGAATGATTTCGTTAGGAATGACCAGAATATGGGTCGGGGCCTGGGGGGCAATATCGCGAAAAGCGGTTACCAGCTCATCCTGAAAGATGATATCAGCCGGAATTTCACGGCGGATAATTTTACTAAAAATAGTCTCTTCAGCCATTATCTTTATCCTTACTTTTAGCGGTGCCACGGAGTATGAGGGAGTTAGCTCTCTGCTTTCAACCATAACCATACAATTAGCCGTTTAAGTGCTGGGCTTTAAAACAAATATTATAGCCCTTTGCCCTTCTCTGGGGTAAAGCCTGTTGTTAATGCGCACCATTTTACCGCTATAAAAAAAGCCAGTCACCGAAGTGACTGGCTTTTACCTGATTTCAGGATAACGAATTAATGATTGCGAATGTATTCGTCCATCTCGGTTTTCAGGTTGTCAGATTTGGTACCGAAGATAGCCTGGACACCAGAACCTGCCACCACAACCCCTGCCGCACCCAGTTTTTTCAGGCCAGCCTGGTCAACCTTAGCCACATCGGCTACAGAGACACGCAGACGAGTGATACAGGCATCAAGGTTAGTAATGTTTTCTTTACCGCCGAATGCGGATACCAGAGCCGGAGCCATCTCGCCGGTAGCAGCACCTTTGGTTTCTGCTGCGGTGTCTTCACGACCCGGAGTTTTCAAATCCAGTGCTTTAATCAGCACGCGGAACACAGTGTAGTAAACCGCGGCATAGCACAGACCGATAATTGGGAACAGCCACAGTTTGCTGCTGTTACCGCTCAGCACGATAAAGTCGATAAGACCGTGTGAGAAGCTGGTGCCGTCACGCATACCCAGCAGAATACAGATTGGGAACGCAAGGCCTGCCAGAATCGCATGAATTACATACAGAATCGGCGCCACAAACATGAAGGAGAACTCGATAGGCTCGGTAATCCCGGTCAGGAATGCGGTCAGCGCGGCGGAGATCATGATACCGCCAACTTTAGCGCGGTTCTCAGGTTTAGCAGAGTGCCAGATAGCGATAGCAGCA
This sequence comes from Salmonella enterica subsp. enterica serovar Choleraesuis, assembly GCA_022846635.1. Classification (GTDB taxonomy): domain Bacteria; phylum Pseudomonadota; class Gammaproteobacteria; order Enterobacterales; family Enterobacteriaceae. Next base: position 2,541,730 of record AP025685.1, read on the forward strand.
GCCGGCAGACCATACATTTTGAACAGGAAGCCGCCAGACAGTTTACCCGCAGTCGGGTCGCCCGCCATGTAACGAGGGATATCGCCGTGGAATACCTGACCCGCTGCGTTGGTGAACTCACCAATCTGCATCTGGAAAGGAACGTTCCAGATATGATGCAGGCCGAATGGTACCAGGCAACGCTCGATGAAGCCGTAGATACCAAACGCCACTACCGGGTTCTGATAAGCAGCCCACTGAGAGAAGGTTTGAATAGCAGAGCCAACCGGTGGCCAGATGAACGCCAGAACCACACCGAAGATAATAGCGGTCAGACCAGAGATAATTGGAACGAAGCGCTTGCCGGCAAAGAAGCCTAAATACTCAGGCAGTTTGATCCGATAGAAGCGGTTAAACATATACGCGGCAATAGAACCGGCAATAATACCGCCCAGAACCCCGGTATCGGCCAGATGCTTAGCGGCAATCTCTTCGCCCGGCATGTGCAGAACCAGAGGAGCGACCACTGCCATGGTTTTAACCATGATGCCGTATGCCACCACCGACGCCAGCGCAGAAACGCCGTCGTTGTTAGTAAAACCGAGAGCCACGCCGATAGCAAAGATCAGGGGCATGTTGGCAAATACCGAACCACCCGCCTCAGCCATTACATGGGAAACTACTTCTGGCAACCAGCTGAAGTTTGCAGAGCCGACGCCCAGCAGGATACCTGCGATAGGCAATACGGATACTGGCAGCATCAGCGATTTACCTACCTTTTGCAGGTTAGCAAACGCGTTCTTAAACATAATCTAATGTGCTCCTGAGTATTTTTACTTTGTGCGTATTCCTGAGTGGCGAATACACATGCCTGCATGCCAGGCTTAAAGCGTCTCTTAAATGGACGCCTTTTATTTATTACGAAGAGTAAAATAAATGGCCTGAATGTTGTTTGACGGCTATCACAATTCCCAGGTCAGCCAGTCAGATATCTGCTTAAAGTCATTCAATTATTTACAAAACTGGCCACTTAATCGGCACTACAGGATATTGTCTTACAAATAAAGCGGCTAAAGGAATAGCCTTAAGCCGCTTTATTACGAGCTGCAAAATAAATCTTTTAGCCGAGGGTCAGCCGGTCCTTTGAAACATGGAACAAGTTGCCAAAATTTGCCGTTGTCGCTTCTGCCAGGGCTTCGATCGAGACGCCTTTTAGCACCGCCAGATATTCGGCCACATCGCGAGTCAGCGCCGGCTGATTCTCTTTACCGCGATGCGGCACCGGAGCCAGGTAAGGAGAATCGGTCTCTACCAGTAAGCGATCGAGCGGCACGTAGCGCGCAGCATCGCGTAACTGATCGGCAGTGCGGAAGGTCAAAATCCCTGAAAATGAGATATAGAAACCCATATCCAGCAGTTTACCCGCCGTTTCTCTATCCTCAGTGAAACAATGCAACACGCCGCCGCAATCGCTCACCTGCTCTTCTCGCAGCACGTTCAGGGTATCTTCGCGGGCATCACGTGTATGAACGATGACCGGTTTGTTCAATTCGCGGCCAATGCGAATATGGTCGCGGAAACAGGCCAGCTGCTGCTCGCGAGTTTCTGGCGCATAGAAATAGTCCAGGCCGGTCTCCCCCATCGCTACAACGTTTGGCTCTGCGGCAAGGCGGCGCAGATCTTCAACATCGTAGGGCTCATCCTGATTAAGTGGATGAATACCGCAGGAAAATGCAACGTTAGGACGCTCCCCGACTAAATCGCGCATTGCGCGATACCCCGGCAGCGTGGTGGCAACAGCCAGACAAAAGCGCACATCGCGCTCTGCGGCTTTAGCCAGTACATCATCCACGTCGCGATGCAACTTCTCATAATCCAGCCCGTCAAGGTGGCAGTGAGAATCTACTAAAAACATATTTACTCTCTTATAGATGTGGCAGCGTTGGAATAACGCCTGGCTCCAGCGCCCGCTCCCAGCGGAGTAGCATCTCGGTGAGCAATAGCTCACGGTTAATGCCAGGAACGCTAACCAGCTGCTGCCGGCAGGTGAGGATTTGTCCGAGCATCATATGTAAAATCATGTCGGACTGGCGATTAGCCAGCTTTTCAATCAGTGGTGCCTGGTCGAGATTAACCATAGCGCCACTCGCCCCGCGCCGCCATTTCACGGCATCCAGCAGCAGAGCGCTGAGCCAGTCCAGGCGTTCAACGGCCCGATCGTCATTCAGCTCACTACGCAACGCCAGCAAATCGCTACTTTCCTGTGCCTTATTCAGAGCCTGGCACAGCATTTGACGCTGCTGCCAGTTTTTTCCATCCAGCAAATCCAGTGCCGCTGCCGGAGCACCGGAACAAAGGCGCAGTGCGGTACGAATATCCAAAAGCGATGCCTGGCACTCACGCTCAAGCCAGCCTTCGGCAAACGCCGGTTCAGGAGGAGTAAGATGCCAGTATAGACAGCGGCTGCGCAGAGTGGGCAGCAACTGACCTGGCTCATGTGTGGCTAGAAAGAACCAGCAGTTTTCAGGTGGCTCTTCGAGGGTTTTGAGCAGTGCGTTGGCAGCCGCCTCGGTCAAAAGATTTGCATCAGGGATCCAAATCACTCGCTCACCGCCCTGGCGAGCGTGAGAAGCAAGCTTATCGCTAAGCTGACGAATCGCATCGACCCCAAGGCTGCTGCGGCCTTTCTCAACGGCCAGCTCAAGATAATCAGGGTGCGTTCCAGCCTGCATCAACTGACAGCTACGGCACTGACCGCAACTTTTTGCGCCCTGGGGATGCTGGCACATTAACCAGCGGCTTAACGCATAACATAAGGCTTCACCGCCCATACCGGGCAGTGAATGCAACAGCAAGGCGTGGTGCCCGCGCCCGGATTGGTACTGGCTAAGCAGTTGCTCAAATGCAGGCCGCAGCCACGGATACCAGCGCATTATGCCTGCTCCAGCAACCAGCGCTCGGTAACCGCCGTAATATCTGCCTGAACCGCTTCTAACGGCTGTGTGGCATCGATAATTTTAATCCGCGAATCGCTCGCTGCCAGCTCCAGATAACGTGCCCTGGTACGATTAAAGAAATCCAGTGACTCCTGTTCAATACGATCGAGGGCTCCACGCGCACGCGCACGTTGCAGGCCAACTTCTGGCGTTACATCGAGATAGATAGTCAAATCAGGTGCAAAATCACCCAGCACTGCGGTACGCAATGCGGTCAGCAACTGAGTATCAATACCACGACCGCCGCCCTGGTAAGCCTGCGTGGAAAGATCGTGGCGATCGCCGATAACCCAGGCTCCGCGCGCCAGCGCCGGGAGGATCACGGTATCAACCAGTTGTACCCGGGCGGCGTAAAACATCATAACTTCGGCTTTATCTGTGACAGCCTCTTCGCCTTCGCTGCGGGCATCCAGAACCAGCGAGCGGAGTTTTTCCGCCAGGGGCGTACCGCCCGGTTCCCGGGTAAAGACCAGGTCGTTGATGCCATGCCGCTTCAGCGTGGCTACCAGGCAATTCTGAGCGCTGGTTTTACCCGCCCCTTCCAGTCCCTCGACCACGATAAATTTACCGTTCATTTTTTTCCTTCAATACTTTGAGATATTCACGTACCGCCTTGTTATGGTTTTCAAGGTTAGTACTGAATGTATGGCCACCTTTACCATCAGCCACAAAATAGAGATATGGCGTTTTGGCCGGATTAGCCGCGGCTCGCAGTGAGCTAATAGCCGGCACCGCAATCGGCGTCGGCGGCAGGCCGCTGATGACGTAGGTATTATATGGGGTCGGCGTTTCCAGCGCACGGCGGGTAATATTACCCTGATAATCAGCCCCCATGCCGTAGATGACCGTCGGGTCTGTCTGCAAACGCATACCGATGCGCAGGCGATTCACGAATACTGAAGCTACCAGGGCACGCTCATCTGCTAGAGCAGTCTCTTTTTCGATGATAGACGCCATAGTCAGCAGCTGATTCTGGTCTTTATAAGGCAGTCCGTCTACCCGGCTATTCCAGATTGACTCGACGGCACGCACCATCTGCTCATGAGAACGCTTAAGAATGGCAATATCGGTCGTCCCTGCGGTATAAGACCATGTTTCCGGGAAGAACCAGCCTTCAATCGCCTGTGGGCCATCCAGCTTCAATGCCTTTGCCAGCGTCGTATACTCATCGTCTTTCAGTGTATGTTTTATATAAGGGGCTTTACGCAGTTCCTTAAGCCAGTCACTCACTCGTTGTCCTTCAACCAGACGGATAGGAAACTGAGCTTCCTTACCACTGACCAGCAGCGTCATCATGTCATGAACCGTCATGCCCGGCTGCAGGCGATATGTCCCCGCTTTAAAGTGCGACAGTTCCGGCTCAATACGCAGCAGCCACTGGAACACGCGCGGCCGGTTAATCAGTTTCTGCTGATAGAGCTGGCTGCCAAGCACCGCGCGCCCGGTACCCGGTTTGAGGGTAAAAATTGTTTCCTGGCTAATGGCGATTGGAGTCACCGCCAGCTGGCGAACCTTCCACACGCCCCACGCCGCGGCCAGCCCAAGAACCAGCAGCAAAAAAAGGACGATACGTATTAACTTTTTCATCTTTATCCGTCACTCACATCGTGGGGAAAGAAAATTAAATAAATCGCGCCCGCCAAAATGCTGACCGTCGATCTCTCTTACCGCCAACACTGGCATTAACGCATTACAGGCCAGCACTTCATCGGCCTGCATCAATTCTTCAGGTTTAGCCCGCACCACATTCACCGTACGACCTGCCGCATGGAGAAGACGCAAAATATGGCGGCGCATAGTGCCTTCTACACCGCTATGTTGCAGCGCCGGTGTGTATATTTGCGTACCCTTGCGCCACAGCAAATTGGCCGCACAGCATTCCACCAGCATCCCGGCACTGTCAAGCACCAGCGCCTCGTCGCACTCCGTCTGGTCAAGGTGCATACGAATCATCACCTGTTCGAGTCGGTTAAGGTGTTTGATCCCTGCCAGCTGTATATTGCTGCCCAGCCGAACCGGGCTGCTGACTAACCGCAAGCCGCTCGCGCGTAAAGCATCATAATGCGCCGGCCAGGGCGCCTGGCTTAATATCCGGCTAGTCTGGCGGCAATTAGCGGCAGAGTATCCTCGTCCACCTGGTCCACGGGTCAGCATCACTTTCAAAACCCCGCGCTCAATCCCCGCTGCCAGACTTATCATTTCCGTCTGCAGTAGTTTCCAATCGGGAGGGGTAATTCGCAGCCGTCGGGCATCCCGGCGTAACCGCACGAGGTGGTCATGTAGAAAACGCACATCTCCGTTGATAATTCGGGCCGTAGTAAAACAGCCATCACCAAACTGGATGCCGCGGTCGCGAACATCAAGGCAGTCCTGGTTTTGACCATTGATAAGATACATGAATGGCTCCTTTGCAACGGAACATAAGGAAATATCAGCAGGAGAAAGAAGCGGGGACAAGGGAATCCGTCTGAAACAAAGCCCGCCGAAGCGGGCTTCAGGCTCAAACTTTCTTAAAGATAAGCGAACCGTTAGTACCACCGAAGCCGAATGAGTTACACAGAGTGTATTCCATTCCGCTGACCTGGCGCGCTTCGTGAGGAACGAAGTCCAGATCACAACCCTCATCTGGATTATCCAGGTTAATGGTTGGCGGTACGGCCTGGTCGCGCAGCGCCAGAATCGAATAGATCGACTCAACGGCACCGGCCGCGCCCAACAGATGGCCAGTCATAGATTTGGTAGAACTTACCATGACACGCTTAGCGTCAGCACCAAATACCGTTTTAACGGCCTGTGCTTCGGCTTTATCGCCTGCCGCAGTCGAGGTACCGTGAGCGTTGACGTAGCCAATAAGGCCCGGTTCAATGCCCGCATCCTGCAGCGCGTTGCTCATTGCCAGAGCAGCGCCCTGACCTTCCGCCGGAGGAGAGGTCATGTGATAAGCATCGCTGCTCATACCAAAACCGACCACCTCAGCGTAAATTTTAGCACCACGCTTTTTCGCATGTTCGTACTCTTCGAGTACGACGATACCTGCACCATCGCCGAGTACAAACCCGTCGCGGTCTTTATCCCACGGACGGCTTGCCTGCTGCGGAGAGTCGTTACGGGTAGACAGCGCGCGCGCCGCCCCGAAGCCACCCACACCAAGCGGTGTACTTGCCTTCTCGGTACCGCCCGCCAGCATAACGTCGGCGTCGTTGTACGCGATAATACGCGCAGCGTGACCGATGTTATGCACGCCAGAAGTACAGGCAGTAGCAATGGAGATACTAGGACCACGCAGGCCATACATAATTGTCAGATGGCCTGCGACCATGTTGACAATTGTTGATGGCACGAAGAAAGGACTTATTTTACGCGGACCGCCATTCATCAGTGATGTATGGTTTTCCTCGATAAGCCCGAGCCCGCCAATCCCTGAACCAATTGCTGCACCAATACGGGATGCATTTTGCTCAGTGACTTCAAGGCCAGAATCCTGCATAGCCTGACAGCCAGCCACAATTCCATATTGAATGAAGGCATCCATCTTGCGCTGTTCTTTGCGCGAGATAAATTCTTCACAGTTAAAATCCTTTACTAAGCCAGCAAATTTGGTTGCATAGGCGCTAGTATCGAAATGGTCGATGGGGACGATGCCGCTCTGACCGGCAAGAAGAGAACGCCAGGTTGACTCTACGGTATTGCCGACAGGAGACAACATGCCCAGTCCGGTCACAACTACACGACGCTTAGACACGAATGTCCTCCAGGGAGGGAAAATTGACACGAGTAGGACAAAAACAAAAACCCAGGCGGTCGGGCGACCGCCTGGAGACGCTCACTTACGCCTGGTGGCCGTTGATGTAATCAATGGCTGCCTGAACGGTAGTGATTTTTTCAGCTTCTTCGTCCGGAATCTCAGTATCAAACTCTTCTTCCAGAGCCATTACCAGCTCAACGGTATCAAGAGAATCAGCGCCCAGGTCTTCAACGAAGGAAGCATTGTTGGTAACTTCTTCCTGCTTAACGCCCAGCTGTTCGCCAATGATTTTCTTAACGCGTTCTTCGATAGTGCTCATACTCTTAAATTTCCTATCAAAACTCGCTTTCGCGATGGTTTTCGTAGTGTATAAAATGTTGAAAAAGTTGCAACTAAATCCCGGCAGGTCTTACCACGATTTTGTACTATTTTGCGGGCAGACGCCCACTAAAGGCAAATAAAATCGTGCCTGGAGGGGTGAAAAACACGGTTTACAGAACAGTCGCCCTTTGACCGGTCACTTAATATACTAAAGCGCCGGTTATAATTGCGCCACTTGCCGCCGCATTTTTGGCACCCCTCCGTGCCAGTGTTTATACCATGTACATTCCGCCGTTGACGTGCAGGGTTTCACCAGTGATGTAACCTGCTTCGTCGGAGGCTAAAAATGTTACTGCATTGGCGATTTCTTTTGCGTCACCGAGGCGACCCGCAGGAACCTGCGCCAAAATACCCGCACGCTGATCTTCTGACAGCGCACGTGTCATGTCCGTTTCAATGAAACCCGGAGCAACAACGTTTACGGTAATACCGCGGGACGCAACTTCACGTGCCAGCGATTTACTAAAGCCAATCAGACCCGCTTTCGCCGCAGCGTAGTTTGCCTGACCCGCGTTACCCATGGTACCGACAACAGAGCCGATGGTAATGATTCGCCCATGACGCTTTTTCATCATAGCGCGCATTACGGCTTTTGACAGACGGAATACCGATGACAGGTTAGTTTCCAGAATGTCATTCCACTCGTCGTCTTTCATGCGCATCAGCAGGTTATCGCGAGTAATCCCGGCATTATTAACCAGAATATCCACCTCGCCAAATGCCGAACGAATATTTTCCAGCACAGATTCAATAGATGCCGGGTCGGTCACGTTCAGCATCAGGCCTTTACCCTGGTCACCCAGGTAAGCGCTGATAGCTTCGGCACCTTTTTCACTGGTTGCCGTACCGATAACTTTCGCACCGCGAGCCGCCAGGCTCTCGGCGATGGCACGCCCGATACCGCGGCTTGCGCCGGTAACCAGCGCTACCTTTCCTTCAAAATTCATGGTCATCCTCTTTTATTTTTCCAGCGCAGCAGCCAGGCCCGCCGGATCGTTGATAGCCGAGGCCGTCAGGGTGCTGACAATACGCTTAGTCAGACCGGTCAGAACTTTGCCTGGACCAACTTCATACAGGTGCTCAATGCCCTGAGCCGCCATAAACTCTACGCTCTTAGTCCACTGAACCGGGCTATAAAGCTGGCGAACCAAAGCATCGCGAATCGCATCGCCGTCGGTTTCACACTTGACGTCTACGTTGTTGACGACAGGGATTGCCGGGGCGTTAAAGGTGATATTTTTCAGCTCAACAGCCAGTTTATCGGCAGCAGGCTTCATCAGCGCACAGTGAGACGGTACGCTCACTGGCAGCGGCAGCGCGCGCTTAGCGCCTGCGGCTTTACAGGCTTCGCCTGCACGCTCGACGGCCTCTTTATGGCCAGCAATAACCACCTGACCCGGAGAGTTAAAGTTAACCGGAGAAACCACCTGGCCCTGGGCTGACTCTTCACAGGCTTTGGCAATGGCCGCATCGTCAAGACCAATGATGGCTGACATCGCGCCAGTACCCGCCGGGACGGCATCCTGCATCAGTTTGCCGCGCAATTCCACCAGACGAACCGCATCTGCGAAATCGATCACACCGGCGCAAACGAGTGCTGAATATTCACCCAGGCTATGGCCTGCCAGGATTGCTGGCTGTGCCCCGCCCTGCTGCTGCCATAAACGCCACAGCGCTACGGAGGCAGTCAGCAACGCTGGCTGAGTCTGCCAGGTTTTATTTAATTCTTCGGCCGGTCCCTGCTGGGTCAACGCCCATAAGTCATAACCCAGCGCTGCGGAAGCCTCGCTAAAGGTCTGTTCGATAACCGGATGAGCCTGAGCCAGTTCGGCCAGCATGCCGACGCTCTGTGAGCCCTGGCCCGGGAATACGAATGCAAATTTGGTCATGAAAGTTTTCCTGTTAATCAAAAGCGAACCAGCGCTGAACCCCAGGTGAAGCCGCCGCCAAACGCTTCCAGCAGAATCAACTGTCCACGCTGGATACGCCCGTCCCGCACCGCTTCATCCAGCGCTGCAGGCACCGATGCCGCCGAAGTATTGCCGTGACGGTCAAGAGTGACCACGACATTGTCCATTGACATGCCAAGCTTACGCGCCGTGGCACTGATAATGCGCAGGTTGGCCTGGTGTGGCACCAGCCAGTCGAGCGCAGAACGGTCGAGGTTATTTGCTTCCAGCGTCTCATCAACGATATGCGCAAGTTCGGTCACCGCGACCTTAAAGACTTCGTTACCGGCCATCGTGAGCCAGGTAGGGCTTTCCGGGTTAACCCGATCGAGGTTCGGCAGCGTCAGCAGGCCGCCAAAACGGCCATCGGCGTGGAGATGCGTCGAGATAATGCCCGGCTCCTCAGAAGCGCTCAGCAGCACTGCACCGGCACCATCGCCAAAGAGAATAATGGTGCCGCGATCTTCTGGATCCAGCGTACGGCTCAGCGCATCGGCACCGATAACCAGCGCGTGTTTCACTGCACCATTTTTTACGTACTGATCGGCAATGCTCAGGGCATAAGTAAAGCCAGCGCAGGCCGCCGCAACGTCAAACGCCGGGCAACCGTTAATCTCAAGCATCTGCTGAACCTGGCAGGCAGCAGAAGGGAAAGCGTGGGTGGCGGAGGTGGTCGCCATCACGATAAGACCAATATCGCTCTTATCGATACCCGCCATTTCAATGGCGCGTTCAGCGGCCTTAAAGCCCATGGTTGCGACAGACTCATCCGCAGCCGCAATGCGACGCTCACGGATGCCGGTACGGGTTACGATCCATTCGTCTGTGGTTTCCACCATTTTTTCCAGGTCAGCGTTGGAACGCACCTGGGAGGGCAGATAACTGCCGGTACCATTAATCTTCGTATACATGTACGCTCAGTCACTCTTGGGTAATACAGATTCGAGGCGAGCGGCGATTCTTCTAGGAATTTGCCGCTGCACCGCCTGCACTGCCTGTTCAATAGCGACCGTAAATGCTCGCTGATTGGCAGCACCGTGACTTTTAATCACCGTGCCGCGTAATCCTAACAGACAGGCGCCATTATACTGGTCGGGGTTGAGGTGACTGAATCGTCGCGCCAGATGCTTTTGTAACCAGCGCTTAAGTAAGTTCAGCCACCATGCCCGCTTTTTCCCTTCGCTTTGTCCTTTTAATAGCGAAAGAAACATCCTGACTACACCTTCCATCGTTTTCAATGTCACATTTCCGACAAATCCATCGCACACCAGTACGTCGGTCTTGCCGGTCAGTAATTCATTAGCTTCCAGATAGCCGATATAGTTAATTTCAGATGTGGTTTTTAGCAGTGCGGAGGCATCGCGGATACTGTCGAGACCTTTCGTCTCTTCTTCACCGATATTCAGTAAAGCAACCCGCGGATGGACAATGCCGAGAACTTCTTCGGCCATTACCGAACCCATAATGGCAAACTGCACCAACATCATACTGTTGCTATCAACATTGGCACCGAGATCCAGCACCACGGTTTTTCCGCGCTGCTGATGTGGGAGAACCGTCATCAGCGCCGGGCGGTCAATACCATCAATAGGTTTCAACAGCAGCTTCGCAAGCCCCATCAGCGCACCGGTATTACCGGCGCTGACACAGGCCTCTGCCCGCCCTTCTTTTACTAACTCAAGGGCAATACGCATTGAGCTTCCGCGACTGGCGCGAATAGCCTGGGACGGGCGTGCATCACTGGCGATAACGGACTGAGCCTCAATAATTTGCAGGCGAGAACGTTGTTCAAAATCCGCTTTAGCGAGTAATGGGGTAATGAGGTCGGGATCACCGACAAGAAGGAGGCTGAGTTGCGAATTTGCATCCAGTGCCTGCAAAGCTGCAGGCACTGTCACGGCGGGGCCAAAATCTCCCCCCATGGCATCTAACGCCAGGGTTAGACGTGTCAAGGCGTCGCCAATTACTTAGCGATTACCTTGCGACCGCGGTAGTAACCATCAGCGGTTACATGGTGACGCAGGTGGGTTTCGCCAGAGGTTTTGTCTACAGACACGCTGGCAGTGGTCAGCGCGTCATGAGAACGACGCATGCCACGTTTGGAACGGGTTGGTTTATTCTGTTGTACGGCCATGGACCTTACTCCTCAATTACTTACGCTTTAAATTAGCTAATACGGCAAATGGGTTTGGTTTCTCCGCCTCTGCAGGTAGTTTGCCAAAGACCATGTCCGCCTCGGACACTTCACAGTGTTCAGAATCATGCACCGGAACTACCGGCAAGGAGATGATGATTTCATCTTCTACCATCGCCAGCAGATCGATTTCGCCGAACTCGTTAACCTCGATCGGCTCATACGCTTCCGGGAGTGCCTCAGCCTGGTCGTCATTTTTAACCGGACTAAAACAATACGTTGTGTGGACCTGATGGGAAAACGGCTGTCCGCAACGCTGACAAGCCAACGTCACCGTTACCTGCGCATCTCCGTTAATCACGGCGAGACGCTGGTTATCGATGCCGAATGACATTTCACATTCAATATCACTGTCCACGCTGACAACTGACTCAGCAACACGCTTAGCCAGATCGCGGGTAAAGATACCCTGATAATCCAGGCGTTTTTGCGCGGTGCGAACCGGGTCAAGTGTCAGGGGTAATTTTACCTTTTGCATAGGGCGCGCATATTAACTTTGTAATGTCTCAGAGTCAAAGAAAAAGGCCTGCATGGGAAGCCTTTTGCTAATTATTCACACACAACCGGCGCACAGTTTAAAATGGTCGCTATCAATTCGCTATATCTGGAACAAAAAATATGTCAAACCTGGTGCTTGCTTCCACCTCCCCTGCCCGTCGCCAACTGCTGGAAAAGCTGGGAATGCGTTTTATTTGCGCCGCCCCGCAAATAGATGAAACGCCGCAGGCCGGTGAATCCGCCCGTGCCCTGGTGACTCGCCTGGCCCAGGCAAAAGCCCAGGCGCTGGCCCATCAGTTCCCTTCCAGCCTGATAATTGGCTCAGATCAGGTTTGCGTGATTAATGGTGAAATTATCGGCAAACCTCACACTGAAGAGCGGGCCGTGGCTCAGCTAATGAGCGCTCGCGGCAGTATTGTCACCTTTTATACTGGCCTTGCGCTCTACAATACCGCCAACGGTCAGCTCCAAACCGAATGTGAGCCGTTTGACGTACATTTCCGCCATCTGAGTGAAGAGGAGATTCGTAACTATGTGGCGCGCGAGCAACCGCTACAGTGTGCGGGGAGTTTTATGAGTGAAGGGCTTGGTATTACGCTATTTGAACGCCTTGATGGCCGGGACCCCAACGCGCTGATTGGGCTGCCGCTGATAGCCCTGTGCGGCATGCTGCGTAACGAAGGGTGTAATCCGCTGGCTTAAAGAGCCACATTAAAAAAGGGCCTTGCGGCCCTTAATCATACTATTTGCTTTGACTGCGCAGCACGCTCAGACAGCGTTTAAGCTGGGCGTCCAGCGGTGCCTCAACCCGCATGACTTCACCGGTATTAGGATGGGTGAAACGCAGGGCCGCAGCGTGTAGAAACAGGCGATTAAGCCCGGTAGCCGCCAGTTGCCCATCAAAAGCCCGGTCGCCATAGCGATCGTCAAAGGCGATTGGATGATCGGCATGCTGGGTATGTACGCGAATCTGGTGAGTACGCCCGGTCACAGGGCTGCAACGCACCAGAGTAGCGTTGTTGTAACGCTCTTCTACTTTAAATCGCGTTTCCGAAGGTTTACCTTCACTGCTAACCCGAACGATACGTTCACCGCTTTGCAAAATATTTTTCAACAACGGTGCCTGCACCACTTTAAGATGCGACGGCCACTGGCCTCGTACCAACGCCAGATAATCTTTTTGCATTCCCTTTTCACGCAGCTGTTCGTGCAGTGAACGCAGCGCCGAACGCTTCTTCGCAACCAGCAATACGCCGGAAGTATCCCGGTCAAGGCGATGCACCAGCTCCAGGAAGCGCGCTTCCGGGCGCAGGGCCCGCAGCCCCTCAATCACGCCAAAGCTCAGGCCGCTACCGCCGTGCACTGCCGTGCCGGATGGCTTGTTAAGCACCAGGATATGGTCATCTTCATATAGCACCACGTCATTCAGCGCGGCGACTTTTTGCAGATGTGGCGAAATGGCCTGCTCTTCACGTTCGGCGACGCGAACCGGCGGGATCCGCACTTCATCGTTAGCTTCCAGCTTATATTCAGGTTTAATGCGTTTTTTATTTACCCGCACCTCACCTTTGCGCAGGATGCGATAGATCATGCTCTTGGGCACGCCCTTGAGCTGATTGCGTAAAAAGTTATCAATGCGCTGGCCCGCTTCATCGGCGGAAACCACCACAAATTGTACTGAAGGCGTCTCTGTTTTCATGGTCGGCGATTCTAAATACCCATAGTCGATAGTGCCAGAGATTTTTCTGTGCTTATATTAAGGAACAACATTTTTTCCATTACGTTTACAGGCCTTTTGTTCGTTATTAATACAACGTAACGCAAACGGTTAAAAAACTGTGAGTAAGTCGGTAATAAAGGCAAAAGTCAACTTGCTATAAACCGCTTAGCGGTGGAATAATGTTGCGGTTTTCCGTGTTAAAACTCGCTATCAGAAAGAGTTCCACGGAATGAATAGTTTTGCCTGGCCGTTCACCCACGCAGCAATGGCGTAAGACGTTGTGAACTATCAGGCATTTAGCGGGCTGCGGATTGCAAGCCTGGCCGGTAAATGGAATATTCTCTGGCAGAAAATATCCAGACTGTTTCCAGTACTAATAGCGCTGCTTTTCCGTTTGAAAACGCAGGCGACCGATACTTTGCGCCTCCCTGCAAGCGACAACCGTGAGGTTGACGGCTTTGCGACTAGTCACGAGGCCATCGGTTCATACCCGGCCAGCCATCCATGTCCGCAGCTCTGTCGTCAATGTAAGAATAATGAGTAAGTTACGATGAAAAGAATGTTAATTAACGCGACTCAGCAAGAAGAGTTGCGTGTAGCACTTGTGGATGGTCAGCGTCTGTACGATCTGGATATTGAAAGCCCTGGACACGAACAGAAAAAAGCGAACATCTACAAAGGCAAGATCACTCGCATTGAACCCAGCCTGGAAGCGGCCTTTGTTGATTACGGCGCTGAACGTCATGGTTTCCTTCCTCTTAAAGAAATTGCCCGCGAATACTTCCCTGCTAACTATTCTTCCCACGGTCGTCCAAACATTAAAGACGTACTGCGTGAAGGCCAGGAAGTTATCGTACAGATAGATAAAGAAGAACGTGGTAATAAAGGTGCTGCTCTGACCACCTTTATCAGCCTGGCCGGCAGCTATCTGGTGCTGATGCCAAATAACCCACGCGCTGGCGGCATTTCACGCCGTATCGAAGGTGACGACCGTACCGAACTCAAAGAGGCGCTGGCGTCTCTGGAAGTGCCGGACGGTATGGGCCTGATTGTTCGCACCGCAGGCGTTGGTAAGTCTGCCGAAGCGTTGCAGTGGGATCTAAGCTTCCGTCTTAAGCACTGGGAAGCCATTAAAAAAGCCGCTGAAAGCCGCCCTGCCCCTTTCCTTATTCATCAGGAAAGTAACGTTATCGTGCGCGCCTTCCGCGACTATCTGCGTCAGGATATCGGTGAAATCCTTATCGATAATCCTAAAGTTCTGGAGCTGGCTCGCCAGCATATCGCCGCCCTGGGCCGCCCGGACTTCACCAGCAAAATTAAACTGTATAGCGGCGAAATCCCGCTGTTCAGTCACTATCAGATTGAATCGCAGATTGAATCCGCTTTCCAGCGTGAAGTCCGTCTGCCGTCCGGCGGTTCGATTGTTATCGACACCACCGAAGCGCTAACCGCTATTGATATCAACTCCGCCCGCGCGACTCGCGGTGGTGATATCGAAGAAACCGCATTTAATACCAACCTTGAAGCGGCCGACGAAATCGCTCGTCAGCTGCGCCTGCGCGACCTCGGCGGTCTTATCGTTATCGACTTTATCGATATGACTCCGGTTCGCCACCAGCGCGCCGTTGAAAACCGTCTGCGCGAAGCGGTACGTCAGGATCGCGCCCGCATTCAGATAAGCCATATTTCTCGCTTCGGCCTGCTGGAAATGTCCCGTCAGCGCCTGAGCCCATCGCTCGGCGAGTCCAGCCATCACGTCTGCCCACGCTGTAGCGGTACCGGCACCATTCGTGATAACGAATCGCTGTCGCTGTCTATCCTGCGTCTGATTGAAGAAGAAGCGCTGAAAGAAAACACCAAAGAAGTACACGCCATCGTTCCGGTGCCGATTGCTTCTTACCTGTTGAACGAAAAGCGTGAAGCCGTCAGCGCCATCGAAGCTCGTCAGGGCGGTGTGCGTTGCGTGATCGTGCCAAACGATCAGATGGAAACCCCGCATTACTCAGTACTGCGACTGCGCCAGGGCGAAGAGACCCATACTCTGAGCTACAAGCTGCCTAAGTACCATGAAGAAGCCATGGCAATGCCTTCTGAAGAAGAACAGGTTGAGCGCCGCCGCCCGGAGCAGCCTGCTCTGGCCTCATTCGCACTGCCTGATGTTCCTCCAGCTCCGCCTGAAGCCGCCCCTGCCGTGCGCCCACAGAGCACCGCTACCGGTACTCCAGCCCCCGCGCAGCCAGGCCTTATCAGCCGCTTCTTCGCAGGTCTGAAAAAACTGTTCGCAGGCGAGCCGGCTCCAGCGGTGCAAACCGTTGAAGAAACTGAAGCTAAAACTCCGGCCCGCGCTCCGCAAGAGCGTCGCCAGAATAATAACCGTCGCCAGAACAACAATCGTCGCGATCGCGGTGAACGCTCTAATCGTGACCGCGATAATCGCGAAGGCCGTAACGATAATCGTAACGACAGCCGCAGTGATAACCGCGATAACCGTGAGACTCGCGACAATCGTGACAACCGCGAAGGCCGTGAAACTCGTGAAGATAACCGCCGTAACCGCCGTCAGTCTCAGGCTGCAACCGCTAATGCTGAAAATCAGACCCCGCGTCAGGTTAATGCTAACGGCGAAGAAGGCGAAAAACGCGAGCAGAATCGCCGCGACCGTAACCGCCGCCGCTCTGACGATAAGCGTCAGGCCCAGCAGGAAGTCAAAGCGCTGCAGCAGCAAGAGCCGGTTGAACAGCCTGTTGAAGAGATTCAGGAAGAACGCGTTCAGACCCTGCCACGCCGTAAACAGCGTCAGCTGACCCAGCGTGTTCGCATTGGCGATAATGCGCCAATCGCGGAAGTCGCAGCCGCGCAGACCGCAGCTGTAGCTGCTGAAGCACCTGCGGCACTGCCTGCGGTCGTTGATGCTCCGGTTAACAACGTGGAAGAAAGCGATAACCGCACAGATAACGCCGGTATGCCGCGTCGCTCCCGCCGTTCACCGCGCCATCTGCGCGTTAGCGGCCAGCGTCGCCGTCGCTATCGTGACGAGCGTTACCCAACCCAGTCTCCGATGCAGCTGGCCACTGCCTGCGCCTCACCAGAGATGGCCTCAGGTAAAGTATGGATTAGCTACCCGCTGGTAAATACTCAGCCAGTTCAGCCGGAAGTCACTGAAGCTGCACCAGCGATTGTCAATGAGCAGCCGGTTGCAACTCAGGTCGCTGCACAGCCTGCCGCCGCGCAGGAAATCGCGCCGGTAGTTACCGAGCAGTCTGTGGCAGCAACTCCGATTGTCGCTCCTGATGTTGCTGAACAAGTAGCTCCTGCTATAGCAGAGCAACCTGTTGCAGAGGTTAGCACTACCGAACCTGCAGCCGTTGCGGCAGAGCCAATAGTTGCCAATACCACCGCAGAGCAGATTGCTGAAACTGTCGCAGAAACCGCTATCGAGACCAATCATCCGGAGGCAATAGCTCATCCGGTTGATGAAACACCATCGGTTGTTGATGCACAGGCAGAACCTGTCGCTGAAGCCGTTAGCGCGGAAGCTCAGCCAGCAGAGCCGGTAGCTGAAGCGTCTCCTGCGCCAGTCGCAGCTGAGCCAGAAGTGGTTGAACCACAGGTTGTCGAGCCAGTAAACACCGTGACAACTGCAGTCGTCGCTCCGGCGGCCCCAGCAGAGGCTCCGGCGGTTAAATCTGGTGGTTCCGCCAGCGCTCCGATGACCCGTGCGCCTGCGCCGGATTATCAGCCGGAAGCTCCTCGTCATAGCGACTGGGTCCGCCCAGCCTTCAATTTCGAAGGTCAGGGCTCTGCTGGCGGCCATAGCGCCACCCGTAGCGCCAGCGCTCCGGCGACTCAGCCACCGCGCACAGAGTAATTTAGCCCTGTGATTAAAAACCGGCCCTGGTGGCCGGTTTTTTTATATCTGTAGCAAGACTGAATCGAATCCCCGCATGATTAAATCTCCCTCGTGGTCTTATCCGTTACCGGCGGAGGGCTCATACCGGCAATTCCCGGCATCACCTCACGCATCATGGCCAAAAACTGGGTTAATCGTGCCGGATAATACGGGGCATATGGATAAACCAACCGTACCGCCAGAGGCTCGGCACGCCAATCCGGAGCCAAATGCACCAGCCGCCCGGCCGCCAAATCAGCGGTCACTATCCAGCTGGAGACAAGGCCTATACCAATCCCCTGCAAAATAGCCTGGCGGGTCGCATACAGGCTGTCGCTATATAGCCGCGGCTCCATCTCCAGCCGATGCTGACGCTCCGACTGCCGGGTATTATGCAAAGTGAGATGATTACGATAAAACGTGCTGATAGAGACCCAGGGTAGCTTCTCTATCTGCTCCAGGGCGTTGTAGTCATCCAGCCTGGCAGCGAGTTCCGGGGCTGCCACCAGAATACGCGGGACCTCAGCCAGATGTACGGCAATGGTTGCCGGATCGGGCTGATTACCTATCAGGATCGCACAGTCGATATGCTCTGCATTAAAATCCGCTACCCGGTCACTTAACATCCATTCGACATTCACCTCCGGCCAGCGACGCAAGTAGTCCACCAGCGGGGTCATTAACTGATCCTGTCCAAAAGCATGAGGAGCCCGCACCCGCAGGCGCCCGACCGGCGTATCGCTGCCGCGCATCAGGGCATCCTCAAGCTCAGTCCAGCCGCTAAGCAGCCCGCGCGCATGGCGATAACATCGGGTTCCCTCATCGGTCAGGCGGATAGCATGGGTATTGCGCATTAACAACGGTACGCCGAGCAGTTGTTCAAGGTTTTGCAGACGTCGGCTGACTGTCGCCTGGCTGGTGGAAAGCTGGCGGGCGGCCTCTGATAAGGAACCACCTTCGACAATTCTTATCAGCGTTTGCAGCAAAGTCAGTTTATCTATACGTTCATTTATCTTCACTTAGTTATTGCTCATACGCATTATGTATAACTGTTTTAGCAAATCCCCGGCTTCCGCGCGAATCATTCACCATACATAATCGCGCCACTCTCTGTTATTTGGATTACCAATATGAATGCCACTCCCTCTCAATCCCAAACTGTCCCGCTATTTACCATGGCGCTGGGTGCAGGAATCAGCGTTGCGGCAATTTATTACGCTCAGCCTATGTTGCCCTTGTTGGGCGATAGTCTGAATCTCACTGTGCCTCAGCAAAGCCTGATTCCGGCTATTACTCAGGCCGGTTATGCTCTGGGTATCTTTTTTCTACTGCCGCTCGGCGATCGTTACAATCGTCGTTACCTGATCGCCGCCAAAAGTGCCATGCTGGCGCTGCTATTACTGGCCTGTAGCTTCTGCCTCCATTTGCCGGGGTTACTCGTGATAAGCCTGCTTATCGGCATGATGGCCACCCTGGCGCAGGACATTGTCCCGGCAGCAGCGATTTTGGCCCCAAATGGCCGCCAGGGTAAAACCGTCGGAACCGTAATGACGGGTTTGCTGTTAGGTATTTTGCTATCGCGTACGCTGAGCGGTGTCGTCAGCGCGCATTTCGGCTGGCAGGCGATGTTTCAGCTGGCGGCAGTGAGCGTGACTCTCACCGGAATCATTCTATGGCGGCAGCTGCCTGATTTTACCCCTCATTCGCAGCAGAGCTACCCGGCGCTATTGGGCTCTATGTGGTCACTCTGGCGTAAATATGCCCCGCTGCGTCACGCGGCACTGGCACAGGCACTGCTTTCGGTAGGTTTTAGCGCTTTCTGGTCTACTCTGGCCGTATATCTGGCCCAGCGTTTTCAACTGGGGAGCGCCAGCGCCGGTCTGTTTGGTCTGGCCGGTGCCGCCGGGGCGATGGCCGCACCGCTGGCCGGTAAACTGAGCGACCGTTTAGGCAGCGAGCGTATTGCCGAACTGAGTGCTTTGCTGGTAGGTGCCTCGTTTGCGTTAATGTTACTCCTGCCAATACTTCCGACCTGGGCTCAGCTTGCCCTGATTGCAGTTTCAGCCGTCGGGTTTGACTTAGGGTTACAGTCGGCGCTGGTCTCCCATCAAAACCAGGTTTATAGCCTGGAGCCAGAAGCGCGTGGTCGGTTGAATGCGGTGATGTTCAGCCTGGTATTTATCGGCATGTCCGTCGGTTCGGTGGCCGGAGGATACGTATTCCGTGGGCTGGGCTGGAATGGCATTGTTACCATGTCAGTACTGGCGGCACTACTAAGCCTGGCAGTTCGACTGCATGGCCGCACACCGGTTTCACAACCGGCGGCCTGAACCAGAACCACCGGTTGTGAATAATCAACTATCCGCGATTAAACTGAAACAGAGACATTCCCTGCATATCGCTGAAAGCAGTATATGAAGCCTGGAGCGCCGCCTGTTGCATCACATAAGATGAGATGGCGGAGTTCCAGTCAACGTTGACCAGATCAGACATTTGCTGGCTCAGGCCTAACGCCCGGTCGCTACCAAGGCTGTTAAGCTTTTCCAGCTCATTCAACTGGCTGCCTAGCTCAGCCCGTACCGTCAAAACGTTATTAAGCGAATTTCCCAGACCGCGACTGGTTTTAGCAATAGCGGCTTCCGCCGCTTGCTTTACGCTATCCGGCTGTCCTTCGACCGGCGTCTTCAGCGCGTTAATAGCATCATCCAGCATAACGAAAAGATCGCTTTCGCTGGTGCCGCCATTCGGCTCGGGGGCTGCGTTACTGGTCAGGCTATTAAATACTGACGTGCCGGTATGGCCGATAACCATCGTTCGGGAGGCGTCCACCTGCTGAGTAATCGGTGTATCGCCGCCGCTGTAGGTCACCCCCCCTGCGCCGTCAGTATAAGGAGGGCTCTGGGTTTGATAACCGGCAAAAATATAGCGGCCGTTGCCATCGGTACTATTGGCCAGGTTCAGGAGCTGAGCGCGGATCCCTTCCAAATCTGTCGCCAGCGACGCACGGTCATCGTCACTCAATGCGCCGTTACCCGCAGAGACAATCTTTTCCTGCGCATTCTGGATAGCCGTGGTCACTTGCCCCAGGACGTTTTCTTCCAAAGAGATTTTTTGATTGGCGAAAGTCCGCGCCAGCCCATACTGGCTGTTCTGCGCCTGAGCCTGCCCGACCACCACCGCCTGAGACGCGGCTACCGGATCATCCGACGGGCGATTCACCCGCTGGCCAGTGCTCATCTGCTCCCCATAGTTCAGCCATTTACTCTGAGCGTCGTTAATGCCCTTCATATTTTGCTGATAAATCATTTGCGTACTGACGCGCATACGGCCTCCGGTTAACGTATCGCCAGAATGGCGTCAAAGAGTGATGAAGCGGTTTGCAACACCTGGGCATTCGCCAGGTAATACTGCTGATAACGTTGCAGATTGCCGTACTCTTCATCCAGGTTCACCCCGGAGATAGATTGCTGCTGATTGCTAAGCTGAGTCACCACATTGTTTTGCGTGGTGCTGCTGGTTTTCAGCGTGCTGGTGCGATTGCCTACATCACTGACCAGGCTGGCCCAGGCGTCGTTAAAGGTTTTATTACCGCCAACCGTCAGGCTCTTTTGTAAATCAAGTAACGCCTGTCCATTGCGGTTATCGCTGGCACCACTGTCAATTTCCTGCGCCAGCGCCACTTGCGATTCGTCGCTGATTGCCACTGACATACCGAGAATCGCGCCGCTTACCGGCTTAACCCGGAAACTGTCATTCTCAGCCGGCGTACCGGTCACAGTGAGCGTCAGCCCTTCAAAACTCAGAGTATTATTGCCATCGGCGTCGGTTCCATTAGTTGGTGTAAGCGCACTGCCGTCGCTTAACCGAGTGACCTTCCATTCGCCATTTTGCCACTTCACATCGTAGTTGCTGGCCTGCACTTTGCTGCTATTTTCAATGGCCACGCTTAGGCTGGCACCACCCGCCGCATTACGGCTAGAGGCCAAAACTTCGGGAGCTCCAATGGTAAAGAAAGCGCCGCCTTCTTTATCACCGTCCCAATATCCCTTTTCATGCTGCTGGTTGAAGGCGTCGGCAAAACTCAGCGCCAGCTGTCCGAGACGATTGCGCGTCGAGTCGAGATCGTTGCTGCGAAAAGTCAGCGCCCCGCCCAGGCTTCCCGTGGTCAGTAGCTTTTCCGGAATAGCGATATTACCCGCCTCCGCATCCACCCAGCCTACGGTTGTCCGCCCGCTATCAGCCGGGCTGCTCATCGCGACGACCTTACCCGCCCTTTCGCCTTGCACCAGGGAATATCCACCCGGCAATGAGATGTTATAAACATTGCCATCCTGCACGCTAACCTCCACGCCAATCACCTGGTTCAGTTCGCTGACCAGCTGGTCGCGCTGATCCAGCAACGCGTTAGGGGACGCTCCGGCACCCACGCCGGTTAACCTGGAGATCTGCTGGTTCAGGGAAGCAATCTGGCTGGCATAGTTATTTATCTGCTCCACGCTGGAAACTACGCTGGAGTTAATCTGTTTTTCCTGATCGCGCAGATAGCTGTCTACCGACTGAAACTGGTTTACCAGCGCCTCACCTTTACCGAGCAACGCCTGGCGAGCCGCCGGGTCATCAGCATTACTAACGGCAGTTTGCAGCGCGCTGAAAAATTCCTGCATGCTGACGTTAACCGAGTTGGTGGTGCTGGATAGCAAGTTATCTACTTTAGACATTTGCTGATAGCGAGTTGTCAGGCCGCTGCTCTGGCTTTGCGCACCCAGCAACTGTCCGGTGATAAATTCATCATATTCACGACGCACCGCACTCACGTTAACTCCATTACCCACCCATCCACCGGCCATCAGCGTTGAGTTGGCACTACTAAGCACGGTCGTTTGTCGGGAATAGCCCGCCACGTTATAACTGGCCAGATTGTTACTGACAGTGTTAAGCGCCACCTGCGCGGCGCTCAGGCCGCTCATGGCGCTGTTAATCAGGCTGCTGGACATCAACGCTCCTATATGCAATTTGCATGGCTTATGATGCTGTTATCGGCTCGTAGCGCAAAAACTTGAGCCCTTAAAACAGACTGTCGGGATCAAGATCCACACTTGAAATAGTGCCGGTCAGCGAACGGAGCTGATTTATCAGTGAGGTCAGCTTACGGGCATAATGAGGATCGGTGGCATACCCTGCCTGTTGCAGCGCCTGCGCCCCCTGCTCCGGGCTGTTTGCATTAGTGACGGCGGCGTAACGCGGATTATTGCTAAGCAACTTCACGTAGTCGCTCAATGCATCCTGCCAGGAATCATAAACCCGGAAACGCGCTTTCTGCTTATGCGGCGTCCCGTTCTCATATTCCGTCGTAGTGATTTCGGTGGTCCGTCCCTGCCAGTCGGAAGATGCTTTAATACCAAAAAGATTAAAACTCGGGCCGCCTTCTGCGGTGCGAATTTGGCGCTGCCCCCAGCCTGACTCCAGCGCGGCCTGAGCCAGAATCAGATGATGAGGAATACCGCTGCCAGCACTGGCAAGTTTCGCCGGTAACGCCAGCGTCGCCAGGAAACGACGGCTGTCGCCATCCAAAGCGTTGGCTCCGATATTGACCGCTTCCGGGCGCGGCATTGCCTTGCTGACCATTCCGGCCAGAGATTGGGTCTGATAACGCTGAACCACCTGCGCATCGTATTTGAGCGGTGTCTGCGGCGTTTCGGCATCCGGCTGAACCCCGGATTGCAGCGCATTTATCTGGCGCTCCAGCATATCCGCCAGCCCCAGTCCTTTGGCGCTCATCTGTTGAGCTATCTGCTGGTCATAGAAACTGGTATACATTCGGGTCTGTTCATTACTAAATAGCCCATCTTTAGGGAGCGCTTCACGCATGCTTTTTAGCATCTGCTGGACAAACATCCCCTCCACCTGGCGAGCCACCGCCCGGCCATTATCCGCCGGATTGGCGGACGCCTGACGTTTCAGGTCGTCCAGCGCCCGCACATCCCAGGCAGGATGGCTAAACAGTGCTCCGGCTCCCGACATTAGAGGATCTCCACTTTCGCGCGCAGGCAGCCCGCACTTTGCATGGCCTGGATTATCGACATCAGCTCGATTGGCGATGCCCCAAGAGTATTGAGTGCCCGCACCACATTGCTAAGGTTGGCACTGGCGCTAACCCGCTGCATGGCCCCGCCGGTCTGGCGCAAGTCAATTTGGGTTTGCGGTGCGACCACCGTCTGCCCACCGGCAAACGGCGTATCCGGCTGGCTTACTTCTAACTGACGGTTAACGGTAACGGCCAGGTTGCCCTGAGCTACAGCGCAACTATCGAGCCGTACTTCACGGTTCATCACCACCGAGCCGGTACGTGAATTGATAACCACTTTGGCATCCTGAACGCTGGGGTTCACTTCCAGGTTCTGGATTTGCGCCAGTAATGACACCTGAGCGCTATTGCCCGGCGGTACGCGAATTTGCACGGTGCGGGCGTCCAGAGGCTGAGCGCTGCCGTAGCCACGGGCGCGGTTGATGGCGTCGCTGATTTGCTGGGCCAGCGAAAAGTCTTCCTGATTAAGCTGTAAATTAATGGTATTGCCGGTGCCGAAGGTACCCTGGAGTTCCCTCTCGATAATCGCGCCGCCGGTAATGCGCCCGCCGTTGACCTGGTTGACTTGCACCCGGCTACCGCCCGCCGATGCTCCGGCCCCGCCAACCAGAATGTTACCCTGGGCCAGCGCATAGACCTGGCTATCAACCCCTTTTAACGGAGTCATCAGCAGCGTACCGCCGCGCAGGCTCTTAGCATTGCCCAAAGATGAGACCACCACGTCAATCGTCTGCCCCTGGCGGGCAAAGGCTGGGTAGGTGGCGGTGACCATTACCGCCGCCACATTTTTAAGCTGCATATTTGTGCCTGCCGGGACGGTAATCCCCAGCTGCGACAGCATATTATTCAATGTTTGGGTGGTAAACGGCGTTTGAGTCGTCTGGTCACCGGTTCCGTCAAGGCCAACCACCAACCCGTAACCGATGAGGTTGTTTTCGCGAACGCCCTGAACGCTGGTCAGATCGCGAATTCGCTCTGCCTGAGCGCTGAGTGTCAGCCCTAAATATAAGATGGCGAGTAATAATCTGCGCACAGGCACCTCGTTACATCGGGGATAAGTTAAGGAAGAAGCGTTGCAGCCAGCCCATATTTTGAGCTTCGTTGATATAGCCGTTGCCGACATATTCAATCCGGGCATCCGCCACCTGCGTGGACGAAACAGTATTACTGCCGCTAATGGTGCGCGGGTTAACCACCCCAGAGAAGCGAATAAATTCAGTCCCCTGGTTAATAGCGATTTGCTTCTCACCCACCACGTGCAGGTTGCCATTGGCCAATACGTTATCCACCGTTACCGTCAGCGTACCGCTAAAGGTATTGCTGGCATTGGCCCCTCCCTTGCCGTTAAAGCTGTTGCCACCGGAAGCATCAACCGATGCCCGATCGTTGCCAAATAATCCCTCCAGATAGCGAGGTGTGACATCGAAACCAAAGTTGGTTTTGCCATCGCGACTGGCATTGGCGGAGGAGCTTTTGCTCGCGCTCACATTCTCCTGCAACACAATGGTTAGCGTATCGCCGACATTACGCGGCCGCCGGTCTTCGAACAGCGGCTGATAACCGTAGTTAATCGGCGCCGCTGCCTGAAAAATAGAGCCATTGGCAACCGGCACCGGCCCCGGAGCGGGCTGCGCCGTCGTCGAGCCTTGTACCAGCGGCGTCGACGGGATCCAGGCGCAGCCGCCAAGCCCCATGGCCAGGGGTAAAAACGCGGCCACGGGGTGCAGGCAGTGTGGTTTTAGCTTTATCATCATGGTGGTCTGTCAGGCCGTTACAACTGGGCCAGACGCTGTAGCATCTGATCGGTAGTCGAGACGGCTTTACTGTTTATTTCATAAGCCCGCTGTACCTGAATCATATTGACCAGCTCTTCCGCCACATTGACGTTGGACGTTTCAACGTACCCCTGGTATAGCAATCCGGCCCCGTTAAGCCCCGGCGTGCTGTCGTTCGGCGCACCTGAGGATTCGGTTTCGACATACAGGTTTTCGCCAATACTCTCCAGCCCGGTGTTGTTAATAAAGGTCGACAGATTGAGCTGTCCCACCTGGGTCGGCGCAGCCTGCCCTTGCTGAGTCACACTCACCACGCCGTCGCGCGCGATGGTAATGGTCAGCGTATTCGCCGGAATGGTAATTGCAGGCTGAACCTGAAAGCCGCTGGAAGTAACCAGCTGACCATTCTGATCGACCTGAAACGAGCCATCGCGGGTATAGGCATTGGTGCCATCAGGCATCAGTACCTGGAAAAAGCCATCGCCCTTAATGGCGACGTCTTTACTGTTGTTGGTCTGCGATAAGTTACCCTGGCTGTGCAGGCGTTCCGTCGCAACCGGGCGTACCCCGGTACCAATTTGCAGGCCGGAAGGCAGCGTGGTCTGCTCCGAAGACTGTGCGCCGGGCTGGCGCATTGTTTGATACAACAGGTCCTCAAATACCGCTCGCTGGCGTTTAAAACCATTGGTACTGACGTTTGCCAGGTTGTTGGCGATAACATCCATATTGGTCTGCTGGGCGTCCAGACCGGTGCGGGCAATCCACAAAGAACTGATCATAAGGGTTCCTGTTAACTCATCGACAATAGCTGGTTAGCGCGTTGGGCATTTTCATCCACGCTGGAGATAACCTTCATTTGCATCTCAAAACGGCGGGAGCTGGAGATCATGTCCGCCATCGCTTCCATCGGTTTAACGTTGCTGCCCTCAAGCACATTGGGCATAACCTGAATCGTCGGATCGCCGGGCGGCGTAGCGCCACGCAGAGCCTGCGCCTGAGGCGTCAAACGGAAAAATCCGTCATCGCTGCGCACCATTTCCCGTGCGTCGCCTTTCACCAGTTTCAGACGGCCAACCGGGGCAACCGTGTTAGGCGGATCTCCAGGCGTTAGCGCCGAAACAGTACCGTCGGCAGCAATGGTGACTTCGGCTCCCTGAGGAATCGCTATCGGTCCGTCATCGCCCTGCACCGGTCGGCCACTCACCGTCAGAAGACCCTCAGGTGAAATTTGCATGCTGCCGTTGCGGGTATAAGCTTCGCGGCCATCCGCCCCCTGAATCGTCAGCCAGCCGTCCTGCTGCATAGCAACATCCAGCGGCCGACCGGTAAAATCGATAGACCCCTGGCTCATATCGACTCCCGGCGTAGAAGCGGTAACCAGTGTACGAGTTGGCATACTCAGTCCCTCTACCGGTACCGCTCGCAGTGCGGTCAGCTGCGCCTTGAAGCCTGGAGTGGAGGCATTCGCCATGTTGCCGGCGGTAACCGCCTGGAGATCCATCGTCTGGCTGGCGGCGCCCATGGCGGTATAAATTGCATGATCCATGGCGAACTCCCGTATTAACGCAGGTTAACCAGCGTGTTGAGGATCTGATCCTGGGTTTTAATGGTTTGAGCATTGGACTGGTAATTACGCTGCGCCACGATCATGTTAACCAGCTCCTGGCTCAGATCGACGTTCGATGCCTCCAGCGCACCGCTGGTCAGGTTGCCGTAGTTACCGGTACCGGCAGTACCAAGCAGCGCCACACCTGAACTGAGTGTTGCCGACCAGACGTTGTCGCCTTGTGACTGCAATCCTTCCGGGTTGGCAAAGTTTGCCAGCACAATCTGGCCCAGCACCTGGCTTTGCTCATTGGAATAGTTACCGACGATGGTGCCGTCATCATTGATCTGGTAACTCACCAGGTCGCCAGGGCGATAGCCGTTTTGATTAGCCGACACGATATTGTTGGAGCCGGTGTTTTGCTGCATTGAACCCTGAAAATCGAGGGTGATGTTGGAGGTCGGCACCCCGTTAATGGAGCCGGTAGTCATGGTCAGAACCGGCGCGCTGGTCAAATTGCCGCTGTTATCAAAAGTCATATTGCCAATGGATACCGCCGCGCCGCCAGCGCTACTGTCCTGACTATACACAGCCCAGCTATTGTCGGCATTTTTACGGAAATAGAGATTCATATCGTGGGCGTTACCCTGCGAGTCATAAACCGTAATACTGCCTTTTTTGTTGTAGCTCTCCGGGTCACTGACATCAAACGCCGTGGTCGCCGCAATCGCCGCATCGGAAGAGTTTAGGTTTACCACCATATCCGACTGGGTGGTGGCCTTAGCCGCCATCAAATTGTTAGGAATAGACAACGCAACCGGGTTTGCGCCCTGTTGAATGGTCGGTGGCGTGCCGCTCGCCGGATAACCGGTCACATTCATACCCGCCGCATTGACCAGATTACGATTTTCATCGAGCGTGAACTGGCCATTCCGGCTGTAATAAACTGCGCCATTGGTATCCTGGAGCCGGAAAAAACCGTTCTGGCTAATGGCAACATCCAGCCCGCGACCGGTATTGCTGGTTACGCCGTCGCCAAAGTTTTGGGTAACACCGGCAACTTTAACGCCCATACCCACTTTCGAACCGGCAAACATATCGGCAAAAGATACCGTGCCGCTTTTAAAGCCATAAGTTGCTGAGTTGGCAATGTTGTTACCGATAACATCAAGATTGGTTGACGCGGCATTCAGCCCGCTCACCGCTTGTGAAAATCCCATGGAATACTCCTGCTTTCAGATTAAGGGTCAGATAATCTGCCGGACATCGTCCAGCGTCGTGGTGCCGTAGGCGCCGAGATCCAGCAAGTTGCCGTTATCTCCCCTGGTAATGCCGTTCACGAGGGCATAGTTCAATGGCTGGGCCACCAGCGAGCTACCCCCCTGGCTTGCCGCCACGGTCACTTGATAAGCGCCGTCCGGCACCTGGGTGCCATCGCTTTGAGTTCCGTCCCAGGTGAAGGTATGAACGCCCGCCGACAACCCGCCCAAATCAATGGTGCGCATCACCTTGCCGCTGCTATCGGTGATAGTCGCGGTAACGCTGTCGGCTGCCTGAGTCAGTTCAACGCCAAACGGCGTGGTGCTCTGATTTCCAGCCAAAATCTGGGTGCCGGGAACCATTACACCGTGACCAATAAGCGTGCTGGCCTGAAGCGACTGGCTGGTATCTATCTGTCCCGATACCGCGCCGAGCGTGGTATTCAGCTTCTCTATCCCGCTAACGGTGCTAATCTGCGCCAGCTGGCTAGTCAGCTCGTTGTTCTGCATGGGATTGGTGGGATCCTGATTCTTTAACTGCGCCACCAGCAGCGTAAGAAAGCTGCTTTGCAGGTCAGCCGCGCTGTTACCGGTCAGGGTGTTATTGCCGGTGGCGCTGGTGGCCCCGGTCGTACTGGGCGAGTTTACCTGTACTGCTACAGACATCCTGGACTCCGTTACTGACCGAGGGTCAGAGTTTTAAGCATCATCGCTTTAGTGGTATTTAGAACGTCAACGTTGGCCTGATAGCTACGCGATGCGGAGATGCTGTTCACCATCTCCTCCACCACATTGACGTTCGGCATCCGTACATACCCCTGCGGGTTGGCAAGCGGATTTCCCGGCTGATAAACCATTTTGTCTTCGGCGTTGCTTTCCGTAACTCCAGATACACGTACTCCGCCTATGGCAGAGCCGGGCGTGGAGGCCACCTCAAACACCACCTGTTTGGCGCGATAAGGCTGACCATCCGGGCCGGTGACGCTATCGGCGTTAGCGAGGTTACTGGCCGCAACGTTAAGACGCTGGGACTGCGCCATCATCGCCGAGCCGGAAATATCAAAAATGGAAAGTAATCCCATGGTTTACCCCTGCGATTGCAGCACCGACATCATGCTTTTTATCTGGCCACCCAATGTGGTGAGCGTGTTCTGATACTGGAAGCTGTTATCCGCAAACTGCGTGCGTTCCCGATCCATGTCCACCGTGTTGCCGTCCATGGCCGGCTGGTCAGGGATGCGATACTTCAGCTCGAGGCCACCGGGGATAACCGACTGAGCAGGAATATGACGAGCGGACGTTAACGCCAGGGAAACCTGGTTTTCCTGGGGGCGGCCCTGGGTTAGCGCCCGGTTCAGTTCGCTGGCAAAATCAAAATCGCGCGCCTGATAATTTGGGGTATCCGCATTTGCGATATTGGCCGCCAGCACCTCCTGGCGCTGAGCGCGCAGATTGAGAACCTCTTGCTGAAAGCGCAGCGAGGCGTCGAGTTTATCGAGCATGTCTCCTCCACGTGGCCCCGGATTGATCCGGTGACAATAAAAACCAGGATGAATCTTAGCGCTGGGAGA
Source organism: Salmonella enterica subsp. enterica serovar Choleraesuis (assembly GCA_022846635.1). GTDB lineage: Bacteria > Pseudomonadota > Gammaproteobacteria > Enterobacterales > Enterobacteriaceae. The sequence goes on from AP025685.1 coordinate 2,571,317, forward strand.
ACGACGACCATCGCCGGAATAGACGTTGGAATTCCGGTTATTTGTCGCCTTGATGGCTAAATCAGGCGGGTAATATGGCATCCTGGATATTCGCGCGGAGGCATGATGAACAAACGACTCTGGCTCGCTTGCGGGCTATTGATTCCCTCATTCAGCCACGCCGCCGGGCTGGAAATGGCATTACAGCAATTGTTTGAAGCTCGCCTGGCGGGCATCAGCGATCGGGTTGAGCTCACGGTTCTCACTCCTGCGACCCAGCGCCCGGAGTGCGAACAGCCACAGCTGGCCATTCCCGGCAGCGCCCGTCAGTGGGGGCGGCTGAGCGTTAGGGTGAGCTGCGGCAACGAGCGGCGCTTTGTTCTGGTAGCGGTTGCCGCCAGTGGCTATTACCTCACTGCCGCTCAAACCGTGCCTCGAGGGGCGACGATTAATGCCTCCAGCCTGACCCAAACATATGGCCGGCTGGATAAACTGCCGCCGCAGACTCTGCTGGACGCCAGTCGGGCGGAAAATGCCATTGCCCTGCGGGCTATTGCTATCGGTCAGCCAGTGGTACAAAGCGCTCTGCGCCAGGCCTGGAAAGTCACCGCCGGGCAGCGGGTACAGGTTATCGCCAGTGGTGATGGATTCCAGGTCAACAGTGAAGGTAAAGTGCTCAATAACGCCGCCATCGCCCAGCCTGTCCGGGTACGGATGGATAGCGGGCCTGTCGTCAGCGGTACAGTCGACAATGCCGGTATCGTGCAGATAGATCTTTAACGGTAAAGTTTTTCATCACCTGGCCGATAACAGGGACAGACCTGGGCCGCTGGCTCTGCCGCAACGAGGAAACACTATGAGTATTGAACGTACTTCTCCCCTGACGCCGACTTCACCGGTGAGCAATCGCGATAGCCAGGAAGTAACTACCTCCCGAGGCGTGAAGAGCGAAGTGCCGGACGCGGCAAATGTCAGTACGAATGTCACCCTAAGCGATGCCCAGAGCCAGTTGATGCAACCGGGCAACGGCGATATTGACATGGGTCGGGTTGAAGCACTCAAGCAGGCTATTCGCAACGGCGAACTGCGGATGGATACCGGAAAAATAGCCGATGCATTGATTAAACAGAGTTGGGAACTGACGCAGAACGAGAGCGAGTAACGCGATGAGCATCGACAGGTTATTGGCAGAATTAACAACGCTGGAAACGCTGCTGGAGCAAGAGCAGCTACTGCTATGCCATACCGCCAGTAACAGCAGCGCCTTGCAGCAGGTTACCGACCAGAAGCAGCAGCTACTGGCAACGGTGGCATTACTGGAGAAAAAGTATCGCCCGAGTCTGGGTAAAAAAAGCGAGCAGTGGCGTGCGGTGGAAGAGATAGCTCAGCGGCTTAATGCAATTAATCAGCATAACGGCTGGCTGCTGGAGCAACAGATTACCCATAATCAGCAGGCGCTGGCGCTGTTTGAACGCCACCGGGAGCCTGCGTTATATGGCGCCGATGGTCAGCCCAAAGAGCGCCAAAGCGGCGGCCGTAAGACCGCCGTGTAACATTACAGGGTGCGGCGTGCGAAATCCTTCACCTTGAAGCCCAGAATCATCAGAGTCGCAAAGTAAGCGGCAATGCCGGCAACCACCACCGCCAGCAGGCGCAACACGCGCCACAGCATACTGCCTTGTGACCATTCAGGCATGATGTTCATCATCCCCAGCAGAATCAGCGCCATCACCACCACGGCAATAATCAGTCGCAACAGGAACGACGTCCATCCCGGCTGCGGAATAAAGATTTTGCGCTTGCGCAGCTGCCAGTAAAGCAGAGAAGCGTTAAGACAGGCCGCCAGACCAATCGACAGCGACAAACCGGCATGCTTCAGCGGGCCGATAAATGCCAGGTTCATCACCTGAGTCATGCACAGAGTAACGATAGCTATTTTTACCGGCGTTTTAATGTCCTGGCGAGAATAGAAACCTGGCGCCAGCACTTTCACCACAATAAGGCCAATAAGCCCGACGGAGTAGGCCACCAGCGCCCGCTGGGTCATCAGCGCATCAAATTCAGTAAATTTCCCATACTGGAACAGCGATACGGTTAGCGGCTTAGCCAGAATCCCCAGCGCCACCGCACTCGGCAGCGCCAGCAGGAAGCACAGACGCAGCCCCCAATCCATCAGGCTCTGATACTCTTCGTGGTTGCCGCTGGCAAAACTTTTAGACAGAGAAGGCAGCAGGATGGTGCCCAGCGCCACGCCCAGAACCCCGGATGGAAACTCCATCAGACGGTCGGCGTAGTACATCCAGGAGACCGAGCCGGAAACCAGGAATGAGGCGAAGATGGTGTTGATGATTAGCGAGATCTGGCTAACAGAAACCCCAAGGATAGCCGGCCCCATCTGCTTTACCACACGCATTGAACCGCTGTCTTTTAGGTTCAAGCGCGGCATCACCAGCATGCCTATTTTCTTTAAATGCGGCAGCTGATAAAACAGCTGCAAAATACCGCCGACTACAACGGCCCAGGCCAGCGCCAGCACCGGAGGATGAAAGTAAGGCGCCGCAAACAGCGCAAACCCTATCATGCTGACGTTAAGCAGCGTCGGCGCAAAGGCCGGAACCGAGAAGCGGTTCCAGGTATTAAGAATAGCCCCGGCCAGCGAAGCCAGAGAAATAAGCAAGATATACGGGAAGGTAATACGCAAAAGCTGGGAGGTTAGCTCAAATTTATCGGCGCTATCGGCAAAGCCCGGCGCGGTCACCATGATGACCCACGGCGCGGCCAGAATACCTATAACGGTAATCACCGCCAATGCCAGCGTCAGCAGGCCAGAAACATAGGCCACAAACACCTGAGTCGCTTCCTCGCCCTGCTTGCTTTTATATTCAGCAAGGATAGGAACAAATGCCTGAGAAAAAGCCCCTTCAGCGAAAATACGCCGTAACAAATTAGGCAGTTTAAAGGCAACGAAAAAGGCGTCTGTCGCCATTCCGGCGCCAAAAATGCGCGCCACAATCGCGTCGCGCGCAAATCCCAGAACCCGGGAGAACATCGTCATGGAGCTGACCGCAGCCAGCGATTTTAGTAAGTTCATTGATAATATCCACGAACACCCTTGTCATACAAATACGCCCGGGTGTAATAAGCAAGGCCGCCTAGTCTACCTGGCATTAGCGGAATTACCACTGTCAGATGTAACTACGCGTTATTCACTGATGGCCTGACGCCATAATTTATCAACTATTTGCAACGCTATAAGCGCTTGTTCTCCCGAGGTAATAGGCGCGGTCTGGTTTGCAATACATTCTATAAAATGGCGGGCGCAACCGGTGAAACCGCGCTGCTCCAGATGGCTTTGCCATGACGCCGCTGGAGTTATAGTGCGGCCATGCCCACGCTCTTCCTGCCAGCAGGACATATCGGTGACCTGAATCAACGCGCCATCTCCGCTTAGCTCGACTCGCTCGCTGCCGCTGCCGGCGCGGCGGTTCATACTACAGCTGATCTCCAGACCGCCGGAACTGAAGTGGTGGCTGGCAAACACCATCTCGCCTTCATCGCTAGTGGTCAGGGAACCGTGCTGCAATCGCAGCGCCCCTCCCGCCAGCCATAGCGCGGTATCCACCACATGCAGGTAATCATCCAGCAGCGTAAAACGCAGATCCCCCGGCCCGATACTGTCCACCCGATGTTTATCGAGCCGAAGCTGGAAAGCGTTCGGAACTTCCGCACGTAACGCCTGATACAGCGGCGCAAAACGGCGGTTATAAGCCACCATCAGCCGCAGGCCGCGACGCTCCGCCAGCTCAACCAGCTGTGTCGCTTTGCCCAGCTCGTCAGCCAATGGTTTATCAACGCAGACATGTACCCCCGCCCGCAACAGCTCGCTAACCACGTCAAAATGGCTTGCAGTGCTGGTATGGACAAATACCGCATCACAATCTGCCGCCAGCGCGGCCAGACTGGAGTAGTACGGCATACGCCAGGTATCGCAAAGCGGCCGGGCGCGTGACTCGGTTGGCGACCATGCGCCAATAAGATGGGTACCGGGTAAGGTGCTGAGCACCGGCAGCCACGCTTTTTGCGCAATGCCCCCAAGCCCCGCAACGCCAATTCGCACAGGAGTCATTTTTATTCTCCCAGGTGAGCCAGTAAGGAGTCCAGCCGGTCACGCAGCTCCGCCACTTCACTCTCCAGATGCTCCACCCGCTGACGCAGGCTGGCAGCTTCTGCCGCATCTGGCCCGTCATCAGCCGCTAGCGGCTCCGCGCTCGCAGCCGGAGAACCATCGCCAAACAGATGGGCGTAACGGCTTTCCCGCTTACCCGGTTCACGGGCCAGACGCACTACAAAGGGGCCATCTTCACGGCTGGCTAATCCTTCCAGCACCTGTTCCAGACTGGCCATATCGCTAAACTCATGCATCCGCGAGCAGCGGCTACGCAGTTCGCCTGGCGTCTGCGGGCCGCGTAATAGCAGAGTAGTGACTAGCGCCACTTCTCCTGGAGATAGACGCAAATTTCCGAACTCAGAATTGCAGAAGCGCTGTTCATAGCGCACTACCCGGCTTCCGGCGGCGCTTGCAGTACGCAGAAAATGTTTGCGCACCAGCTCATCCAGCGTTTCCTGGACTTCACGCTCGCTCAGCTCCATGACCGGCTCGCGGTTAGACTTCTGATTAGATGCCGCCAATACGCCATTCAATGACAAAGGATATTGGTCCGGGGTGGTTACCTGTTTTTCCAGCAACGCGCCAATAACCCGCGCCTCAAGGCTATTAAGTTGATATTTCATCTCAGTCCTTATCGACCCTGGCTCCAGTTGGGGGTCGTCAATGCCGTTAATACGTGATCGCGCCAGACGCCATCAATCAGCAGATAATCTTTGGCGTATCCCTCTTTTTCAAACCCAAGACGCGCCAGCAAATCGCCGCTGCGTTTGTTGTGCGGCATATAGTTAGCCATGATGCGGTGAATACGCTGGGTGCGCTGCATGTAGCGGATAGCGCTGGTCAGCGCCTCGAACATTAGCCCTTTGCCCTGGCTTTGCTCTCCCAGGGAGTACCCCAGATAACAGGCGTGAAATGCGCCCCGTACCACATTAGAAAAGTTGGCGACGCCCTGAATCTCTTTTTCATCCGGATCGAGTAAGGCGAAATAATATGCCGTCCCCTGCTTGTGCATTTCGCCAATCAGCCCCAGGCGCGCCTGCCAGCCGGAAGGATAGCAGTGGCTCTCATCGCGCACCGGCTCCCAGGGTTTAAGGAACTCCCGGTTAGTGGCGTAGTAATCTGCAAGCCGCCAGGCATCATTTTCCTGCAACAGCCGCACCACCAGCCGGTCAGTGGTGAGGCGAACCTTGGGCACATTGCTCCGGTAGCCAAACATCCGTTACTACTCCTTATGCGAGTTATATCAGGGGCTTTGGTAAATACTATAACCGCCATATATACATAGAGGAACATACTAATAGAGCCATAAATAGATGCATCATTTTTCGATGATTTGGCCCTGCACTCCCGCAAGCGCTCACATGTTGTATCCTTAAAGTGAGCGATGGCCGTAGATTTTCCTGCGGCCATTACCGCCATGGACAATGCTATGGAGGAGAAAAGTGAAGCTTTATATCTATGAACACTGCCCGTTTTGCCTGAAAGCACGCATGATCTTCGGTTTGAAAAATATTCCGGTGGATATCCAGGTACTGGCTAACGACGACGAAGCCACGCCGATTAAGATGATCGGCCAGAAAATGGTGCCGATACTGCAAAAAGACGACAGTCGCTATATGGCTGAAAGCATGGATATCGTGCATTACGTAGATAAGCTGGATGGGAAGCCGCTGCTGACCGGCGCGCGCAACCCGGCCATTGAAACCTGGCTGCGGGGCGTGAACGGCTATGTCAATCGTCTGCTGCTGCCGCGTTTTGTCCGTACACCGTTTGAAGAGTTCGCCACGCCTGCTTCCCGCGCCAGTTTCCAGGCCCGCAAAGAGGCAACTCTGGGTTCATTTGATGAACATATGGCCCATTCGGCCGGGCTTATCAAAAACATCAGTGCCGACCTGCGCGCACTTGATAAGCTGATCGTGCAGCCTAATGCCGTCAACGGGGAGCTATCGGAAGACGATATCGACCTGTTCCCGCTGCTACGTAATCTCACTTTAGTGGCTGGCGTTGACTATCCAACCCGGGTCGCGGCTTATCGCGACAATATGGCCACCCAGACGCAAATTAACCTGCTGTCATCAAAAGCAATCTGAACCTCTGGCCCGCCTGCGGGTCTTATCTTCGGGACGGCGATTCGCCATGGGGCGCGCCGCCCCTTTTTTTCGGTTTTATCCTCTATGTCGCCAAAAGCTGGCGTGAAATTGTGGTTTATGTCACGATCCCGACGATCGGCGTTTTATGGAGAAGATAGATGAACAGGTTTTTAGGGGGCACCATCGTTGCGATGGGGCTATTACTTGCCGGGTGTAATCCGCTCAGTTCCTATAGTGTGACCGAGCAGGAGATAAATAACGCACTGGCAAAACACGAGCAGTTCTCAAAGGATATTGGTCTGCCCGGCATTGCCGATGCACACATTGAGTTATCAAACCTTACCAGCCAGATTGGTCGTCAGGAGCCGGGCAAAGTCACGCTTTCCGGCGATGCGAAGCTGGATTTTAACTCACTGTTTGGCAACCAAAAGGCCGACCTTAAGTTAACCCTCAAGGCCCAGCCGGCGTTTAATGCTCAGCAGGGCGCTATCTATCTTAAAGAGATGGAAGTCACCGATGCGCAGATTGAGCCAAAGAAAATGGCCTCGCTGCTGCAAACTTTAATGCCTTATCTCAACCAGTCGTTGCGGAACTACTTTAACCAGCGTCCAGCCTACGTACTGAGCGAAGATCGTAGTAAAGGTGAAGCGCTGGCTAAGTCCCAGGCTAAAGGAATCGAGGTAAAACCTGGTTCCATCGTGATTCAGTTTAAATAAGCTCTTATCACCTGTTTACGCTTTTTTATGGCGTAAACAGGTGCAAACGAAAACGTTTACGCTTATCCTTAGTGCCCGGCAAAAACATCTACCTTCCTTTAGCCGGAGCTTCCATGACCGTCACGCCCCAGACTTTGACCCTGCAACGCCCCGACGACTGGCACCTTCATCTGCGCGATGACGAGATGCTGCGTACCGTTCTGCCCTACACCAGTGCCGTATATGGCCGGGCCATCGTGATGCCTAATCTGGCACCGCCCGTAACCACTACCGAAGCCGCCCGCGCCTATCGTCAGCGCATTCTCGATGCCCTGCCTGCCGGGCATAGCTTTGAGCCGCTGATGACCTGCTACCTCACAGACGGGCTTGATCCTGACGAACTGGAGCGCGGCTTCCGCGAGGGGGTGTTTACCGCCGCTAAGCTCTATCCGGCCAACGCCACCACTAACTCAAGCCACGGTGTCACCAGTATCGATAAAATTATGCCGGTACTGGAGCGGATGGAAAAAATTGATATGCCACTGCTGGTTCACGGTGAGGTGACTCACGCGGAGATAGACATTTTTGACCGCGAGGCGCGCTTTATCGACCAGGTGATGACACCGCTACGCCAGCGCCTGCCGGGCCTGCGGGTGGTGTTCGAACATATTACTACTCAGGAGGCTGCGTGGTTTGTGCGTGATGGCGATGAGCGCCTGGCGGCCACAATTACTCCCCAGCATCTGCTTTATAACCGTAACCATATGCTGGCCGGAGCCATTCGCCCGCACCTTTATTGTCTGCCTATTTTGAAACGAAATATTCATCAGCAGGCACTGCGCGAGCTGGCCACCAGCGGCTGTAATCGCGTGTTCCTGGGCACCGATTCAGCGCCACATCTTAAAGGCCGTAAAGAGTCGAGCTGCGGTTGTGCCGGATGCTTTAACGCTCCAGCCGCATTGGGTGTATATGCCACGGTGTTTGAGCAAATGAACGCGCTGGATAAGCTTGAGGCCTTCTGCTCTCTGAATGGGCCGGCTTTTTACCGCCTGCCGGTTAACAGCGACACGATTACGCTGACTCGCCGGGCAGAGAAAATGGCTGAGGAAATTAGTATCGCAGGCGAATCACTGGTGCCGTTTATGGCCGGTGAAGAAGTGCTGTGGTCAATTAGCCGTTAATCCCGAAGTTACGATGGGCGCCCATTTTCGCGCCCATCGATGATTAAAATACACTCCCTCTCAGACTTATTAATAACGCTATCAAAACCGCATTAAAGTAAAGCCGCAGCAGTTTTATCCGATAACGAAAATAGCCTGGCTGAAAATTTCAGCGCGGATGTTGCTCCCCTGCAAAAACAACTGTATATATAAACAGTAAATAATCAGGAGGTTTTAACTATGCGTATTGAAGTCTGCGTTGCCCGCACTACCTCATTACCCCACGGCGCGATGGACGCTCTCAGCGGTGAACTCACGCGCCGGGTCGAAAATCAGTTCCCAGACCGCCCCTGCCATGTGCAGGTACGCTATGCTTCAGCTAACCAGCTCACGGTTTTGGGAGCCAGCAGCGACGATCGTGAGCAGGTTACAGCTATCTTGCAAGAGACCTGGGAAAGCGCCGATGACTGGTTCATTAGTGAATAGCCCAAAAGGCCGAACGGGTATGTCGGGTGCTGAAACCTTCCTGTTTTATCGCTAAAAAATGCGAATTCAGTCTGTTCTTAATAAGCCCGGCTACGCTTTATCAGGTAGTTTTGTTACAATTAACTCGCTTCATAAAAAAATGCATGAACCTCACAGTCGTTGTCAAATACACGCATTACGGGGGTTATGATGGAAAAGAATAGCGAAGTCATCCAAACCCATCCGCTTGTGGGATGGGATATCAGCACAGTAGATAGTTATGATGCACTTATGTTGCGGTTGCATTACCTCACGGCGAATTCTGCTGATGATGATGAAACAGCAGTAGGCCAGACACTGTGGCTGACAACTGAAGTTGCCCGTCAGTTTATCTCCATCCTCGAGGCGGGCATCGCCAAGATTGAATCAGGCGAATATCACGAACAGGATTATCGCAGGCATTAAGCCAATACTCCGCTGTTATCCCCCTTGTTGATTTTGCAGTGCATATCAGCCACTTCGGTGGCTGATGTCTTTTATATCCTGCAATCACCCTTGTCTCTCCTTCAATTTGGTTAACTGCCGTGCTCTACAGGAGACACCGTACAAATAAAGCGGTTAAATCAGCAAGATAACCCTCGACCTTAACGCAACTTTTTTAACCACAAACCTTGAGTGTCAGGCTCGGGTTATTTACTCTTCCAGCCACAGGTGATCAGGGAGAAGCGTGATGCATTACGATTTAATCATTGTCGGTAGTGGCTCTATAGGGGCCGCATGTGGCTACTATGCGGCGCGAGCGGGAATGAAAGTGCTGATGATAGACAAAGGCCACCCGCCGCACGATCAGGGCAGCCACCACGGACAAACCCGGCTTATACGCCACGCTTATGGCGAAGGGGAAAAATATGTCCCGCTGGTACTGCGCGCCCAGAAACTGTGGGATGAATTACAAACCCAAACCGATGAACCAATATTTCAACGCACTGGAGTATTGAACATTGGCCCGGCTGACTCCACCTTCCTTGCCAACGTCGAGAGCAGTGCGGCCCAATGGGGCTTACCGCTTGAAAAGCTCAACCGGGAAGAGTTACTGGCACGCTGGCCGCAAATGGGGCTTCCGGAAGGTTTTATTGGCTTGTTCGAGCCTAACTCCGGCGTCTTACGAAGCGATGAGGCGGTAAAAACCTGGATAAAACTTGCCGAGCAGGCAGGCTGCGGGCAGCTGTTTAATTGCCCGGTCAGTGCGATTGAGAGTAGTGCCGAAGGGGTTGAGGTAGAAACTGCCGATGGCCGCTACCATGGATCTCATTTATTACTGAGCGCCGGCACCTGGGCCAAAGAATTGGTTCCGGAACTGCCGATAACGCCAGTACGCAAGGTCTTTATCTGGCATCAGGCTGATGGCCGCTATGCTCGCGATAATAAGTTCCCGGCCTTTACCGGTGAACTGGCGGATGGCAGCCAGTATTACGGTTTCCCGGCGGAAAATGATGAGCTGAAAATTGGCCGTCATGACGGTGGGCAGCCCATTACTTCCCCGGAAGAGCGCAAGCCGTTTGGGGCGATTGCCAGTGATGGTGCGGAAGCATTTCGTTTTCTACGCCAATGCTTACCGGGAGTTGGCGTATGCATGCATGGTGCCGCCTGTACCTATGATAATTCGCCAGACGAAGATTTTATTATCGACACCGTCGACACCGCAGGTCGGATTTTGGCGATTGCCGGACTAAGCGGCCATGGCTTTAAGTTTGCGCCTGCGCTGGCAGAGATTGCCTGCCAGTTTGCCCGCGGCGAAGAGAGTGAGTTTGATCTTACCCCATTCCGCCTGGCGCGTTTTAAGTAGCTGAAGATACCGGCCACAACTGGTGGCCGGTACATAGCGCGTTATTCAGGGTCCGGGATCCCAAGGCGGGTATTCAGCAATCCGCGTGACTTATTAAAAATCATCTTGCCATTCTCACGCCCCGCACGCAGACGGCGCTGCTCTTCCGGCGGCAGGCTTAGCTCCTGCTGGCAACGCTCGCTGCAACAGCCAGAAAATTTCTCAGCACAGGACGGGCATTGAATAAATAGCAGGTGGCAACCATCATTCAAGCAATTGGTATGGCTATCGCACGGCGCACCACACTGATGGCAATGAGCGATAACGTCGGGTGAGATACGCTCCCCCATTCTATTATCGAAAACAAAGTTCTTACCGATAAAGCGTACCGGCAGCCCCTGCTCTCGCGCTTTGCGCGCATATTCAATAATTCCGCCTTCAATATGATAAACCTGCTGGAACCCATTGTGCCGCATCCAGGCACTGGCCTTTTCACAGCGAATACCGCCGGTGCAGTACATTACAATCTTTTTATCGCGATGGGGTTCCATCATCTCAACGGCCTGCGGTAACTGCTCGCGAAAAGTATCCGCCGGAACTTCCAGCGCTTTTTCAAAGTGGCCCACTTCATACTCGTAGTGGTTACGCATATCGATAAATAGCGCATCCGGATCGTCGAGCATTTGGTTGACTTCAGCTGCGTTAAGGTAAGTGCCGACATCGCCTGCATTAAAGGTAGGGTCATCGATACCATCGGCCACAATACGGTCACGCACTTTTAGGCGCAGCACCCAAAATGATTTACCGTCGTCATCAAGCGCAATATTAAGGCGGATATTATTTAACGCCGGATGATATTGATAAAGGTAGTCACGCAGCGCATCCAGATTATTTTCCGGCACGCTTACCTGGGCGTTAATCCCTTCACGAGCCAGATAGACCCGGCCAAAAACCCCAAGCTGAGTAAAGCCGTGCCATAATTCATCGCGCGTGGCCTGTGGGTTTTCAATAGTAAAATAGCGATAGAATGAAAGGGTTATACGCGGCGTTTTCTCAGCGAGCATGCGCTCTCGGAGGACGTCATTAGAAACCCGGTTGTGTAACACTGGCATGGTGTTAATTCCTGGGAAGTAAATTGAGCGCAGCATGATATATCAATAACCATTAATTTACATCACGCCATTTTGATCTACATTTTAACGCCATGATAACGGTAACTTTGAGTACTGGCTAAGCTTTCGCCATTTGCCGCTATAACATTTTGGCCGACTGAAAAAAAATGTGACAATATGCTCCTGATTTGTCGAGACGTCCCGAGACTGGAAAAGAAATGACGCAATTACCTCATTTTACGCGACGGCTATTGCACCCGCGTTACTGGCTAACCTGGATTGGCCTTGGATTTCTTTGGCTGTTGGTACAGCTCCCCTATCCGATTATCTACCGCCTGGGCTGTGGTATTGGTCGCCTTGCGTTACGGTTCATGAAACGCCGCGCCCGCATCGCTCATCGCAATCTGGAACTGTGTTTCCCGGAAATGAGCGAAGAGAAGCGCCAGCAAATTGTGGCAAAGAATTTTGAGTCGGTCGGAATGGGGTTGATGGAAACCGGAATGGCCTGGTTCTGGCCTACCCGCCGCATCAACCGCTGGACGGATGTCTCCGGCCTCGAAATTTTCGACCGGCTCAGAGAACAGAAAAAAGGCGCACTGCTGGTTGGGATCCACTTCCTGACTTTGGAAATTGGCGCACGAATTTTTGGGATCCATAATCCCGGGATCGGCGTATACCGCCCTAATGATAATCCGGTCATCGATCTGGTGCAGACCTGGGGACGCATGCGCTCAAATAAAAGCATGATCGACAGAAAAGATCTTAAAGGGATGGTTAAAGCCCTAAAGGCCGGGGACATTGTCTGGTACGCGCCGGATCACGACTACGGCCCGCGCAGCAGCGTATTTGTTCCGCTATTTGCCGTCGACCAGGCCGCCACCACCACGGGCACCTGGATGCTGGCACGGCTTTCCGGAGCGTGCGTTGTCCCTTTCGTTCCGCGCCGTAAACCAGATGGTAAAGGCTATGAACTGATTGCGCTGGAAGGTGAATACAATCCTCCGCTCGGTTCGGCAGAAGAGACCGCAGCGTGGATGAATAAAATAGTTGAGAAGTGCATCATGATGGCGCCGGAGCAGTATATGTGGCTGCACCGGCGCTTCAAAACCCGTCCGGAAGGTGTCCCCTCGCGTTACTAGCCTTCAGACCATGGTGGCATCATCAATTTCCCAACGGCGGCTCAGAGTGATGCAATTTCTGATAGTCGTCGTTGTATAGCGAGACGAAAGTGATGCCATCATGCTTACGAATTAAGTTTTCCGTATGTGATAACACCACATTATTGTCGGTACTCCGGTAATATTCCTGGTGGATCCCGGCATAGCGAAAACTCAAACGAAACTTACTACAAAATGGTTTCGATGGTCTGCTTTTCTGACTTACCCACTCCGTGGCTTCCGGAACGCCCATATTACGGTGATAAACATCACTCAGGCGATCGTACTCCTCCTCTCTTTCGTCATGCATGTAGTAGCTGACTAGCGCCACCTGACCATCAATGGCTTCCACCACCACCGGGTGGTTATTTACGCTAATCACCGCCTTTTGTACTTCAGTGTTGCCGAAGTGCTGCTGGGTTTTACTCACTACCGGAAAAGATCCTAAAACATCGTCAATATCCTGATTAAGACTTATTTCCGCCAATTTAGGATCATTGCAACCAGTAAGTAATAAACAACCAATAATTATTATATATTTATTTAACATATTACCACCCTGAATATTGGTAATAATGAATATAATCTTATTGATTAAATATGTAGTTGAAGGTCGTCACATCAGAAAAAATAATAAATAAAAAATATCAATGTCTCAGTTAGCATTAATTATCATTTATTGTTAATAGTTCAGACTGTCAGGTTAGTAAAACGCTAAAACCCCGTCGTTAGCGGGCTGCGGGATGAATCAGGGAGGATATTTAGTTTCGTGAGTTATTTTCTTCTATCCAAAAAAAACGTGGCACCAGGCCACGCTCTTTATAATTTAAATAGACGCCCTCCGGGCTGATTATTTGACCGTCAAACTATAGAAGCGCCGGTAATGAGCGAGCCTGCGGGTAAAATAACGGTATTCGTCAGGAGTGAATTCACAAGACTGTGGTTGCTGGCCAATATATTCACAATAAGCCTGAACCGATGCCATAAGATCGATATACGCGGTATTCATCCAAAATCTCTATCCATGAGGGAGGCTTTAAGGTTACCACAACCCACCCCACCCTTCAGTAAGGCAAAACCGGAATTATCCTTATGTCTGAACTCCCGTTTTTCGGCATTTAGTCAAACGATTAATCAGTTTAACTTCTACTGCCTTCTGGTTTGACAGCCTACGTTCGTCTGTCTATATCTCCTTACAGTCACATATCAACAACAGAGGATTTCAGGATGGTCAACGACGACGAATTGTATCTATGCCCCACTTTGGACGAGGCCATTGAAACTGCCAGGGAGCAGTTTCTGGCCGATAATCCTGAACAAGAAGATAGCCCCGATATCCGTCAGTTTAATTTGCAAAAGTACGTGATGCAGGATGGCGACGTTATGTGGCGTGCCGAATTTTCAAGCGATGAGAGCGATGATGGAGAGGTTCAGCCATTTTTGAGCGGTGAAGCCGCTCAGAGCGTCTTTGACGATGATTTTGATGAGGTAGAGCTGCTCCAGGAATGGCAGGAGGAGAGCACGCTTTACGAGTGGGATGAGGGCGAGTTCCTGCCTGAACCTCCGCTCGATACTGAAGAAGGCCGCGCTGCCGCCGACGAGTGGGATGAAGGTTAACTCACTCCCACGGGCCGTGGCTTATATCAATTGGTAGCAGTAGCGTATCGAAGATAAGCGAAAACGGCAGATCGAGCACCGTCAGGTAGCGCCAGCTTGAGTCGCGTAAGTCCCACTGAACGCCGGGATAATATTGGTTGCCGTGCCCCTGTCCGGGCACCGTGCGACTGATAATCGAGCCACAACCGCTCAGGCAAAAAGCAATGACAGCTACAAGTAGAATACGCAAATTGTCCCCAGTATTAATGAACCGTCTTCAGCAAGTATAACGCCTGACTTCAGGCCAAAAAAATGCCGGCACCAGGCCGGCATTTTTCATGATTATCCAGTAATTAAGCTTTCGCTTCTGCCACTGGCTTCACTTTTTGGTAATACTGCACCCAGGATGAGTATTTCTGAGGAGCAGCCCAAACGCGATAATGCAGGCGCGACATAGTAACCGGGTCGCTTAACAGCACCAGCCGACGGTCGCGGGTCAGTTTATCAGGAGTCTCATTCAGGGCCTGCTCTACGTGACGATCGCGAGCAATCTCCAGAGTATGACTGCGGCGATGACGTGCCGTTGCCATGCCGCTGACCAGCGCATTGTAGGTTGGCATGAAGACCGCATGCATAAAGCCATTTTCCAGCGCTCGTCCACGATTAAGCTCCAGATAGCTATCGGTCGCCTGTAATACCTGCGGCTGAGAGTACTCTTCTGGAATCATAAACAGCTTCATCCGGCGGGTAGCCAGACCCAGCGTTCTGCGACTGGAGAACACCGATACAAATGGTGACAGAATCAGCGAGAACACGATGGGCGCCAGCCAAATCAGGAAGCGCAGGTCGAGCCATGCCATACCCACGGCCCAGACCAGACCTAACAGCAGCTGAGAACCGTGACGCATGAAGGCTTCGCTCCATGGCGTTGAGTCATCATCACGCTGTGGGGAGTTCCATGCCACTTCCCAGCCCAGAAACGCGCTGACCACAAACACGGTATGGAACAGCATACGTACTGGAGCCAGCAGCACCGAGAACAGCACTTCGAGCACCATCGACACCAGCAGACGGAATGCGCCGCCGTAGGGTTTTGCCCCTTTGCACCAAATGAGAATGATACTGAGCAGTTTAGGTAAAAACAGCAGCACCATAGTCGAAGCAAACAGGCCAATAGCCAGTTCAGGACGCCACTGTGGCCACACCGGGAATAGCTGGCGCGGCTGCAGGAAGTATTGCGGCTCGGTCAGAGCATGGACCACCTGCAGTGCGGTTGAAAGCGCCAGGAACATAAACCAAAGCGGAGCAGACAGGTAAGACATTACCCCGGTCAGGAACACGGCGCGGTGCACCGGGTGCATCCCTTTCACCAGGAACAGCCGGAAGTTCATCAGGTTCCCCTGACACCAGCGGCGGTCACGTTTCAGCTCATCCAACAGGTTTGGCGGCAGCTCCTCATAGGAGCCCGGCAGGTCGTATGCAATCCACACACCCCACCCGGCACGGCGCATCAGAGCCGCTTCCACAAAGTCGTGGGACAGGATGGAGCCTGCGAAGTTACCTTCACCCGGCAGCGGCGCCAGGGCGCAGTGCTCGATAAACGGCTTCACGCGGATAATGGCGTTGTGACCCCAGTAGTGAGATTCACCCAGCTGCCAAAAGTGCAAACCGGCGGTAAACAGCGGGCCGTAAACGCTGGTCGCAAACTGCTGACAACGCGCATAAAGCGTATCCATACCGGAGGCTTTAGGCGAAGACTGAATGATACCGGCATTCGGGTTGGCTTCCATCAGACGAACCAGCCCGGTCAGGCAATCACCGCTCATTACCGAGTCAGCATCCAGTACCACCATGTAGCTATACTGGCTGCCCCAGCGGCGGCAGAAGTCATCGATGTTCCCGCTTTTACGTTTAACGCGATGGCGGCGTCGGCGATAGAAGATCTGGCCTTCGCCCTGAACTTCTGCAATCAGCTCCATCCAGGCTTTCTGTTCAGCAACGCAGATATCCGGGTCATAACTATCGGAAAGAATGTAAACGTCAAAATGACGCTGCTCCCCGGTTGCCTTAACAGACTCCCAGGTCGCGCGCAGACCGGCAAATACCCGGCTTACGTCTTCGTTACAGATAGGCATGATAAGCGCGGTGCGATGCGCCGGATCGATAGGTTCATTGCCAACCGTGGACGCCGATATACTGTACTTATCGCGCCCCATCAGTAGCTGTAAAAAGCCCATCAGCGCCGTCCAGAAACCGGACGAAATCCACATGAACAGGATGACGAACAGAATAAGGATCCCGCTCTGCAGCACATAAGGCAGCAGTTGCATAAACGAAACCCAGAGATCCTGATCCATCATATCCGCCGGGTTAATGAACGCCCATCCCTGATAAGGCAGGATGGTCTTCATATACCAGGTGGCAACCACGGTCTGAGACAGCGTCAGCAACAGCAGACACCAGCGGCGAATCGAACCGGCGGTACGCCACTTCTGTTCACTTTCTTGCTGATCTTTGCTGAGCGACTGGAAACGCGGTGAAAAATCGCGCCCGCGCAGCCGGTCCCAAAGACGCCCAACCGGGTTAGTTCGCCATGGATCTGGCACCATTGCCGAACGATGAATCGGCGGCATCGCCTGAAGCTGCGCCCGCCCTTCGGCATCTTTTTTTACCTGACCTTCAGCTAACGAATCAGGCCAGCCCATCTCGAGGCGCGCATTGATAGAACCGAGAGGCGCATCGTCCTCCCGTTCCCAGGCGTGGTGCTCAGAGTCAAGCTCCTGATGTAGCCCGCGCAGATCCTGCGCGGGGAGCGCCGCACGCTTTTCATCAGAAAGCGGCAAAGCGCTGCGATAATCTGTTGAATTAGTCATTGGCAGGTAACTGGTAGCTCCAGGTCTCACTCAAAGTTTTATCGCCATTCACCAGGGCCGCACGCATATCGGTGGTTTTCTTGCTGTCTTTGATCTTAACCCGCAGCGTCAAACGCCAGCCTTTAGTCACTGGGTTATAACGCACGCTGTTTTCCACGATTTCGCCATTATCGCCGATGCTGGCCTGAGAGGTAATCGGTGCATCCGCCGCCATTTTTTTCATATCGTGACCGGCAAAGTCGACGATAAAGGCGATGGTGCCATCCGGCTGACGGATAAGGTTGGACTGTTTAACATCACCGGTTGAGCGGCGGGTCTGAGTAACCCAGGCATTATCGGTGCTGTGCAGTTTTTCTTCATCACGCGTGAACGTCAGCGTGTAGTTGAACTTCATCTCTTTGCCTGGTTTCGGCAACTGATCCGGAGTCCAGTACGCGACGATATTATCGTTGGTTTCATCGTTGGTTGGGATTTCAACCAGCTCTACCCGGCCTTTGCCCCAGTCGCCTTTTGGCGTTACCCAGGCGCTTGGACGCTGATCGTAACGATCGTCGAGATCTTCAAAACGAGAGAACTCACGCCCGCGCTGCAGCAGACCGAATCCTTTCGGATTTTCAGTGGTATAGCTGCTGACGGCCAGATGTTTCGGGTTATTCAGCGGACGCCAGATCCACTCACCATTACCCGCCTGAATCGACAGACCGTTGGAATCATGAAGTTCAGGCCGGTAGTTAGTGGTTGGTGAAGGAATGTTTGGCCCGAACAGGAACATACTGGTTAGCGGAGCAATACCCAGTTTTCCTACGTTATCGCGCAGGTAAACTTTAGACTGCACTTCTACATTGGTCGCTCGGCCCGGCATGACCACAAAGCGGTAGGCTCCCGTAGCGCGCGGAGAATCCAGCAGTGCGTAAATGGTCAGACGCTTGTCCGCAGGATTTGGACGCTCAATCCAGAACTCACGAAAACGCGGGAACTCTTCCCCGGATGGCAACGCGGTATCGATGGCCAGCCCACGAGCTGACAAGCCATAAGTCTGGCCTGCACCGACAACACGGAAATAACTGGCGCCGAGCATGCTGACAATCTCGTCTTGCTTGCCCTTGCGATTAATAGGATATAGGACTTTGAACCCGGCAAAACCCAAGTCTTTTACGCTATCTTTATCGTGCTGGACGTTGCCAAAATTGAAGTAGTCTGGACTATATTTAATCTGTTTGACGGAGGTTGCAGTAACTTCGTTTATCTTAACCGCCGTGTCGAAATACATCCCCTGATGATAAAATTCGAGCTTAAATGGAGTTTTAATGTTGCTCCAGTACGCCTTATCGCGGTTGAACTGGATTTGCTGGTAGTCCGCGTATTTCATGTCACGGAACACAGAGGGCAGATTACTTTTCGGCGCTGAGTAACTTTGGCCGGCAAGTGATTTCGCTTCCTTTGCGACATCATCGATCGAAAACGCCCATACCGAAGTGGAGCAAAGGGACAGCAGCACTGCGGCATATGACCAACGTAATTTCAATATAGATAATTTAGGTTTCATAAAAGTCAGCACATCCCCCTTTGTGTGCTTAAATCAATCCCATCTATTTTAATGGATAGTTCGCGTTTCCGACAACCAAATCGCCACATTGTTCAAACGCTGGCTCAGGCTTTAAGCAACTGAAAGTTAATCGGTTCGCGAATACGGGATATTCCTGGAGACAATAACCCTGTCGTCCTGTAGGGTTTCACGACTTTAAACGTTTCAGGTCTGAGTTTTAAGGCGATTTGTCTGAGATAGGCGCACAGCAGTATGAGTAAAACACCGGTACAACGCGAGTATTTTTTGGACTCCATACGAGCATGGCTCATGCTCCTGGGGATCCCTTTTCATATATCGCTTATTTATTCGACGCATCAATGGCACGTTAATAGCGCTCACCCTTCGCTGTGGCTGACCGTGTTTAACGACTTTATCCACGCGTTCCGAATGCAGGTATTCTTTGTTATTTCAGGATATTTTTCTTACATGCTCTTTTTGCGCTACACGCGCAGCCACTGGCTAAAAGTGCGTGTGGAGCGCGTTGGCATCCCTATGCTGACCGCGATTCCGCTACTAACGTTGCCGCAATTTTTAATGTTGCAATATGTCAGCGGCAAAGGTGCCCAGTGGTCTTCACTTAGTCTTTACGACAAGTACAACACCCTGGTCTGGGAACTTATCTCGCACCTGTGGTTCCTGCTGGTTTTGGTGGTGATGACCACCCTTTGCGTCTGGCTGTTTAAACGCATTAATCAACATCAGGATTCAATAGCTGCCAGCGCACGCTGGGACAATATCAGCCATATGAAGCTCACGCTCATTTTTCTGGGGCTTGGCATCGGCTATGCGGCTCTTCGCCGGGCGATTCTGCTTATTCACGCACCGTTGCTGAGCGACGGGTTGTTTAATTTTGTAGTGATGCAATCCCTGTTCTATCTGCCGTTCTTTATCCTCGGAGCGCTGGCATTCAAGCACCCACAGCTTAAAGCGCTGTTTACCACCCCTTCTCTGGGCTGCGCGCTAGGCTCACTGGTAGCGTTTATTGCGTATATCGCCAATCAGCGTTATGGCGATGGCGGCGGCTGGATGTATGAGAAAGAGAGCGTGATTTTAATGCTGATGGGGTTGTGGATGGTGAACGTGGTGTTTGGTTTTGGCCACCGGATGCTGAATTCACATTCTCCGCTGGTGACCTACTTCGTTAACGCCTCGCTATTTATCTATCTGGTACACCATCCGTTGACGCTGTTCTATGGCGCATTTATTACGCCGCATATCGGTTCAAATACTCTGGGCTTCGCACTGGGCCTGGTATTTGTTATCGGGATTGCCATTGCGCTATATGAAATCCACCTGCGGATACCCGTACTGCGTTTCCTGTTCTCAGGGAAACCGGCCCGCAAGCCGGTTCCCGCTCAGCAGTTACAGTAACCACTCGATTGGCAGCCGGGAGGCCAGACGCACCACCACCCGCTGCCAGAATCGGGTTTCAGGTTCATGCTTATGAACCTGTAAATGCCCCCGCGCATCCTCATCGACCCAGTTAAGCCTCCCCCAGCGATCGAGGCGTAGCTCCCAGGCCACCCGCCGCTGCCCTTCGGTAAATCGCTGGTGGATGGTAAGGGCCAGCTCTTCACTTTCAATGACCAGGCCCATTTCAGTGTTCAGCATCGCCGAGCGCGGATCAAAGTTGAATGAGCCGATAAAAACTTTCTTATTATCAACGCTGAAAGTTTTCGCATGCAGACTGGAACCTGAGCTCCCGGTCAATCCACGATCGTGCAACGCATGCGGCATCTGCGGATCGGGCTTTAACTCATAGAGAGCAATCCCACGACGCAGTAATTTTTTACGCCAGCGCGCATAGCCTGCATGAACCACTGACACGTCATTAGCGGCCAGAGAGTTAGTCAAAATCGCAATTTTGACGCCGCGCCTTGCCAGCGATAGCAACAGCGCAACCCCGGATCGGGTTGGAACAAAGTAGGCCGAAATCAAATCGAGCTGAACTTCGGGCGCGCCAATCACCTTGTGGAAGCGCTCTGCCAGCAGCGATTTACGATCCTCCCTGCCTTGCCCTTTACGCGGATCGTCACTGAGTAAACTGGCCGGTGCCCAAATTAACGGCAACTCACCCGTTTCAATGTGGCGGGCAAAAGAGGTTGTAGTTAGCCTTTCCAGGTAGCGGCGCGCCGTCGGGCTATCGGACTCACTATCGGTAAGCCCAATTCCGTTATCCGCCAGCGACTCACTAACTACCGAACTAAGCGGCTTTACGCTGGCCGAATTCCAGTACGCCTCAAAATCGGCGCTCACTTGCGGCACAACTTCGCCGATAGTCAACACATCCAGATCGCTAAAAATCGGCTGCTCGCCCACGCCAAAATAGGCATCACCCACATTACGACCACCCACGATGGTCACTTCGCCATCTACGGTAAAGCTTTTGTTGTGCATCCGGCGGTTAAGGCGGGCAAAGTCGGTCAGATACCCCAGCGCCCGCAGAGTACGAAATGAGAAAGGATTAAATAGCCGAACCTGAATATTTGGATGGCTATCCAGGCGCGCCAGCAGCGCGTCCATACCGGAAGTGTTGTTATCATCCAGCAAAACGCGCACCTGTACGCCGCGCTTTGCCGCTTCCAGCAACGCGGAGAACAGCAAACGTCCTGAGGTATCGGCTTCCCAGATATAATACTGCACATCAATAGTGCGCTCGGCGAGTTGCGCCAGCCAATGGCGAGCGGCAAAGGCATCTACGCCGTCCTCCAAAGCCAGAACGCCACTCAGTCCAGGATGGCGCGCGGCTCTTGGCGCAATTGCACGCCCAAGGCGGGTGGCGTGTCGATCGCTTATTGAGTCTGTCATTATCTAATTGCCATTTATGATAAAAATTGATGACAACATAACGATCGCGCCGCACCTCAGCAAGAGCGAAAACTGCAGTCGCTTAATGAAGCTGAGCCAACAACCGCTGATAAAGATGAGCGCACTCTTCATCGAAGCAGACGAAAAGTACTTGCGCCGGAAGTGTATGACCGACAAGCCAGGAGTGAACGGTATCCACCGCTATCTGGGCCGCCGCCGGGCGAGGATAACCGTAAGCCCCCGTTGAAATGGCAGGAAATGCCACCGTAGTGTAGTGATTAGCGCTAACCAGCTGCAGGCTGTTGCGATAAGCGTCAGCCAGTAACTGCGCTTCATGATGCGTGCCGCCGTGCCATACGGGCCCGACGGTATGGATAACGGCTTTAGCCTGCAAATTCCCCGCCTCAGTAATGACGGCATGCCCCGGCGGGCACTCCCCCTGCAAACGCACAACTTCTTTGCAAGCCGCCAGCAGAGCTGGCCCTGCTGCCCGATGAATCGCGCCATCCACACCGCCACCTCCTAGCAAGGATGAATTGGCGGCATTGACGATAACATCCACCTCGACCTGGGTAATATCCCCCAGGATAACCTTCATTCGCTGTTGCATAGCATTCTCCACCCCTGTGGATAGTTTAGACCCTGACCACCCGCCTCGACAGCCAGCAGCAGGCTAAATTATTACCCCTGGGGGAATATGCCATCCGCAGCGCTTAACAATCGGCTATCAGGTAAATTGCGTTGACCGGGCCATGAACGCCCACCACTTTTATTAACTCAATATCCGCCGTAGAGCTCGGCCCGGCAATCAGATTAATACAAGAAGGCATCCTTTCACCCAGGCGTGCGCGCTGCGCAAGCAATGCGGCCAGCTGAGCCACCCGGGGCAACAGAGTGCTACGCCGCAGTACAAAGATTGTGGTTTCCGGCAGCAGGCTAAGTGAGCGCCCTTGCTCAGGGGTAGAAAACAGCACAACGCCGCCAGATTCCACCAGTCCATAGTCGGCCCAGACTACGCCGGTATGTGCCGCCGCAGCGCGGGTGATATTCGCCGCCCCCAGCCCCGCCTCCCAGGGCTGTGCAGCGGCTTGCTGAATCAATGCCGCGCTAATTCCAGCTTCTTCCAGTCGCCGGTCGCCGCTGATAACCACCGGCCCCCCGGCGCGCTCACAGAGCGTAACGGCGGTTTGCGCCAGCCGATCGGGCGCGACCAGCTGGCACTCCACCTGCATTGTCTGTCGGGCAAAATCCACAAATGCCTGATAACGCTGTTCTTCGCTAAGTTCAGTCAATCGGGTGGTAGCATAGTGGTTTAACGGCTCCGGGCAAGGTGCGGGGACGGTTTGCATCTCACGCCCTAATTGCCGGGCAATATTCGTTAAAAATACCTCTCGATTACTCATGTCCGTTCCCCCCTTTGGTTTGTGCCTGATGTTTTTTAAACCAGCTACGGAAACTCTGACCATCCGCGGCAGGTAAATCTCGCGCCTCCGTCCATTCACCAATGGCCCCTATATTTAGCGGAGCCTTACCGTTTTTAATCAACAGATGCGCAGCGCGAGCGCCCGCTACCATGCCAACCTTCCATACACCAGGGCGCGCATTAGCCCAGGCAAATGCCACGGTTGCCCAGCGTTCAGCGGCAGGCCTCATGTCGCTTTCTACCATCACCTGACGATGACGAAGGATCAGTTTCGACAAAGGAATTTTCACCGGGCAGACCATATCGCAGGCAGTGCATAACGAACAGGCGTACGGCAAGTCGTGGAAATCAGGATAGCCACCCAGCAGCGGCGAAAGCACCGCACCTATCGGCCCTGGATAAATTGAGCCATAACCGTGGCCGCCGATATGTCGATATGCCGGGCAGGTATTCATGCAAGCCCCGCAGCGGATACAACGCAGAACATCACGAAACTGCGAGCCGAGGATCTGTGAGCGACCATTGTCGACCACCACCAGGTGAAACTCTTCCGGGCCATCAGCCTCTGAAGATGTACGCGGCCCGGTAAGCCAGGTGTTGTAACCGGTCAGCCGCGCGCCTACCGCGCTGCGTGCCAGCAAGGTTATTAGTATGTCTACTTCTTCAAAGGTCGGCGCCAGCCGCTCCATTCCCATTACAGCAATATGTACCGGCGGCAGCGTAGTGCTCATACGGGCATTACCTTCGTTGGTTACCAGGCATACCGAGCCGGTCTGTGCGACGGCGAAGTTACAGCCGGTAACGCCAATATCTGCCTGAAGAAACCGTTCCCGCAGTTGGCTACGAACAAAACGGGTCATCGCTTCCGGCGTCTCGTCGCCTTGATATCCCAGTTTATCGTGCAACAGCTGGCGGATTTGATGCCGGTCTTTATGAATGGCCGGTACTACCACGTGTGATGGCGCATCGTTGGCCAGTTGCAGAATATATTCCGCCAGGTCGGTCTCCAGTACGGTTACACCGATGGCTTCCAGCGCGGCATTCATGCCAATCTCTTCTGTGACCATGGATTTGGCTTTAACCACCAGCCGGGCTTTGCGCCGCCGCGCCACGCTGGCGATATAGTCAGTAGCCTCTTCCCGGGTGGCGGCAAAGAAGATTTTGCCGCCATTTTTCTCAACGTTTTCGGAGAGCTGATATAGATAGCCATCAAGATTTTCCAGCACGTGATTGCGGATCTGCTCCGCACGGTCACGCCACTCTTCCCAATGGCCCAGCTCATCGACCATTTTTTGGCGGTTAGCACCAATCCGCTCCTGGGCATTGGCCACGGCTTTACGCATTACGTTATTGCCAATTTCCTGGCGGATGCGGGTTTTGAAATCATCGATATTACTGGTTTTCAGATACATGCAGGCTCTCCTTAGCGGCTCATCAGCACTTCTGAGATATGCATCACTTTGACCGGCCGCCCTTCACGCTCTAAGCGACCGCCGATATTAATCAGGCAACTGACATCAGCTCCAATCAGATAGTCCGGCTTTGCCTCCATAATGTGTTCAACCTTCTCTTTCACCATCTCACCAGAAATAGCCGCCATCTTGACCGAGAAGGTACCGCCGAAACCGCAGCAGGTTTGCTGATCGGCAATCGGTAGTAACGTTAACCCCTCAACATGGCGCAATAGCGTAAGCGGCTCTTCTACCACACCGAGCTTGCGAAACAGGCTGCATGAAGGATGGTAAACAGCAGAACCCGGCAGCCGTGCGCCCACGTCTTCTATCTTCAGGCAATGGACAATAAAAGAAGTTAGGTCCCACATTCGGGCCGCGACGCGTTCGGCTCTTTGGGCCCACTGCGGCTCAGCCGCTAAATAGTGTGCGTAATTTTTGATGGTATAAGTGCAGGATCCGGCAGGCGATACGATGGGATAATCATTCACTTCCAACGCCGCAATCAGGTTTTTCATTCCCGGAATTGCCGCGGCCACATATCCGCCGTTGATAGCCGGCTGGCCACAGCAGCCCTGGCGCTCAGGGAATATCACTTCACATCCCAGTTTCTCTAGCAGCAGCACCGTGTCCTGCGCCATTTTCGATTTCACGACATCACCAATGCAGGTGACATAAAAATTGACCTTCACGACATCCTCCCGTTTCTCATAGACCGGGAAAGGCACGCCCTCCCCGGGCAATATTCATCGGTAACTCGCTATTGTCTGTGATGAAATAACCATCACTTATCCAGGCCATTGTATGCCTGCTAAAAAATAAGCGCAGCCATTTGTATGATAAAATCGACACAGGTACTCTTTTTTGGCAAAACGAATAACAACGGGGGGTTAAAAGGAAGAAAATTGAGGGGGAATAGCGGCCCGGATGAGCCGCCAGAATGACTATCCGCTGAGGAAACGAGAGTTTCCCAACGGTTGGCTATCAGAAATCAACGCTCATGCTTAAACGCACGGTACGCGGATCGCCCTGATAAATGTAAGTACCGGAATCATCTACAGACTCCCAGTATTTCTCATCAGTGACGTTTTCAACGTTGGCACGCCAGGTGATGGTCTGATCTTTAACCTTCATGCTGTAACGCATCCCCAGATCGAGCCGGGTCCAGCTATCCAGCTTCACGGTGTTGCTGGCATTGGCATACTGACTGCCGTTATGAATAACAAAACCGGTGGCGGTCAAGTTCTGTACCCAAGGCAAATCCCATTCGCCGCTTAGGGTATACACCGCACGCGCCACGCCTACGGCGTCATTTCCGTTATTCGCGCCGCCGGTGGTGCCGCTAAGTTTAGGATCCATCCACTGCGCCCCGCCCATCAGGCGCACGCCATATACCGGTTCGCCAAATACATTCAGCTCAATACCCCGGTTGCGCTGCTCGCCGTTCAGCCCGTAGCGCTGTTGGTTATTACCAATATCCGTGAGCGCCCCGACCGGCTTTTTAATTTCGAACAGCGCCAGGCTACCGCCAATGCGTCCAAAGTCGGCCTTGACCCCTACTTCGTTCTGTTTGGAAACCACTATCCCGGCTACGGTCCCCCGGTTTACCACGGTATCTGTACTCGGTGCCGTTGGGCCTGGCTGTAACGCTTCAATGTGGTTAGCGTATAGAGAGATGTTTTCCCACGGCTTAACCACCAGCCCGTAGACTGGCGTAACTTTTTGCGCATCGAAACGGGTGGTTGGGTCTTCAACACCTTCATAGGAGTAATTGCGCACCCGCACTTCCTGACGCCGAGCACCCAGCGTTAGCATCACACGCTCATCCAGCACCGACAGGGTATCGGAGACTGACACGCCGCTGGTCACGACCCGGTTACGCACGTGGGGACTATTCATATCTCCGCCCTGATAAACCGTGTCCGGATAATCGATATGCGATGGGTGATAGATATTCGTGTCGTAGCTTTTTGACATGGTATAGGCCGAGCTGGCCTTACGATAAACGCCTGAATAGCCAATATTGACGCTGTGGTCGACAAAGCCGGTGGCAAATTTGCCTCGCACTCCGGTCATTCCGGAGAATTGATCGGCTTTATAGCGGGTACCGAGGCGAGTCATTTTGGCATCGCCCTGATTATTCACTAGCTTAGGCGCGCTATATTCACCGCGTTCGTCGGTCTGGTTACCACCAAATCCTGCGTACCACGTCCAGTCCTGCGCAAAATCGTATTCACCGCGCCAGGCCGCGAAGCGGGTCATCATATCGCTATAGACCCAGGATTGGCCGTAGTTGCTGTCGTTATCCGGAACATGATCCACATCGGTAGCGCTGCCCAAACCTACGGCAATGCGGCCATGGTGGATCGTAGATTTATTCCAGCCCACATCCAGCGAGCTGCGGAATTGATCCCCATGATAATCCAGCCCCATAGTGGCAAGCGTGGTGCGGCTCTTCTGAGAGTCAACCCCGGTTTCGCCTTCACGATGCAGCAGGTTAACCCGCACGCCAAACTTGTCATCTTCACCAAACCGGCGGCCCACATCCAACGCCCCGCCCACCTGGGAATCGGAAGTGTAATCCACGCTGACCCGATTAATCGGTTCACTGGTTGCACGCTTCGGTTCGATATTGACCGCCCCGCCAATACCCGTCCCACCGGGAGGTACACCGTTCAGGAAAGCCGAGGAGCCTTTAATCACTTCTACCCGCTCAGCCAGATTGGTGCTGATTATCTGGCGCGGCAGTACGCCATATAGCCCGCCGTAAGAAATATCATCGCCATCCAGCAAGAACCCGCGCACCCGATATGATTGGCCGAAGTTACCGTAACCTCGCACCGGCTGCACGCTGGCGTCATAGCGAAGTACATCAGTTAATGTCTCAGCCTGAGTATCTTGAATCATTTTCGAGGTATAGCTGACGACGTTGAATGGTACATTCTTCGCCTCCTGCTCACCCAACAGCCCCAGACGACCGCCGTTTGCTACCTGTCCATCGAGATAGGCAGGAACCAACTCATTGCCACCAGCTTTGAAATTATCTTCCGGTGTTGCCACTACGGTAATGGTATCGCCGCCAGTCTGCTGGCTGGAAACATTTGACGGTGCCGGGCTGGAGGCCGGCTCAGCGGCACCGGCAGAAAGCGAAGCCGTTGCAGTGGCGACCACAACGGCAAGTAGACGAGGTGGAAAGGCAATAAGCCCCTGATCCCTAAAGCGCATAAAAGACGTCCCGCAAACAAAAATGATAACGATTATTATTCGGATAGGAATTATCTTTTTTTAGCGTCTTGATGCAAGTGGAAATTATTTGCAATACAGTTTGCGGGGACAATTTACGTATAGATGTGAAACGCCCGGCGCTGAAATATCAGAAGCCGGGCATTGCAGGTTGAAAGGTAATATTGAGCGCGCTTTAGCGCAGATTTGACTGCCGGCGTACAACATTCGCGGCAGGGGCCTGGATACTACGCGCTGCCAGAGTCTGCAAACCATGGGCTGCAATGCGCATCGCACAACCAAACAGCAGGCCAATCCACAGGGCCGGAACCACGTGGAACCAGTCGCCGTTGCTGGCAAACATCGCGCTGGCACCGATAAATGTGCCGGGTACAAAGCTCAACCACTTGTGGCGGGCCTGGTAACACATAATAAAAGCGACTGCACCGGTAACGCCGTAACCAATGGCCGCATAATGTGGCGCCAGAGCGTTAACGTAGCCAATAAATAGCGCCCAGAAGACGCCGCTGGTCATAGTACACAGCACAATTCCCTGCCCTTTCAAACCATCCTGGGTACAGGCAAATCCGGCGGTACATCCCAAAAATCCTGCCCAGGCGGGCAGCCCTAAAGAGACAGCAGCCCAGCCCCATACAGCAGAGAGCAGACCGGTCGTTATGGCCAAACATAGACGTAGATTCATGGCGCGCAGCATAGCAAAACCGATACAGCACGCTGCGATCTACCGCACATTGGCGTTATTGCAGATGAATATATCGCTATGATTTGTGACTAAAATCACTCACTGGCGTCATCTTCATCATCATCTAAATCTTCTTCCAGCTCGTCCCACATTGCATCGATGGCTTCACGGGTCAGCTCAGCTAAGGTGCGCCAGAACGGCTGGGTACTGAAAGCTTCAACCTTACCTAAGAAAGTGCCGCACCATGGCAGCAGATATTCGGCAAATAGCTGCTCTAACGCTTCAGATTCATCTTTCTGGCTCTGATCTTCAAGCCATGACGCCGCCAGCAGCAAGGTGCCAATATGGTCGGCTGGAGTGTCGCTAAGCGGCATACCGCGTTCGGTCAAAAACTGGCGTACCTCAGCTTCACTCGCGCCTTCTACCCAGGCAGAACGATATGGCGGAACGGCGCAATCTGCACCAACAAACAAACGGTTATAGTCTGCGGCCAATACCTGAGGATCGCAGTTTTTTTGCAGACGCTCGAGCAGCGCATCCTGCTCCAGCGGCCAGTTTTGCGCCAGCTTACCCTCACGCAGCAAAGTAAAAAGCGGCACCAGCAGCGGATCCTGCGGCTGGCGGTAATAGAGAGAGCCTAAAACCCGGCAAATTATCGAAAATTCATTCATCAAAGCAGTTCCCGTTTATTTCATAACCCAGCCAGTTCACCGATGGGCGAACGTCCACGCGCTTCCAGAAAATCCAGCAGACGGCGTGGAGTGACATTTAAGATACGTTCTTTAGGGAAGTTTACTTCATCGATAATCTTCTGGCATTGGTCAAATTCACCTAAGGTAAATGCGGTATGTGAATCTGAACCTAACGCCAGCCATCCGCCCGCATCGCGCACCGCTTCGGCAATAGCGCGGCAGTTCGACTCACTCCCTTTACGCGAATGAGTAAATGAGGAGTTATTCAGCTCTAACGCGACCTGATATTGCGCGGCGGCGGCGGCAATCGCTGGAATATCTACCGGGAACTTCGGGTTGCCGGGGTGACTGATGATATGCACCTCCCCTGCTGCCATTGCTGCAATCATCGCCCTGGTATGAGTCTCTTTATCCTGCGGAGGAAAAACCGGCTCATGAAATCCGGCAATAATCAGGTCGAGACGCTCTAGCATCGGACCAGTGCAGTCGATATCACCCTCAATATTTTTAATATTGGCTTCGATACCACGCAAAATTCCTACGCCATCCACTACTCGCGGCCAAACGTGCATATTCATAAAGTGCCAGTAATGCGGCGCGTCCGCCATATCCGGCCCGTGGTCGGTAATAGCAAACAGTTTCATTCCTTTGGTTTTAGCAACAGCGATATAGTCGTGCAGGGTACTGTAGGCGTGGGTACTGGCAACGGTATGCATATGTAAATCAACGGGGTACATCTAACTCTCCTTAGCTTATATAAATGGGCGGCACTCACGCCGCCCATTTGCTATTAATAACCTCGCTTAAGACTGACCTCACCGCCGGGACGGCGACCGGCGGCAATCTCACGGATGGTACGTGAAATATAATCAATCGCCTCCAGCGGGCGGGTGACGGCGGCGATGTGAGGAGTCATCGCGACCCTTGGATGTTTCCACAGCGCGCTATCTTCCGGTAGCGGCTCACGGGAGAACACATCCAGCATTGCGCCTTTTACCTGGCCATTATCCAGCGCCGCCAGCAAATCATCTTCAACTAAGTGCACGCCGCGCGCCAGGTTAAGCACAAAAGCTTCCGGCTTCAGTTTGCCGAGCAACTCACTATTAATGATGCCGACGGTTTCCGGCGTGTTCGGCAGCAGGTTAATCAGCACTCGCGTACTGGCCAAAAACGCATCCAGCTCGTCATCACCGGCAAAGCTTGTCACCTGAGGATAAGTTTTGCGACTGCGGCTCCAGCAGCTCACAGGAAAATCCCAGGCGGTAAGGCTTTCAGCGACTTTTCCGCCTAACACGCCAGCGCCCATGATTCCGATAGAGAACTCCTCGCGCGGGTAGTTTTCCAGCGGCTCCCAGCGCGCCTGAGACTTAAGCGCCTGGTAGTCATCAAAACGGCGGAACCAATGCAGCACCTGGCTTACCGCATACTCCTGCATCTGCTGGCCCATGCCGGTATCTTCCAGGCGATAAAGCGGTACACCTTCAGGCAGCATATCAGGATGGGCCTGAAGCTTAGACAGAATAGCATCGACGCCAGCACCGAGAGCAAACACCGCCTTGAGATCATGGCGACCGCTAAGCATCTCAACCGGTGGCTGCCACACCAGGGCGATATCCGCATGGCCATTATCGCCTTGCTTCCACTCACGCACCTTCGCATCTGGCAATGCCTCTTGCAGGTGAGAGATCCAGAATTCACTACTAAAGGTTGGGTGATAAAAAATAATATCCATCATTGTCTCCTTTTTTACCTAAGGCTCACCTGGATTGCGGGCGGTTGCAAGCGTCAATTGATGCTCAAACCGGCGACTACTGGTGTCAGGATCGACAAATTGGACGAAGTTTAGCTAACTGAATCAGATATATTAAAAAGTTCATTGACCTGCCGACGCCTTTTACATACATTAGCGCCCGTCCCAGCCGAGGCTGAGGCGACAACAATATGGTGAGGTGTCCGAGTGGCTGAAGGAGCACGCCTGGAAAGTGTGTATACGGCAACGTATCGGGGGTTCGAATCCCCCCCTCACCGCCATATTTGAAGAAGAGCTCGTACTCACGTACGGGCTTTTTTTTTCGCCTGTGGCATGCGCTGTGGGGGATGGAGAACCCCCGACACGGGGTTCGACTGCCGGTGAAACCGGCAGGACAGCGGAGCCTGCGACGCTGCCCGAAGGGCGAGCAAAGCGAGTCAATCCCCCCCTCACCGCCATATTTGAAGAAGAGCTCGTACTCACGTACGGGCTTTTTTTTCGCCTGTGGCACGCGCTGTGGGGGATGGAGAACCCCCGACTCGGGGTTCGACTGCCGGTGAAACCGGCAGGATAGCGGAGCCTGCGACGCTGCCCGAAGGGCGAGCAAAGTGACAAAAACGTATGGAACGTTTTGAGCACCGTCTGAAGCGGCCGGCAAGGCAAGCCCCGAGATGAAAGGGACAATCCTCTCCCTTAAATATTTAGCATTCACTAAAAAAATGGAATGGTATGAGTGAAGTAATAAAAAACGCTACTTTGCTCAGACAGATTAGTTCAATAAATAAACAGATTACTTTTAGAAGCAGGAATTACCACAATGCCATACAGGCATACTGTATCTGCATATAGCTAGTTCATGCTCATGCCTCTATTTTACTATTTGCTCCCGGGGTCAAAATTAGCACTTTGAAAGTATTGCCCCGTTAATGGACCGCTACCCTAGACTTATCATTCCTGCCCGATTGAATTGAAAAAAGAGCCAAAGAAAACTATTTAATAAGAAAACTTAAGATAAAAATATAACTTTTACAGCTTTTTAGAAGTCTTTATCTGATGTTCGAGAACAATTTCTTATAAATGTTATATCAGTTTAACCTTATTTTCAGTGCCGGAATACTGTACGGAAAGTTTAGTATAAAAACCTGCCTGTCCCGCGCCCTTCAATTCCCACTAAAACCCGCGCCGCCACATTCAGCAACCCGAACAAGCGCAGTTAATGTGGGGTATCGCATCCGCGTAGCCACTGGATATGGCCCTGTACTACACAGCGAGCGTTTTCAATGATTATGTGAAGAATGCCAGTATTACTACTGGTATACAGAAGGCAGTTTGCTTCAAGAGCTATGGTACCTGATGTGGTCTGTTACTGATTAAGATCTTAATAATATGCATGCTACTACATAAGATGATATGCATAAGAGCTGAGCGTCGCCCTTCCATAGTTGTCAATAAGAATGAGTCTTATCAAACTGTTGGCAGCAAGAATAAATTTTCAGTTACTAGACACTTCTCACCACACCATTTATACTCAAGCCGGTCACTACTATTACCTTATCGTACCTATCAAACTCCCTTAGTCACAGATACCTTTTTCATGATTATATCTTGGTTTATTTATCCGAAATGTGTGAGTTAATTAAATGCCTATCAATAAAATTAAAATATTCAACTCTCGCTACAATAAACTTTTAAAATTCCTTGATTTCATTACTATTAATATTATTTGCCTGATATATGTCAAAATCATCTCTCCGGTTGAGTACCCTGCGTCCTTATTAATCGGGTTAGCTTACTCCGTGCTGTTTATCACCCAAGGGACCTTTTTAAAAATTTATACAGCCCAGTTCAGGCAAGGCCGCTTCAGTACTGCCTTTCATATCATAGTGAGCCTGGTTGTCGCTGGTGTACTCACCGTATCCTTGTATTCAACGTCGATGATTTTGCTTAATTTAACAACGCAATTTGACCTCGAATTGCTGCTCATAGGGATGAGTAAAGTCTCGGCAGTGATATTTTTTAGCTTGTTTCTGCTCCGTCTTATCATTGCCCGTTTTCTGTTTCCAAAATCTGTCAACGTGGCAATCCTCGGCATAACGTTACCGGGCCTGGCTATTGAACAGGCTTTACGTAAGGAATACAGCCGTAGCCAGGCGCATATCAAATTTTACGAAGACCGCCTGAATATTCGGGACAGCCATTTTTTCAGCATCAAACGTGCGGGAAACTCTCGTGACCTACTCGCACTGGCAAAATCGGGGGAGGTAGATGAAATTTATATCTCCCTGCCAATGGTCGCCCAGCAACGAATTCGTCATTTTTTAGATGAGTTTTCAGACTCCACCGTCGATGTTTTTATCGTCCCTGATTTACTCTCGTACAGCTCCCATATCTCCCAGTTGCGCATGTTTGGCAATATCCAGACCATCAGCATTTTCACTTCACCGTTTGAGGATGATGGCGCAATAATTAAACGCATCGAGGATATTATCCTCGGTACCCTGTTTACTCTGGTAAGTCTGCCATTGATGCTTATCACCGCCATCGGCATCAAACTGACCTCTCCCGGCCCTATTATCTTCAAGCAAAGCCGCTACGGCCTGAATGGTAAAGA
Organism: Salmonella enterica subsp. enterica serovar Choleraesuis; assembly: GCA_022846635.1. GTDB lineage: Bacteria > Pseudomonadota > Gammaproteobacteria > Enterobacterales > Enterobacteriaceae. Next base: position 2,604,685 of record AP025685.1, read on the forward strand.
GATCAAAATCTGGAAGTTCAGAACGATGAACGTGATGGAAAATAGCAGCATCGTAACTCAGGCTACACGAAACGATCCTCGCGTTACTCGTTTTGGCGCTTTTTTACGTCGCACCTCGCTGGATGAGCTACCTCAATTCTTCAATGTCTTGCAGGGTACAATGTCCATTGTTGGCCCTCGCCCGCATGCAGTCGCGCATAACGAGGAGTACCGTAAGCTCGTCGAAAATTACATGATTCGCCATAAAGTCAAACCGGGGATTACCGGCCTGGCCCAAATAAATGGCTATCGAGGAGAAACGGACACCCTGGAAAAAATGGAAAAACGCGTACTGTACGATCTGGAGTACATCCAATCCTGGTCACTGTTTCTTGATATAAAAATTGTATTTCTGACGTTCTTCCGGGGCTTTGTGGGGAAAAATGCGTTCTAGGCTCACCTTTTTGGTCGGCCTGCTCTCTTTTCCGGCCGCACACGCAGACCTGCAACCTAAACAGCATTCGGGTATGGCTGGCATCGATTTCGAAAGCCAGATAGGTTATGACGTTGGTTACAACGACAACGTCACGTGGCAACATGACAATGCAAATAAAATCGGCTCTGGCTACCAGCGTTTGACGCCTATTTTTAAAGCCATTGGCGAACGCTACGAAGACCGCTACATGCTGATGTACTCTGGCAACTATCGCCAGTACACCAACGACTCCGTAGACAACCGCAGCGACCATTTCTTTATGTTTAACGGCAACTGGCGTTTCGGTCAGATGCACGGGCTATCGCTGGATGTGGACGAAACCCTGGGTCATGAAGATCGCGGTAAAGACACTTCCGAAGGTTTTCTGCCCTCTCAGTTTCGCGAATTTGGCATCAATGAGCCAATCGCTACACGCTTTTTTAACAGCGAATTACGCTACAGCTACGGCGCACCCGAGGGGCGAGGCAAAGTTGAAGTAGCGTTACAGCATAAGCAGTTACGCTTTCCCGATCTCGACAATATTCACAACACCGATATCGACTTCTATAACTATATGCTTAACCAGGAATGGCATGAAAACAGCCTGGTAGCTGAACTCTTTGACCAGAAAGCAAAAACACTGCGCTACCGCTACAGTTTTATTACCAATCAGCGTCGGTATGAAGTTAACCCGCTAAAGGACAGCAACGAATATTACCTGCTAGTGGGTATAAAAAACCGGTTAACGGGCAAAACCGAAATCAACGCGAATGCTGCCTGGCTGTATAAGGATTTTATTAATAATCCCCAGTCTCAGGCCTTTAGCGGCCTGAACTGGGATATTGAAGCCAGCTGGAACCCTCTCAAACAGATAAAGCTTAATCTGCACAGCTCGCAGAGAATTAAAGATCCGACCGATGCCGGCGGCTATATTATGGTAACTACCAATGGCCTGGCTTACGAGCATCACTGGTGGATGGACAGGTTCTCCACTATTGTGGATTACTCTTATATTACAGAGAATTATAAAAATCAGTCGAACAACCGTCAGGACAAAAAAAACCTATTGTCATTGACCTTTAACTACGATTACCGGCCCTCCATCAACTTCAAATTGAAGTTCCAGTGGGACACCATGCACTCTAATAAAAAAACAGACGCTTTTTTTATTGGCCCAAATAACGATCGAGAAGTGGATCGCACCCTGGGCTATGACGATTCGGCCATCATTTTTATGACACAGGTACAGATATGATCCTGAAAAGCAAATCCCTGGCATTGATTCCCCTGCTGGCTGCGCTGCTGGCGGGGTGCTCTGCGCCTCCACAAACTGTCAGGGCGCAGCCTGATGCAGTTTACCTGCTTGACGCCGGCGACGAAGTCAATATTACCGTCTCTGGTGAACAGGACATTTCAATGCGTTTCAAAATTGATAGCAGCGGCAGCATTACCTATCCCTATATCGGGCAGCTGAACCTGCGCGACAAAACACCAGAACAGGTCAGTCAAGAGATTGCCAATAAGCTCCGCGGCAACTATTTACAAGCGCCAATGGTGACCGTCAGCATTGCGGAATTTCGCAAAATCTATTTGCTGGGAGAAGTGAAAAAACCGGATGGTTATGCGTGGGAACCTGGGCTGACCGCTGAAAAAGCGATTGCGCTGGCAGGTGGTTTTACCGATCGAGCAGATCGTCACGACATTAGCATTCGCCTGGCCCACACAGGCAAACTGCTTGAAAATGTCACCCCCGACTCCGCCATTCAGGCTGGAGATACCGTCATCGTTGGCATGAGCTTCTTCTAAATGGCTATTTCATTGGTTGAAAACGGTAAAAAAAGTGAGGGGTTCATCGACTTTGCACCCTATATCAACAAAATCCGACATAAGCTTATCTGGTGCCTGGTCGTGCTGGTGGTAGCTGCCGTAGTGGCGTTTATTATCACCCGCTTTATGCCTTCACGTTATACCGCCACAAGTACAGTGCTATTCAACGCGCAGTCCGCAGACATCGCCCCGTTACCACGGCTGGAGAATTACGACTCTACCCGCAATGATTACTATGAAACAAAATATGCGTTGATGAACTCGCGGGTAGTGCTGGAAACCGCCGTAAAAAAAATGAAACTCGAAAATGATCCAGAGTTTTATGGCAGCGACGCCAAGAACGGGGCCACCCGCAACGAAAGGGCTATCCGCTATCTACAGCGCAACATTGCCATATCCGGCGTACGTCAGACGCAGCTAGTGTCGGTAACCATGGAGGCCGCATCACCGCAAAAAGCGGCTGATGTGGCCAATGGTGTAGCGCAGGCATTCATTGATTACAGCCTGCAACAGAAACAGAAAGCCCTTCTTCAGGCGCAACAGCTGAATGACAAAATGATGTCCGAGCTGAAAGACAAAATGGTCGGGCAGAAAGCGGAAATAGATGAATATTTGAAAAAAGAAGGCCTGCTGACCTTCCGAGGCGTAGATGGTTATGAAACCGAGCAATTGGGAATTGTCACTAACCGCCTGGCCGATGCCACCCAGCGCCGTCTGCAAGCGCAAACTACCTGGGACAAAATCCGCCGCCAACAGGGTAAACCGCCGGAAATGGTGATTTCTCTGCCGGAGATTTCCGGCCATCCGCAAATTCAGGATTTACGAATTGCCCTGATTCAGGCGCGACGCAGTCTGGCCGATACCGCAAAACATTATGGGCCGCAGCATCCTAAATACCTTCAGGCACAGGCGCAGCTTGCCGCGGTAAATAGCCAGATTGGCCAGGTACTGGGCGAGCTGGAAAATGGCCTGCGCCAGCAATTCCAGATTGCTCAGGATGACGAGCAGCGTTACCAGAAAATGCTCGATGAACAAAAAGACAATTTTCAGCAGCTCGCGGCGAAACGCGATCATTACAACACTATGATGACCGCGCTTAACAAAACGGAAGAACTGTATAAATCACTGTACCAGCGTGCCAGCGAACAAAAGCTTTCTGAGGGCTTTTCTATCGCCGATGAACAGATTTACGATCCTGCCACGCCGCCGCAGTATGCTTCCAAGCCGAAACGCGGCCTGCTGATCGTAATGATCTCTCTGATGGCATTAGCGCTGTACGTAATGTACCTCATTGTATCCACCGCGCTGGATAAAACTATCAATAGCCTGAGCGAGCTGAAAACCAAAGCCGGGCTGAACGGTAGTGGCGAATTCCCCCAATTACCACATGAAAGTAAACCAGAGCACATTTTCGCGGATGTGCTCTATGCCGACATGATCCACAGCCTGCGCATGGCGCTGGAAAATAATCGCCGGGAGCCATTAAGCGTAATGGTAACGTCGATGCACCAGCATGATGGTGCAACGCTGCTGGCAGAATTGCTGGCCCGCTCAGCAAGCAAAACATACAAAACGCTGCTTATCGACCTCGATTATCTCAGCCTGACACCGCTCCTGCCGGCAAAACAAGGTTTTGCTCAGTGTCTTTACGGTGAATGTACGCCCGAACAGGCAACGGTTTCACTTGCGGAGAATCTTTACCTTTTACCGCGCGGCGAGCTCCGAGACTCCTCTTTACTCCTGCTGACCTCACAGAGCCTGCCAGAACTGCTTTCAGGCCTGAAACAGCGCTGGCATACCGTTATCGTCAATACACCGTCGCTGGATTCGGCCCAGGATTGTTTATTACTGCAAAGTCATATCGACGTTACGTTGCTGGTGGCGAAAGCGGGCGTAGAGTCCACGGCCATCAACAACGCCTATAAACAGCTCCATGCCAAAGCAGAGTATCCAGTTGCCGTAATGCTAAATCAGGTCAAAGAGGAAAATCTCGAAAGCCTGGAAGGCCGACGACTGCCAGAACGCAACGTGAACGAGCTCATTATTCCGAAGTCTCCATCATGAATTTAATTAGAAGCATTTCCAGCATAGCCAGTTCATCGGTGCTGTCGCAGGTGATAGGCGCATTCTCGGTCTGGCTGATTTCGCATCGCTACGGTATGGCGGAAGTCGGACACTACGCGCTTATCTACAGCAACGTGCTCATTGGGGCCCAGGTCTGCACTTTCGCCTCTCAGTTGCTGATCCCGCGACAGGAAGATCATGAGCTTGGCCAAAATGTGGTGTTTTGCCTGTTGCAAAGTTTGATCTTTGCGCTGCCCTGGGCGGTAGTCAGCGGCGTACTGTTTCATCTGAATATCTTGTTTATCTACCTGATGACCTTCGGCTATGCACTGGTGCTGATTGCCGAAAACCTGTCGCTGCGCGGCGGTAACTATCAGTTTTTGACCTGTCAGCGCATCGCCGTGTCACTCGTCGTGGCGATTGCATTACTGGTCATGCCTTCACCGCAACTATTTTACTCCGCCTGGACTGCAGGCATTCTCATCCTGCTTAGTGCCTGCCTGATGCGGCTATTTTCTTTTCGTACGCTGAGCGCCCACCATTTTTCTCCTTCGGAGAACTGGCGTTTTGCGCGTGAGCACTGGCAGCACCTGAGTCGCGTCGGGAGCGCTGAAGTGCTGGCCATGGCGAGCAACAACTTACCGACTATGCTCATCAACGTGCTGTTCTCGCCGTTGGTGGCAGGGTATTTTTCAGTAGTCAGCCGATTCTGTCTGTCGCCGGTGATGATCATCGGCAATGCCGTGCGCAATTCGATTTTTTCCAAATGGTCGATGGACTTCCGTAATCACACCTTTAACTACGTGGAGTATAAAAAGGTTCGTCTTCTGCTACTGGCGGCAGCATTAGTGTGCATTCTAGGGATCTGGATTTTCTATCCTCTGATCATGCGTCTCGGTTTCAGCCAGGAGTGGCTGAACTCGATCCCGACGTCGCGCTATATGCTGCCATATTTGTTTGTCGCACTTGCTATCAGCCCACTTACCGTGATTGAACTGATCTTCGGCTCAAAGCGTTATTTTCTGCGCATTCAGATTGAACAACTACTTATCATCGCCACCGCGTTTATCGTGCTGCCAAAGCTTGGACAGAGCTATGACGTTTCGGTGCTGACCTTCTCTCTGCTCATCAGCCTGCGCTATCTTTTCATCCTGCTGTTTATGAACAAGCGAGCCAGCAGTCTCGCCCACCAGGTGGAACAATAATGCAGCTAAATACCGGCCGCTATCTGGAGGTGTTCGCCCTGGTGACGCTGGTCATCTGCGGTACCGTTCAATATTTTACGGGCATTGTGGCGGTGCTATGGCTGCCCTTTTTCATGGTTCTGCTGATGGTAGTGCTGCTTATCATGTATAAACGCCAGCAGCCGCTATTGCTTACGGCGGGTGAGAAAGGGCTCCTTACACTGTATCTAACGTTTATTGTTCTTTCCCTTGCCTCTACCTTTTTACAGGGCGGCGCTATCGTCACGGTGGTGGGGTTTAAGAACGAGCTGGCGCTGTCGCTTCTGATGCTGTGCATGCTGCTGGGTATGTTTCGCGAGTCGCAGCTACACCGTCTGACTCAGATGTTCTACTGGCTGTTTTACGTTCAGTTTCCGGTGGCGGCCTATCAGGTGCTGGTGATGGTTCCCCGGCGCGTGGCATTTCGCGGTGAAGATGAAAAGTGGGATTCCGTGGTCGGTACTTTCGGCGGCGATCCGATGGGCGGCGGCAACACGGCGGCCATGGGAATGTTCTGCCTGCTGATAATGCTGCTCAAAGTGTCTGAATTTAAGCATGGCATCTGTTCGTTCAAATCTATGGCGCTACATATCGTGCTGGCATTTGTACTGTGCGTAGTCGGCGAGGTGAAATTCGTGATCCTGCTTTCACCGTTCCTGCTGGCACTGTTGTGGATTATGCCGGGCTACGTTAGCGGCGTCAGCAAAGTTAGTCTGCGCTCATTGCTGATCATTGCCGTGGGAATGGTCGTGCTGATTTTTGCCGCTATCACTATTCTGGCGTCCAACTACTCTTCTGCGTTTGGCGGCGACCCGACGAAAAGCGCCTTCTCGGTGTTTGTCGATTCTCTTGGTTATATTTTTGATACTAACTACATTATGGAAAACGGAGAACTAGGCCGTTTAACCACCATTTTCTTCTGGCTAAAGCATAATTCTCTATCTGGCATAGGCAGCGTACTGTTTGGTTATGGCCTGAATGCGACTAACAGCGGCAGTTCAGTATCGCCAGGCTATATCAGCACCTGGTTTCACCTGATTCTCGACTCTACTTCACTCAGTATGCTGCTGTGGGAAGTGGGTATTATCGGCGTTTTGCTGCTAACTGCGATTGCCGTCATGGTGCTCATAGGACTACGTCCGCGAGAAACTTTTGCCCGCGGCGATTTGAACCGCGAAGATTTACAGCTGCTCAGCTCTGCGCCGGCATTTTACGTTTTTATCGTCGGTTGTCTGCTCAGTCTGCCCTACAGTCAGATAATGATGATTATCCCGATGCTACAATTTTTACTCTGGCTTGCCATTGGCGCACTTATCGTCATTCACCGCTCGGTGCGACTTAACTCCGGAACTCAACATGACTAGTCTTCCATCCATCACAGTGAGTATTAAAACCCTGAACGAGGCCGAAGGGATTGAGAAAACCATCGACAGCGTTCGTCAGCAGGTGTCGCGTTATCCTCATCAGATTATTATTGCCGACAGCCTTTCCACTGACGGTACCCGGGAGCTGGCACTGGCGAAAGATGCGATGGTGGTCTGCCTCGATAACACTCAAGATCGTTGCTGTGGCGTCGGCCACCAGCTCGGCTGGCTCTACAGTGAAGGGGACTACTTGCTGCTTCTCGACGGGGATATGGAACTGTCGCCGGGTTTTCTGGACGCTGCCGTAGCCTTCCTTGAAGAACATCCGGAATATGCCGGCGTCGCGGGTAGCGTTGAAATGGACGACGCCGCTAATTACGAATTCAGATCCCGTAAGCAACGTCTGCATCTGATCTATCCATTGGGCGACACTGACCATCTTGGCGGCGGCGGATTATATCGCCGCAGTGCGATTGAGAAAATCGGCTATCTGACCAATCGGAATCTCCACGGCTACGAAGAAGCCGAGCTGGGTATACGCCTGCTGGCTGCTGGGTATAAATTACACCGGCTTTCGGCCCCCTATTTTCGTCATGCATCCTACACAATGCCGACGTTCAAAATGTTGGCCTATCGCTGGAAAAACGGTTTTTTATGGGCGCCGGGTGAATTACTGCGCAACGCATGGGGCAAACAGCATTTTGCTGCAGCGTTTAAGATTGTTCGCAATGAGCTGATTTTCACGATTTATTTACTGCTGTTATTACTTGCCTTGGTGACTCTGAATCCCGTCATTATCGGCATCATACTCATGCCATTGCTGCTGTTTATTGCCGCTAAGGCATATAAAAATAAATCTCTACGTGATGGGATACAAAGTGTAATCAACTTATCCTTGTTTTCTGCCGGCTTGCTGCGCGGTGTAATCAATACGCCGAAAGATCCCATGTCCCGACCTGCCGTAACCGTCTCTAATCCTAAACACGTCGATAGCGAAAATGAAAATACTCTACGTCAATAAATTCTTCTTCATTAAGGGAGGAGCGGAAACCGTTTTATTCCAGGAACGTGAAGCGTCAGCGCGTGCCGGATATCAGATTATTGATTTCAGCATGCAGCATCCTGAAAACGCCCCTTCCGCATGGAGTGACTATTTCGTTCATAATGTTGATTATCACGGCAGCCATTCGCTGTGGGATAAATTACGTGCCGGTAAAGATTTTATCTACAACTCACGCGCCTGCGAAAAATTCAATGCCCTGCTACTGCACGAGCAGCCGGATATTGTTCATTTTCACAATATTTATCACCAGCTGACGCCTGCGCTTATTGGCGTCGCCAAACGCTTCGGCTGTAAAACGGTACTTACCGCTCACGATTACAAAATCGTTTGTCCTTCCTACACCATGCTGCGCGACGGCAAGGTTTGCGACGACTGCCTGACGGGAACCGTCTTCAACGCATATCGCCATCGGTGCCAGGAGGGTGAGCGAGGTAAAAGCCTGCTGCTGTCGCTTGAAGCGCTCTGGCAAAACATCGCGCAGCATTACGCCATGCTCGACGTCATCGTTGCACCCAGTGAGTTTATGCGTCAGACACTGCTGCGTAAGCTTCCTAATTCGCGCATCGAAGTTATCGTCAATGGCATCGACACCAGCGCTACCGCGCCGGGGGAAACCGTCGGGGACTATTTTCTTTACTTCGGTCGCCTGAGCCGTGAAAAGGGTGTGGCAACGCTTGCCGAAGCGCATCTGAAAATGCAGGAAAGAATGCCCCTGAAAATTGCCGGACACGGACCGCTGTATGACGATCTGCGCGCACGCTACAGTAAGCCAGAATTTCTTGGCTACCAGCAGCAAGGCGATGGGCTGAACGCGCTGATTCGCAACGCCCGTGCGGTTATTGTGCCTTCTGAATATTACGAGAACTGCTCAATGTCAGTGCTAGAGGCAATGGCTTTCGGCCGCCCGGTAGTAGGAGGCAACATCGGCGGTATTCCGGAGCAAATTCGCGATGGCCTTGATGGTCGCCTGTTTACACCCGGTGACGCCGATGCGCTGGCACACACTCTTGATGAATTCGTGCGCAATCCTCAGCAGGCGCGAGAGATGGGCCTCAGTGCCCGAAAGCGTTTAGAAGACAAATACTCCCTTTCTCAACATATGCAAACGCTTCAGGCACTCTATTTGCAGCTTAATGGTCAGACATCATGAAACTGAAACTTACGGTTCTCGGTACCCGCGGTATCCCCGATGTGCAAGGTGGTGTTGAAACACACTGCCAGAATTTGTACCCGGAAATTAAACAGCAAAGCGATGCGGAAATCTGCGTGATTGCGCGTTCGCCCTATGTGAATTATCGACGTGGTGAATATAGAGGTGTAAAGCTCAAAACACTATGGGCACCTAAAAGCCGTAAGTTCGAAGCAATTGTCCATTCTACTCTGGCGGCCCTGAGTACCCTGTTCGACGGGTCAAACGTGGTGCACGTACACGCCGTTGGCCCTGGACTGGTGGTTCCGCTGCTCCGCCTGCTGGGCAAACGCGTGGTTTTTACCCACCACGGCCCGGACTATGATCGACAAAAATGGGGCAGGATTGCTAAAACCATGCTCCAGCTCGGCGAAAAGTGGGCGGTGAAATACGCCAGTGAAGTTATTGTGATTTCTCATGTCATCAACAACATCATCAAAACCAAATACAACCGCCATAATGCCCACGTTATCCATAACGGGGTGCGTCTGCCCGAACTGCCCTCGCCAGAAGCCGTCAGCACCAATCTGAACAGTTTTAATCTTAAGCCTGGTGAATATATTATTGCCGTGGCGCGCTTCGTTGAAGAGAAAGGCCTGCATGACCTGATTGCCGCCTATCTGCAGGCAAAATGTAACGTTCCTTTAGTTCTGGTTGGCGATGCCGATCACCCGGACGAATACAGTCAAAAGCTCAAAAAGCAGATTCAGGACAATCCAAATATCATCGCTACCGGATTCCAGAAAGGTGAAAAGCTGCACTCATTGTTTTCCCAGGCCGGTCTGTTCGTGCTGCCTTCTTACCATGAAGGGCTGCCGATAGCGCTGCTGGAAGCCATGTCCTGGTTACTTCCGGTGGTGGTCAGTAATATTCCGGCTAACATGGAGCCAGGGCTGCCAGCAGAATGTTATTTTCCGACGGGCAATGTGCCTGCCCTTGCTGAAAAACTTCATGCCTGGCGCGGCAAAGAGGTGGTGGATTACAGCAATTTGTTACCAAAATACCGCTGGCCAGATATCGCAAATGATACCATCCGCGTCTATCAGCATTTAACGACAACGAGCAAATAGTGCAGAAATCCATAGCAGAATTAGTTATCGAGCGTTTTTACGCAGTTCTTGACCCGGAGGTTGAAAACACTCTGACACCGGATCAGAAAAGCGGCATAGAACGGGCTCTGGTTTCAGCAAACCTTGCCTCAAAACATCCTGTGGATTTTCGCCGCAGTTTTCCGTTCCTCAATCGCCGCTATTTTGTGGTGTTCCTGCTGGGTAAAGACATGCGTAAGCGCGCACGCGAAACCAGCTCCGTCGGGCGGGTGTTATCTACCATCAGCATCACCATTGGGATCGTGTTCTGCATTCTGTCGATGCTGCTGGCGCTCTATATGATCAAATCTGCTCTGGGCATCGATGTATTTAAACATTTCCACGTCGGCATCTGGACATGGTTTATAGATCTTCATGACCATATGACAAAGTGACACTACCATGACATTAACCCCATACCATCTCGTCTTCACTGCCCTGTTGTTTTCAACGGCTGCACTGGCGGGTAATCAGGTGATTACCCCCCCTCAGTTCAGCGGAGTTCTGACTAATCCCGGTATGGGCGTCGCTAGTTTTCATGATGGCTACGGTCAAAAACTGACGCTGGCCGACTACCCCAATACCGGAATTGAGTACGAGCGTTTTTACTGGAGCGAACTGGAGCCAAAGCAAGGCGTTTATAACTATTCGCTTATCGACAACGCGTTTAATGTTGCGGCAAAACATCAACCAGCGATGAATGTTGGGCTGCGCGTAATGGTGATGGATGAGCCTCAGTCCGGCGCAAAAATCCCGCAATGGCTTATCGACAAAGGCATTAAAGGGCAATGGGTCGAAAATGGCAAAACCTTCGTGCCAGACCTTGATGACCCAACTTTCCTGCTGTACGCACAGAAATTATTGAACGCGCTGGGCAAGCGCTATGACGGCAATCCTGAGCTTGCCTATGTGGATATCGGCATGGTGGGTTCCTGGGGCGAATGGCATAACTCTAATTTCACCGACGTCCCCCCCCTCAACAAAAAATACAGCGCTTCGCAGCTTAATCGTTATGTGGACATGCACATGACAGCGTTCCCAAAGACGCCGAAAATTATGCTCATAAGCGGCGGTGACTCCCTGGCCTATGCCGTAAGGCACGGTGCTGGCTGGCGAGCCGACTGCTGGGGCGATTGGCACAACTTCTCCGCTGACTGGAGCCACATGCGCGATGACTATCCGCCGCGGCTGGCTGCAGCACAGGCAAGCTATAGCGGCTTCGCTAAACGCTGGCAGAATGCGCCGGTTAGCCTGGAAATTTGCGGCTATATGGACGAATGGCAAAGCGTACAGCATTATACCCGCGAGCAGGTACAGGCCACATTTGACTGGGCGTTACAGCAGCATGCCAGTACGCTGAACCTGAAATCCCGTCGGGTACCGCAGGAGTACCGCGATATTCTGGATAAAGCGTTGCTGAGCATCGGTTACCGCTATCGCGTTAGTTATCTGTCGCTACCTGAAAGCATTCATGCCGGGCAAACGCTGATACTGGACGCAACCTGGCGCAACGACGGCGTTGCGCCCGTTTATCTGCCCTATCAGGTAGTCTGGCGGATAACCAATTCCACCGGGACTTCAGTGGTGCAATACGCCGCCCGGGATGATATTCGTCAATGGTTACCCGGCGAGCATCAGACTCAGGTAAAATTCCCGCTTCCAGCCACACTTGTGCCAGGGGAGTACCGGGTTGAAGTCGCCATCACCGATAGTAACGGCCATCCGCGCATCAGCCTTGCCAACCAGGGGAAAACGTCTCAGGGCTGGTATCCTCTGGCTTCCTTAAAGGTAGAGAAATAGCCATGTCTAACACCATCGCCTCTTTGTGCTATGAAATCAGAGAGAATGGCAATGCCAAAGCTAAAATCGTGATTACCCTCTGGCGCCTGGCAACCTTGTGGCGCAGCCATAATCCTCTGGTAAAGCTGTGCGGCCTGCCTTTTGTTATCTTCAATAAAGTGATCAATGAATGGATCTTCAGTGTGGAGATCCCGTGGCAGACCCGGATCGGCAGAGGGCTGAGGATTTATCACGCCCACTGTATTGTACTTAATCGTGACACTGTCATTGGTGACAACTGTATTCTGCGCCATGGCGTAACTATTGGTAACGCCACCGATGACGGCGGCAGTCCAACGGTTGGGAATAATGTAGAGTTTGGCGCGAATGCGATAGCCATTGGGGAAATTACTATCGGTAACGGCGCTAAAATAGGGGCTGGAACCGTCGTCACTAAAAGTCTTTTAGATGGGCAAATTGCAATTGGTGCCAGTTTTCGTCTGCGCTGACCCATGATTCATTCATGTAAGGCCGAAATTTCTTAAGCTTAGCCGCAGCAATGCGTTGATGCAGCACCGCAGGCAGGGGCTGCATCCGACTTTAAAATAGCGACATACCCGCCGTAGAGACTCTCTGCCAGTTACCCGGTAAAGCGCCATAAAAAATCTACCGCCTCTTCGGCATAATCAATGCCTATTCTTTTGCTGGAGGTTATCTCCCCGGCTTCCCGCTGCCAGCATGCTATCTGACTGGCGGCAAACAGACGCTCGCCGTTAAGTGGCTCATAATCAAAATCGAGGCCAATATGCAAAGCCTGGCAGAGCTTTGCCGGTCCGTTCGTCATATTTCGTCGCTGCATCTTCGTTAGCTCGTTATAACCGCGACCATAACGGTTTTGCGCCACCAGTTCGTGCCCCGAGACAATCTCCAGCCCGCGAATTAATACCGCGCTGGCCTCATCCTGTGGCCCGGTAACGAAATTCAGGCAGTGGTGCATCCCATAAACAAAATAGACGTGAGCAATCCCCCCGGCACAATACATTGGCTCATTACGTACGGTTCTGCGGTCTCCCCAGGCATGGCTGGCTTTATCGGTCGCCCCTTCGTAGGCTTCCACTTCATTAATTCGGCCAATAATCCGGCCCTCTGGCAGTTCTCTGACCAGATAACATCCGATAAGATCCTGTGCAACTTCCACCACCGGTCGGGCATAAAACAGTGGCTCCAGTTTTCTTACAACATCCATTCATTCCCCCCATCGGCTGATAGCGTTTACTGAAATATTTTGCCCAACGGTGGGCCTGATAAAAATAACCAAATGACCGCTCATGCGCGATAGCCCTTAGCGGGTAACGTTATATAGAGTGAAAGTGATGGACGATAGCGACAAAGGGAAAAGGAGAGAGAAAGAAACCCGCCGGCAATAGGGTTGCCTGCGGGTTTGGTCATTCAGCCTGCCTGCTGGCAAGCCATCGCATCACGCATTGCGGCAGCGGTAACGCAGTTTTTCAGCAGCATTGCGATAGTCATTGGCCCCACACCGCCCGGTACCGGAGTAATCGCGCTGGTCTTATCGCGCACGCTGGCAAAATCCACATCGCCACACAGGTGACCATGCTCATCGCGATGAATACCCACATCAACAACCACCGCACCCTCGCGGATAAAACGGCTATCGATATATTTCGGACGCCCTACGGCAACAATGACAATATCGGCGCGCTGACATACTTCCGGCAGCTGCAAAGTGCCGGAATGGCAAAGCGTTACGGTTGCATTCTCGCGCGATAACAGTTGGGCCACGGGCTTCCCAACGATATTGCTGCGCCCGACGACCACGCACTCCTTACCCGCCAAAGCGATATCATTGCGTTTCAAGAGTTCAATAATTCCGGCTGGCGTACAAGGCAGAAGCCCAGGCCTTCCGATGCTCAGCGCTCCAACATTAAATGGGTGGAAGCCATCCACATCTTTTTCCGGGCGAATGCTTTGCATCACCAGATCAACATCAACCCCACGCGGCAGCGGCAACTGCACCAGGATACCGTCGACATCATCCCTGCCATTCAGGTGGCGAATTTGCTCCAGCAACGCATCTTGTGAAGTATTTTCAGGCAGCTCAATGACCAGGGAGCGAATCCCCACCTGTTCACAGGCCCGATGCTTGTTGCGGACATAAATGGCCGAAGCCGGGTCATTGCCCACTAAAATCACCGCCAGCGTGACCTCACGCCCCAGCGCCTGCACTTCACCCTGCAGTTCTTCTCTAATCTGAGCGCTTGCCGCTTTCCCATCCAGTAATTTGCTCATCACGCCCCCTTATTAAAAAAGACCGCTAATGACGCCCGCGTCATCAACATCCATCCCCAATGCCGCTGGCGTTTTCGGCAGCCCCGGCATCGTCATAACATCGCCGGTTAACGCCACGACAAAACCGGCTCCGGCCGAGACATAAAGCTCACGCACGTGCAGCGTAAAACCACTCGGGCAACCCAGTCGCTTAGGATCATCGGTCAGAGAGTATTGGGTTTTCGCCATGCATACGGGTAAATGGCCAAAGCCCAGTGCGGTTAGTTTGTCGATGGTTTTACGCGCGGCGCTGCTGTACTCAACGTTATCAGCGCCATATATCTGCGTCGCAATAGTAGAGATTTTCTCCTCCAGCGCCATCTCATCGGGGTACAACAAGCGGAAGTCCGCTTTATCGTGTTCCAGCATGGCGATAACTTCCTGGGCCAGCTCAACGCCTCCGGCCCCGCCCTCAGCCCAAACCTGGGCCAGTGCAAAGCGGCATCCGCGTTTCTGACAATAATCACGAATATATTCGTGCTCAGCCGGAGTATCGGTGGTGAAAGCATTAAGCGTAACGGTGACCGGCAATCCATATTTTTTGATGTTATCGATATGCTTGCCCAGGTTAGCTATTCCCTTCTCCAGGGCCGCCAGGTTTTCGCCCGACAGTTCCGACTTCGCGACGCCGCCGTTATATTTCAGCGATCGAGTAGTCGCTACCAGCACCACGGCATCGGGCTTCAGGCCGCTACTGCGGCACTTAATATCGAAGAATTTCTCGGCACCGAGATCGGCCCCAAAACCTGCCTCAGTCACAACGATGTCAGCCAATTGCAGTGCCAGACGAGTTGCCCGCACGCTATTGCATCCGTGAGCAATATTGGCAAACGGGCCGCCGTGAACCAGCGCAGGCGTGTGCTCCAGCGTCTGCACCACGTTAGGTTTTAGTGCATCCTTAAGCAACGTCGCCATCGCGCCAACGGCTCCCAGATCGCCTGCGGTTACCGGCTCTCCGGCATAATTCCACGCGACGATAATTTTGCTTAATCGGGCTTTAAGATCGTGTAGATCCTGCGCCAGACACAGAATAGCCATAACCTCTGAGGCAACGGTAATAATGAAGTGATCTTCTCGCGTGACGCCATCAGTAGGCGCACCGAGGCCGATAACCAAATTGCGCAATGCCCGATCATTCATATCCAGGCAGCGCTTAAAGATAATCTGTTTGGGATTTATATTTAGCTGATTGCCCTGATGGATATGATTATCCAGCAGAGCGGCAAGCAAATTATTAGCGGAAGTAATGGCATGGAAGTCGCCGGTAAAATGGAGGTTGAGATCCTCCATCGGTACTACCTGAGAATAACCGCCGCCCGCCGCCCCGCCTTTCATACCAAAGCAAGGGCCGAGCGATGGTTCACGAAGAGCTATAGCGGCCTTGTGACCAAGATGGCTAAGCGCCTGACCCAGTCCTACAGTCACCGTCGTTTTGCCTTCTCCAGCCGGAGTTGGGTTAATTGCCGAAACCAGCACCAGCTTACCTGCCGGGCGAGAGCTCACTTTATCCCAGACAGTATCGCTAAATTTAGCCTTATATTTCCCGTAATGCTCCAGGTCATCAGCACTAAGGCCCAGGGGTGCGACGACATCATTAACCGGTAACATTTGCGCTTCATGCGCTATCTGAATATCTGTTTTCATTTTTCGCTCTTAATCCATGGAAAATATTCACCAGACGACGCAAACAAGCGTCGGGTTAATCACGTTACTTATTTCAGTTACTGATATAACAGCCGGTTCTGAATAAATCGTTGGGTTATTTATCTTACTGTTAATAATGTTAATTAATTTGTTTTAATTATGATTCTACAGGCTGCCAGAGGCAGTGGGTGAACACAAGCACAGCCCGGAACTGGCGCGGTATAGGCCTGGATATCAACACCCGGATAAAATGGAGAGTAATAAAGAATCAGCACAAATAACGGACATTTTGTGGTTTATAATACCAAGCATCAGGATGAATGAAAGCAAAACTGTAAACAGTGCGCGGGAATATTAAAACGCAGAAATATTTTTATTGGCGATAAAATACACGTAACTTACCGATAACGCTGGTTTTAACGCTTCTCTGCTTAACGAATAACCGAACGTTAGCCGGCTGCTAAAATTTTCTTGACCGCGGAGGGGCAACTCCCTATAGTAGCGCCCCGTTGCCCCATGGGGTAGCGACAATATGGTGAGGTGTCCGAGTGGCTGAAGGAGCACGCCTGGAAAGTGTGTATACGGCAACGTATCGGGGGTTCGAATCCCCCCCTCACCGCCATATTTAAAGAAGAGCTCGTACTCACGTACGGGCTTTTTTTTCGCCTGTGGCACGCGCTGCGGGGGGATGGAGAACCCCCGACACGGGGTTCGACTGCCGGTGAAACCGGCAGGACAGCGGAGCCTGCGACGCTGCCCGAAGGGCGAGCAAAGCGAGTCAATCCCCCCCTCACCGCCATATTTAAAGAAGAGCTCGTACTCACGTACGGGCTTTTTTTTCGCCTGTAACTCCGATGAGGGGGGTGATGAGAACCTCCGCCGGGGTTCGACCAGGCGGCAGGATTGCCGGCTGGCATGACCGCAGGTCACCCGCAGCGGCGAGTCTCATGGATGAGACGAGTAATCAATCCCCCCCTCACCGCCATATTTGAAGAAGAGCTCGGACTTATGTACGGGCTTTTTTTTCGCCGGCAGCACGCGCTGTGGGGGATGGAGAACTCCCGACTCGGGGTTCGACTGCCGGTGAAACCGGCAGGATAGCAAACAAAAAAAGCGGAGCCGTTTCAGCGGCCCCGCTTTGATAACTCAACTCACATTCACATACGTTATTCGTATGCCGTCAGCGTCCTCTGACACAGCTCCGAGCGCACGCAATCACCGCGCCCAAAGCTCACCACACTCACTAACTCATCATCACTAAATCGCGCCAACGCATCACTGAGGCCTGAACGCACGCCCGACGGTAGATCGCACTGGCTAATATCACCATTAACAATCACCGTAACGTTTTCTCCCAGGCGAGTCAGAAACATTTTCATCTGGGCTGCCGTCACATTCTGAGCCTCATCCAGAATCACAAACGCATTTTCAAAGGTGCGTCCGCGCATGTAAGCAAAAGGGGCAATCTCCACTTTACCTATCTCCGGACGCAGACAGTACTGCATAAAAGAGGCACCGAGTCGTCGCACTAACACGTCGTACACCGGGCGAAAGTAAGGGGCGAATTTTTCACCAATGTCGCCAGGTAAAAATCCAAGATCTTCATCAGCCTGCAATACCGGGCGCGTCACAATAATGCGCTCTACGTCTTTGTGCACCAGGGCCTCCGCCGCCTTGGCCGCACTTATCCATGTTTTCCCACATCCCGCTTCACCTGTCGCAAAAATTAGCTGTTTGCTATCGATGGCCTGAATGTATCGCGCTTGTGCCTCATTGCGAGCCTCAATCGGTGAAGCGTCGCGGCTGTCACGCGCCATTCCGATACTTTCTACTCCGCCCATATTAACCAGTGAGTTCACAGATTCTTCCTCGCGCTGCTTGTGGCTACGAGAGTCACGTCTTAATACCCGTTTAGCTTCACGACGTGCTTTAACCACTGCTTTCTGTCTTCCCATGGATGGCACCTTACTGTTGGTTTCATTACTCTCTCCCACTCGGGAGCGGTGATGTCGACAAGCACTTCAGGTTTGGCTTCCTTTAAGCCACAAATCGCCGGTTAGTAAAACGCCACGCACCGGAAACCCGGTAGCGTGGCGCGTAGTAACAGATAACTGAGGATAAAATTTGTGAGAGACGTTGGCCGTACCGGCCTTTAGAGGATGCCGGATAGTTGCTACAAGAAGATATTGTGATGTGTCCAATACAGGACGCTACCATTCGCTTACTCCATCGGTGAAAGACGTTTCACATCCAGGAACTACCGCATTTAATGTAAAAATAGTAAATGAAATCAAAATCGCAACCCGGGAAAACTTTTATTTACATTTTTCATACGGCTGGATGCCTCAAACCGCCCCTTCAAATAGTCTGCGCCCTAAATAATCCTGTTCCGAAATCACACCGGGCAGCGCAAAGTAATATCCGCCTCCGGTTGGTTTGACATACTCCTCCAGCGCTTCACCATTAAGCCGTTTTTGAACGGCGATAAAACCCCGCTCCAAATCGTGCTGATAGCAGATAAACACCAGCCCCATTTCCAGTTGCCCGGAGCGAGACACACCGTTGGAAAAATTATAACCACGCCGCAGCATCAGGCTACTGGCGCTGGCCGGTGTACGGGGGTTCGCCATACGAATATGAGCATCCAAAGCAATCACCTCGCCTCTAGGATCCCGGCTGTAATCCGGCACATCGTGCTCATGCTGCATACCCAACGGTGCGCCGCTATGCTTGCTGCGGCCAAACAGCGTCTCCTGTTCCTTTAGCGGCGTTCGATCCCAGGACTCCACGTGGAACTGAATTATCCGTATTGCCTGATAGCTTCCTCCGATAGTCCATGCTGGCTCCTGCTGGTCGGCACTCACCCAGATAACCTTATCCATCAATGTACTATCGGCGACGTTAGGGTTAGCGCTGCCATCACGAAATCCCAGCAAATTAACCGGTGTTTCCCGCCCCTGGCTCTGTGCCGCTCGCTGGGAGATAAATCCTTCCTGCTTCCAGCTTACGCTGAGCAGATCGGGGGATTGCTTAATGATATCGCGCAGCGCGTGCAGAGCCGTGTCGCGGCTATTGGCACAAATTTGCAGCAGCAAATCGCCGTGGCATAACGATTCATCCAGTGCATCATTAGGAAAACGGGTCATCACCTGCAACTTGCGGGGCTTATAAGCCTGCAGCCCGTAACGCTCGTCAAACAGCGAATCGCCCACCGAAACAGTAATGGTGAGATTGTCCGGGTAAATCTCGCTGCCCAAAATGCCAGAGTCTGCTGGAGGCATCTGCGGATTAGGCGTGGCTGGGGCCGGCCCGCCCTGCGTCAGAAACGCAATACGAGATGTTAACAACTTCATCAGCCGCACCAGACCGGCCCTATCTTCTGCCAGGACATCAAAAGCCACCAGCACCAGAGCCGCCTGCTGGGCGGTGACTATCCCGCTTTGATGCGGGCCATAAAATGGCTGACGCATTAATAAAGCATCGGATACCGCACTCTCTGGCTGCGCCGTATGTCCAAACGGGCCAGCGCCCAGCGCCAGCCCTCCTCCCAGAACGCCCAGCCCTTTTAACAGGCGCCGACGGGCTGGCTCTATTTTCCTGGCCGCACGTTGGTTCATGTTAATCCAGCCCCAGTACGCCGCGAATTTGCGCCAGTTGCTCTGCCAGCGCCGTTACCGGCCCTTTCAACCCATTACGATCACGGGTGGTTAATTTTTCATAGCTGGCGAAGCCCTGTGCCGTGCGGTATTTGGCAAGGATGGTATCGACCCTGGCAAAATTACCGTCGATCTGCGCCAACAGCGCTGGATTAGCGGCCGCTATCTGTTTACGAAAGAGCGTGATAATTTTCTGCGCCCCGTCGATATTGGCCTGGAAATCCCACAGATCGGTGCGGCTATAACGCTCTTCCTCACCGCTGATTTTAGTGGCCGCTACTTCTTCAATCAGCCCTGCTGCGCCGCCCGCAACTTTGCCCGGCGGGAACGCCAGAGCGTTGATTCGCTTCTGCAACTCTTTGATATCGCTATTTAGCCGGTCAGCAAACGGGGCCATATCTTTCGCGTTGTTATCAGCAAACAACGCTTTCTCCAGACGATGGAAACCGGTGAACTGAGGATCGTTAGCTTTCTGCTGATAATCATCTTCACGGGCATCAATACTGGCATCAAGATCGGCAAACAATTCGGCTATCGGCTCAATTCTCTCGTAATACTGACGAGTCGGCGCATAGAGCTCTTTTGCCTTAGCAATATCACCCGCTTTAACTGCCGCGGTAAATTTTTCGGTGCCAGCAACCAGTAGTCCCACCTGCTCTTGCACCCAGGTTTTATAAGCGCTAACCGGCTCAACCAAATTCAGTTTGTCTTGCTTAGGCGCTGGAGCCGCCCCTGCGCCAGAGACCACAAGCTTGCCGTGTGGATTGCTCAACAGCCCACAGGTCATTTCATATTCGCCAGGCTCCAGATTAGCGGTCAACTTCTGGGTAAATCCCGGAGCAATATTTTCCCGCTCCTCGACCACCATGACCCCTTTTAGAATCTCCCACTCCAGCGCCAGCTGGCTCTGGTTATGGATAATAAACCGCGTCTTACCCGGTTTAACTTCAAGATTCATCGGCTCGCACTGCTTATCGGTAACGGTAACTTTGACCTCCGGAACCTCAGCCGCACAAGCCTGTCCGGCCAGCGCGCTGGCCCCTAATACCACCGCTATCCCTGATAACTGACGAAAAAGTTTCATAGAAAAGATCCCTGTAACAAGGAAGTTGATAATGCCGGTTTTCCACCGACGTTAACGGGCCAGCCCCCGCCCCGGCTGCTCACCACGGCTGGGAAATATAAAGAGAAGGAGTGCGGGAATCAGATACAACAACCAGACTAAAACCTCAGAGACAGAAGGTGCCTCCTGATACCCCAGGATACCGCTAAGCAGAGTGCCTATCAGAGTGTGGGTCGAAAGCACATTGCTGGCATCAAACGCCGTTTGCTGCAAATAGTTCCACAGCCCGGCCTCGTGAAATGCCCGGATGGCTCCCGCTGCCAGCCCCGCCGCCACCAGCAAAATAAACAGGCTGGTCCATTTAAAGAACACGGCAAGGTTTAAACGTAGTCCCCCGGCATAAAGTAAGTAACCCAGACCAATCGCCACAGCCAGCCCCAATATCGCGCCCAGCGGTGGCCAGACCCCAACATCTTGCTGGAAGGCTGCCAGCAAGAAAAATACCGATTCCAGCCCTTCGCGCGCCACCGCAAAAAACACCATCAGTACCAGCGCCCTGCTCTGGTTACTGGAGCCATCCAGCGCGCCATCCACCGCCTGCTCAAGATGAACACGCACATTGCGAGCCGCACGCCGCATCCAGAACACCATCCAGGTCAGTACTATTACCGCCAGCACGGCGACGATACCTTCAAACAGCTCCTGCTCACGCTGGGGAAATTCGCCGGTGGTATGCTCAATCACAATCCCTAGCGCCAGGCACAAAATTGCGGCTAATACCACGCCAGCCCACACTCTGCCCAGATAGTGACGGCGGCCTGTTCTGGCCAGATAACCGGCAATCAGGCTGACAATTAGTGCCGCTTCAAGCCCTTCGCGAAGCATGATTAAAAACGGTACAAACATGAGATGCCCTCTGCCGATGCATGGGTAAAGAAACGTAAATTAAAGCGCTAGTGATTATCATTACGGTAACGATAATTACAAGTAATTTATTGTTGTAATCATTTTTAGTTACATTGAATACACATCGCGATTCACCCGTAATCCGTTCAACATTGGGCAAAAGCATGGCGGCGTGGGCACAATTTCTGCGTCAGGCGATTGATTCGATGGATAAAAAAAGCCCCGCTGAATGAGCGGGGCCGGTAAGGCTTAAAACCTAATTAGCGGTCAGCCTGCTGCAACTGAGCGGTAGCAGGCGTGTTGTAAATAGTGTCCGCTTCAGAGAAGCGCTGCTCCATAGCGCGCGACGGCGCTTTACCCAGCAGGCTGAAGACAACGATCCCGATACTGGCGAAGATGAAGCCCGGAATAATTTCATAGAGCCCCAGCCAGCCGAACTGTTTCCAGATAAGCACGGTAGCGGCACCGATAATCATCCCGGCCAGCGCGCCGTTGCGAGTCATGCGTGACCAAAGCACTGAGAACAGCACCACCGGGCCAAAAGCGGCTCCGAAGCCGGCCCAGGCGTAGCTTACCAGACCCAGCACGCGGTTTTCTGGGTTAGCCGCCAGAGCAATTGCAACCAACGCCACCACCAGCACCATCATTCGCCCTACCCAGACCAGCTCGCGCTGGCTGGCATTTTTACGCAGGAAAGCTTTATAGAGATCTTCTGTAATTGCGCTGGAGCAAACCAGCAGCTGGCAGCTCAGCGTTGACATAACCGCCGCCAGAATGGCCGACAGCAATATCCCGGCAATCCACGGATTAAACAGTATCTGCGCCAGTTCGATAAACACGCGCTCGGCGTTCTGGTTAACGGCTCCCGCCTGATCCGGATTATTACTGAAGTAAGCAATGCCGAAGAAGCCTACCGCCACGGTACCCGCCAGACACAGAATCATCCACGTCATACTGATACGGCGAGCGTTAACAATGGTGTGATGCGAATCCGCCGCCATAAAACGCGCCAGGATATGCGGCTGACCAAAATAGCCCAGGCCCCAGCCCATCAGTGAAATAATCGCGACCAGATTCAGTCCTTTGAACATATCCAGATTTTCACTGCTTTTCGCCGCAATAACCGCCATAGAATCGCTAATACCGCCGACGGCGAAAATAACGATAATCGGGGTTAGAATCAGGGCGAAAATCATCAGCGAGGCCTGCACAGTATCCGTCCAGCTTACCGCCAGGAAACCGCCGATAAAGGTATAAATAATCGTTGCCGCAGCACCGGCCCACAGCGCCGTTTCGTAGCTCATGCCGAAGGTGCTTTCAAACAGACGCGCGCCGGCCACAATGCCGGAAGCACAATAGATAGTGAAAAACAGCAGAATAACCAGCGCAGAGATAATACGCAGGACGCGGCTTTTATCTTCAAAACGTCCGGTAAAGTAGTCCGGCAGTGTCAGCGCGTTATTATTCAGCTCGGTGTGCACCCGCAGACGTCCGGCCACCAGCTTCCAGTTAATATAGGCCCCAAGAGTCAGGCCAATGGCAATCCAGCTTTCTGAGATACCGGCCAGGAAGATAGCTCCCGGTAGCCCCATCAGTAACCAGCCACTCATATCAGAGGCCCCGGCCGACAGTGCGGTAACCACGCTGCCCAGACTGCGGCCACCCAAAATATAGTCATCAAAGTTTTTAGTCGAACGCCAGGCGATGAAGCCTATCAGGATCATTCCCAGGATATATATCAAGAATGTCACCAGCATCGGGGTACTGATAGCCATTTGCTGTCTCCAAAACGAAGTATTTGCAATTCAAGGATCCAGATACTTACCGGAACGAGGCAGCGTCTGGTTATAGTCATATTGTGCGCCGGGTATCCTGCCGGATCGTCAGCCCGCGCACAATAGATTTAACACATAAGTAATAATTAATTTACCTTATAAACGGTGGGTTATTTCACCAGGTTGCACCAGGTCACATTTATACTGGTTGCACCTGCAAAAAAAATCCCTCAATAACGGTAGTTATCCCAAAATAAGGGCCATTAAGAAAACCAGAGCAGGCCTTTATCTCTCTTTTAGTTTTTTCTTTTCCATGGATTATTAATTGATGCCCCGGCATTGATTTAACACAGTTGCACAAAGTTGCAACATAACGAATATTTATTACCGCCCTCAATATTTCCAAAAACCGATGTTTGAGCGGCGAAAAGCCAGAGTAATTAGCCCGACCTAGGGTGGATAAAGAAGATAATGAGAGGAAGGAGGTACCGGTGGTGAGTAGCCCCTACCGTAGTAAGGGCTATATGTGATGATTAAAATGCGAAGCAGGAACAGCCCAAAGCGCCCCAGAAAGCACGGTCGTCAGAGACCGGAATACCTGACTTGCGGGCGATATCATGCTGATGACCATGCACACCGCAACTGCCGCAGCATTGATGCATTTGAACCACAGCCCCTACTTTTGCGGCTGCCGGCGGTGCTGAGCGATAATGGCCCGGCACTTTCGTAACCGGTGACCAGTCAGGCACGACCGGTATAGCTGGCGGTGCCAGTGGCGTAAAGTGCCCGGCTGCGTAGACGACTTTGCCATCAACCACCGTCATCACGGACTCAATGCCCTTGATCTCTTGCTCCGGAACCGTGAAATAATCTTTAGATAGCACCACCAGGTCAGCCAGCTGTCCCGGCATCAGACGCCCTTTCTTACCCTGCTCGCTAGAGAACCAGGCGCTGCCCGCAGTCCACAGCTCCAGAGCCACCTCGCGCGGCAAACGGTTATTGTCATCGTACATAGCCATACCGCCGACGGTACGCCCGGATACCAGCCAGTACAGCGCCGTCCACGGGTTGTAGCTCGCCACGCGGGTGGCATCGGTCCCTAATCCTACCGGCAGCTCAGCCGCCAGCATTTTTGCTACCGGCGGCGTATGTTTCACCGCGTCATTCCCGTAGCGATCGACAAAGTATTCGCCCTGAAACGCCATACGATGCTGCACGGCGATCCCGCCGCCCAGCGCCTTAACGCGATCGATATTGCGTTCGGTTATAGTTTCCGCGTGATCGAAGAACCAGTGCAGTCCGTTAAACGGGATATCCCGGTTAACTTTTTCGAACACATCCAGCATTCGGCTAATCGACTCATCATAGGTCGCGTGCAGGCGGAACGGCCAGCGGTGTTCGACCAGATGGCGCACCACCCGCTCCAGTTCATCCTCCATTCCCTCCGGTAAATCCGGGCGCGGCTGGAGAAAATCTTCAAAGTCCGCCGCAGAGAACACCAACATTTCTCCCGCGCCATTCGCACGATAGAAATCGGTGCCCTGACCCGGTTTTAGCATATCGGTCCAGCGCTCGAAATCCTCGATTTCTTGCTTTGGACGCTGGGTAAACAGGTTATAGGCGATACGAACCGTCATCTGCTTGTTGGCATGCAGCTGTTCAATTATCTGGTAATCTTCCGGGTAATTCTGGAAGCCACCGCCCGCATCAATGGCGCTGGTCAGGCCCAAACGGTTAAGCTCACGCATAAACTGTCGGGTGGAGTTGACCTGCATTTCCAGCGGCAGTTTTGGCCCTTTGGCCAGCGTGGAGTATAGGATCATGGCGTTTGGTTTAGCGATAAGCATCCCGGTCGGGTTACCGTTGCTATCGCGTACAATCTCGCCGCCCGCCGGTTCAGGCGTATCTTTGGTATAGCCTACCGCCTTAAGCGCCGCGCGGTTTAGCAACGCGCGATCATAAAGATGAAGCACAAAGACCGGCGTATCTGGCGCAGCTTCGTTAAGCTCTTCCAGAGTCGGCAGGCGACGCTCGGCAAACTGAAACTCACTCCAGCCCCCCACTACCCTGACCCACTGTGGCGACGGGGTTCGGTCGGCCTGATCTTTTAGCATTCGCAGCGCATCGGCCAGCGACGGCACGCCTTCCCAACGCAGTTCAAGATTGTAATTCAGCCCACCGCGAATCAAATGCAAGTGTGAGTCGTTTAATCCAGGAATAACGGTATGCCCCTGCAGATCGACAATCTGCGTCCCTTCATCAGCGAGGCCCATCACCTGGTCATGGCTACCGGTAGCCAGAATTTTTCCATCTTTGATAGCCACCGCTTCGGTCTGCGGAAGCTGGCTATCAAGCGTATGTATTTTCCCGTGGGTCAAAATAAGAGAGGCAGTTTGAGACATAACAATCTCCTGTGAGGCCGGTCAGGCCTTTTTTAGCCATCCGGCAAACAGACGGGTTACGAGGGGCATCCAGAGCCAGACCACCAGCGCAACCACACAGGCATCATTAATCAGATGCATTAACAATGTTCCCTTTAGAGAGGGCAACACTATTCCCGTCACCCATGGCACCAGATTAGTGCTGGGGAAAATAACCAACAGGGTAACGAGAAACTGTTTCCAGCTTAGCGGCTGACGAACATGAGGTGCGGGTGGCGTAAACCAAAATGCGGCTTCAGTGCGCACCTCGGTTTTATCGCCTTCAGCCAGCAGAGGAGCAATCTCTTCTACCAGTTCGCGACGGGTATCAGACTGAGTCCAGTTATAGAGGTGCTCAAGGGTGTCAAAACGAATAATAATGTTCCACAGATTCTGTCCGTCGCTGGGACGAATCACATTGGCACCGAGATGACCGGGATATTCCGCCGCGACCGGCATAATTTTCCCCAGCCACTGTTCATACTGCTCTGCCTGACCAGGCTGCAAAGCATGGGTGATTACCAGCGTTACATGTTTGTTTTGCGACATGAAAAATTCCCTGATGAGCGAACAGGCGGGGTGCCCCCGCCTTTATCCGTAGTTCACGATGCTCCTGAGCCAGGTCTTTATATTTAGAGCCGGTTACGGGCTGGCAGCCTTAGGCAAAATATTCCGCCTGCTCACATCGCAACGTGAAGGATGAGATATATTTACGCCTTGCGCTCAGGTAAACCATGCACCAGGGTATACGCGTAATCCACGCCCATGCCATAAGCGCCACTGTGTTCGCGAACCAGATCCATTACCGCATCATAGGTCTCTTTACGCGACCAATCGCGCTGATACTCCAGAAGAACCTGCTGCCAGGTTACCGGTACAGCACCGGCCTGAACCATACGGTCAATCGAGCGTTCATGGGCATCCACCGAAGTACCGCCGGAAGTGTCGGTCACCACATACACTTCATAGCCTTCGTCCAGAGCCATAAGCGCCGGGAAAGTCAGGCAAACCTCCGTCCATAACGCGGAGATAATCAGTTTTTTACGTCCAGTCGCTTTCACAGCTTTAACAAAGGCCGCATCTTCCCATGAGTTCATAGAGGTACGCTCAATAGGTTTTACGTCCGGATGCACCGCCAGTAACTCAGGCCAGATGTAGCCGCTAAAACTTTTGGTTTCCACCGAAGTGTAAATGACTGGAACATTGAATATTTTTCCGGCTTTCGCCAGAGCAACGGTATTATTTTTCAAGGTTTGGCGGTCGATATTCGCTACGCCAAATGACATTTGTGGCTGATGATCAATAAAAATCAGTGTGGAGTTAGCAGGGTTAATCAGTTCCCGAATAGACATAATATTCCTTATTAATCAATTAATTGAAATATGACTTCTGGTAACAATCATTTACAACAGGATACTGAATTAGAAAACATGTAGAGTATAGCGGGAAATTTTTAACGAGTTATTAAAGAAAATAAATCGTCATGTAACGCCACAAATGTTTTATGTTGAAAAGTCTTATGGCAAATTAATAAAATATGAAGGCTGATGCTGATTTATTCACGGATATTGTTTTTTATCACTCGCAATAACTTAATGTTTTAATTTTCAGGATATTTTTATTTTATGCGTATCAATCTGGACGTTCTGCTAATTCTGGACGCGCTCGACAAATACGGCTCTTTTGCCGCAGCAGCCCAATCGCTATTTAAAACACCTGCGGCTCTGAGCTATATGATTCAGAAGCTGGAAAACGATCTGGATATCAAGCTTCTCGACCGCTCCGGCCACCGCGCCCGATTTACCGACACCGGTAGGATAATGCTGGAAAAAGGCCGTTTGCTGCTTAATGCCGCAAAAGACCTTGAAAAACAGGCCACGCAATTACGTTCAGGCTGGGAAAAAGAGCTGGCCATAGCGCTGGATGAGTCATTTCCTATCGAGTCACTATTACCGTTCATTGAAGCGTTTTACGCACTCAATAAACAAACGCGTCTTAATATCACTCACCATACTTTGGCCGGTTCGTGGGAAGAGTTAACCCATAATGGTGCAGATATCATTCTGGGGGCGATTAACGAGCCCCCTACTTCTGCGGCCTGGTCATACAAAATGCTGGGCGCGCTGGATAACGTATTTGTTGTTGCTCCGACTCACCCTCTGGCCGCCGCCACTGAAAGCCTGACCAGTGAACAGGTTCGCCAACACCGGGCCATCGTAATCACTGACAGCGCCCGCTTTTGCCAGCGATTACATAGCAACCTTATGGACGAGCAGGAGCAGCTCCGGGTCGATAATTTTCATAGTAAAGTGAAGCTGCTGCGGGCGGGTCTTGGCTGCGGTTTCCTTCCACGCCATATCGCCAGGCCGTGGCTGGAGTCGGGTGATTTGGTGGAAAAACAAGTGGTCTCTTTCCGCCAGAAGGATATTGCTTATATGGCATGGCGTAATGGAAACGATGGCCTGGCCCAACAGTGGTGGCAGCAAACGCTACTCAATAGTTCTGAAATTACTCAGCTGTATCAGTAATTCATGGCTCCTGGCCCCTCCAACGGGCCGGGACCTATACCTGAATCGCAGGTATAAGAGCATAAGGCCCAGACTTAAATTAACATTCATGAGATGTTTGATTTACTTTATCCAGTTCACACCTTTTTCAACGGGTTGTACCCCACTACCACAGCATCAGCTATCGCTACTGAGATAACATTTTTTCCAGCTAATTGGCGGCAAATACCCAAGAAATTCCGGTAGTTTATGCAATAAGCATTTTTATTTTGTATACATCTGAATCATAGATTATTCAGCCTGTCGACGCGGTCACATTTAACAAGGTTGCACAAAGTTGCAACATAGTGGATATTCATTGCCAACAACACCAGGGCAACTTTTATCCATATAACAGGAGTGACCGACATGGGGACAACCACCATGGGGGTTAAGCTGGACGAATCTACCCGCGAGCGTATTAAGCTCGCCGCCAGCCAAATAGACCGCACGCCGCACTGGCTTATTAAACAAGCCATTTTCAATTACCTCGAACACCTGGAAAACGGCGAAACGCCACCGGTTCCGATGGCGAATGCCACTATAGAAAATGAAGAGCCGGTTACGCTGGATGAAGAGCCTCAGCAGCCGTTTTTTGATTTTGCCGAGCAAATTCTGCCGCAATCAGTCACCCGTTCAGCGATCACCGCAGCGTGGCGACGTCCGGAAACCGACGCAGTGCCGATGCTGCTTGAACAGGCGCGCCTGCCGGATGTGTTGGCGGCTCAGGCCCATAAGCTGGCCTGGCAGCTCGCCGATAAACTGCGTAACCAGAAAACTGCCAGCGGTCGGGCCGGAATGGTTCAGGGGCTGTTGCAGGAGTTTTCTCTGTCATCGCAGGAAGGCGTGGCGCTAATGTGTCTGGCCGAAGCCCTGCTGCGTATCCCCGACAAAGCCACTCGCGACGCGCTCATTCGCGACAAAATCAGCAATGGCAACTGGCAGTCGCATATTGGCCGCAGCCCGTCGCTGTTTGTGAATGCCGCAACCTGGGGGCTGCTGTTTACCGGTAAGCTGGTTTCCACCCATAACGAAGAGAATCTCTCCCGTTCACTGAACCGGATCATCGGTAAGCGCGGAGAACCGCTTATTCGTAAAGGTGTGGATATGGCGATGCGCCTGATGGGCGAACAGTTCGTCACCGGAGAAACTATTTCTGAAGCGCTGGCCAACGCCCGCAAACTGGAAGAAAAAGGGTTCCGTTACTCCTACGATATGCTGGGTGAAGCGGCGCTGACTGCCGCCGACGCCCAGGCTTACATGGTGTCTTACCAGCAGGCTATCCATGCCATCGGTAAAGCTTCCAATGGTCGGGGCATTTACGAAGGGCCGGGCATCTCGATTAAACTTTCCGCCCTGCACCCGCGCTACAGCCGCGCCCAGTATGACCGGGTAATGAACGAGCTATATCCACGGCTGAAATCCCTGACCCTGCTGGCCCGCCAGTATGATATCGGCATTAACATCGATGCCGAAGAAGCTGACCGGCTGGAGATCTCACTCGATCTGCTGGAAAAACTCTGCTTTGAACCAGAGCTGGCCGGCTGGAATGGCATCGGCTTTGTCATTCAGGCCTACCAGAAACGCTGCCCGATGGTTATTGATTACCTGGTGGATCTGGCCGGCCGCAGCCATCGCCGCCTGATGATCCGTCTGGTAAAAGGCGCGTACTGGGATAGCGAGATTAAACGCGCTCAGGTTGACGGACTCGAGGGCTATCCGGTTTACACCCGTAAGGTGTATACCGATGTTTCATATCTGGCCTGCGCCCGTAAGCTGCTTGCGGTGCCTAATCTTATTTATCCACAGTTCGCGACTCACAACGCCCACACCCTGGCCGCCATCTACCAGCTGGCCGGGCAAAACTACTATCCTGGGCAATACGAGTTCCAGTGCCTGCACGGTATGGGCGAGCCGCTATATGACCAGGTGGTCGGTAAAATTGCCGACGGTGAACTCAACCGCCCGTGCCGTATTTACGCGCCGGTCGGTACACACGAAACGCTGCTGGCTTATCTGGTTCGACGCCTGCTGGAGAATGGCGCCAATACCTCGTTTGTTAACCGTATTGCCGATAACTCACTCCCGCTGGAAGACTTGATTGCCGATCCGGTCAGTGAAGTGGAGAAGCTGGCGGCTCTGGAGCATCAGATTGGCCTGCCGCATCCGAAAATCCCGATGCCGCGTGCGCTCTACGGTGCCGAGCGTGAGAACTCCAGTGGGCTGGATCTGGCTAATGAACATCGCCTGGCTTCCCTGTCTGCGGCGCTGCTCAGTAGCACAACGCAAAAATGGCTGTCGCTGCCAATACTGGAGCAGGAAGCCGATGCCGGTGATATGCAGCCAGTCCTTAACCCTGCCGAACCGCGCGATATTGTCGGTATGACCCGCGAAGCCAGCAAGGATGAAGTTAATCAGGCGCTCAGTAATGCCGTGAATCAGGCTCCAATCTGGTTTGCCACTCCGCCGCAAGAGCGAGCGGCAATCCTGACTCGTGCCGCGATGCTCATGGAAGATAAGATGCAATTGCTGATTGGTATTCTGGTGCGTGAAGCCGGGAAAACCTTTAGCAATGCTATTGCTGAAGTCCGTGAGGCGGTCGACTTCCTGCGTTATTACTCCGCGCAGGTCGCCATCGATTTTGATAATGAAACCCACCGCCCGCTCGGACCGGTTGTGTGTATCAGCCCATGGAACTTCCCGCTGGCTATTTTTACCGGTCAGGTAGCCGCCGCGCTGGCGGCGGGCAACACCGTGCTGGCTAAACCTGCGGAGCAAACCCCTCTTATTGCCGCGCAGAGCATCGCGCTGCTGCTGGAAGCAGGCGTACCGCCAGGCGTGGTTCAGTTACTGCCGGGCCGCGGGGAGACGGTAGGCGCTCAGCTGACTTCCGATAATCGGGTACGCGGCGTGATGTTCACCGGATCGACTGAAGTAGCCACGCTGTTGCAGCGAACGCTGGCCGATCGCCTGGACGATAGCGGTAAACCTGTACCATTGATTGCTGAAACCGGCGGTCAGAATGCCATGATTGTCGACTCCTCGGCCCTGACCGAGCAAGTCGTGATCGACGTGCTCTCCTCAGCCTTTGATAGCGCCGGACAGCGCTGCTCGGCGCTGCGGGTGTTGTGCATTCAGGAAGATGTCGCCGAACACACCCTGAAAATGTTGCGCGGGGCCATGGCCGAATGTCGCATGGGCAATCCGGAGCGGCTCTCAACCGATATCGGCCCGGTAATTGATGCCGACGCCAAAGAGACGATTCAGCGCCATATTCAGGCAATGCGGACCAAAGGCCGCAAAGTGTTCCAGGCCATGCAGGAGAATCCTGTCGATGCCCCAGAGTGGCAAAGCGGCACCTTCATTCCGCCAACGCTGATTGAGCTGGAAAGTCTCGATGAGCTTAAGCGCGAAGTGTTTGGCCCGGTGCTCCACGTCGTTCGTTACTCACGCGAGAATATTGGCGAGTTAATTAACGATATTAATGCCACCGGTTATGGCCTGACATTCGGCGTTCATACCCGTATTGATGAGACGATTGAACAGGTCACCCGCAGCGCTCAGGCCGGTAACCTGTACGTTAACCGTAATATGGTCGGTGCGGTAGTTGGCGTGCAGCCGTTCGGCGGCGAAGGATTATCCGGTACCGGCCCGAAAGCCGGTGGCCCGATGTATCTGTATCGTCTGCTCACGCAGCGTCCGGAAGATGCCCTGTTGCGTACTCTGCGCCGCATGGATGGCGATCGTCCGGTCAATACTCTGGCTCGCGAACAATATCAACGCGCTGTTCCGGCCCTGGCGAGCTGGGCTGAGAACCAGCCGGAGCTGGCACTGCGTTTGAGCCGTTATGCGGAACTATCCCAGTCTGGTAACGAACGTCTGCTCCCAGGCCCTACCGGTGAGCGCAACACCTACACTCTGTTACCGCGGGAACGGGTGCTATGTGTTGCCAGCCAGGAAAGCGATCTCCTGACCCAGCTGGCGGCGGTTATCAGCACCGGTAGTGAAGTATTGTGGGTTGATACTCCGGAAAATCGCCAGCTTTTGGGCCGGTTGCCAGCCGAAGTGAAGCAGCGCATTAAGCTGACCACCAGCGAGCAGCTTCAGGGCGCGTCGTTTGATGCGGTCATCTTCCACGGCGATTCCGACCAGCTTAAAGTTCTGGCTCAGCAGGTCGCCGCCCGGGATGGCGCCATCATCACCGTGCAGGGGCTGGCTCATGGGGACGATAATATTGCCCTGGAGCGGCTCTATCTGGAACGTTCTATCAGCGTCAACACCGCAGCCGCAGGCGGTAACGCCAGCCTGATGACCATCGGCTAGCGCTTCATGCCAGGGCTTATTGGCCCTGGCATTCTTCCTGTCATTTTAACTCGCTAATTTTCTTTAACTTTTTCCACCAGTGAAACTCTGCACGTTATTCTGTGACCCTGTTTACAATATATTTACATTCACCTTGCCGATGATTTAGCCCCACCGCTAGTTTGCTTGCAGATGCAAACAAAACGTCGAGGCTCGCTATCTATGGCTCAAATGTCATCACGCCCATGGCCGCTGGGAATTCATCTGGATGTCACCAACCG
Organism: Salmonella enterica subsp. enterica serovar Choleraesuis; assembly: GCA_022846635.1. Lineage (GTDB taxonomy): Bacteria > Pseudomonadota > Gammaproteobacteria > Enterobacterales > Enterobacteriaceae. The sequence goes on from AP025685.1 coordinate 2,637,678, forward strand.
GTTGTGGCAACAAGTGATGGAAAAATCCATCGCTTATACCTGGATAAACCGCCCCCACTGGCTGGCGCTAAGCGCGATAGAAGAGCTGGGTGACGGATGCACGCTTACCCAAATCGTTAGCCATCTTCATAGCGATATTTCCACCATTTCCCGTGCGCTGAAATTCCTTGAACAGCATGAATTAATTACTAAAGACGTGCAGGACGACAAACGAGCCAAAGGCGTGTTTATGGCTCCGGAAGGAGTACGCATACTGCGTGAGATTGACCAAGCGGCTCAGCGGGTTCGGGCGCAATTATTGGCTGAAACAACGCCTGAACAACGTGCGGTATTTCAGTCGGTATTGAGCTCGATTCGCACCCAGGCAACACAGATGCTGGAACATGAAGACTCCCAGCTCCAAAGATCGTCGGCGAGGGAAGAACAATGAGCGGCTTGCTACGGTTATTGCTGATATGCGGCGCTGGCCTGATTAGCCTGCCCGCATTGGCCACTACCGATACGCATAAAGCACTGCTGGCGCGCGGCCAATATCTGTCCCAGGCCGCCGATTGCGCCGCCTGCCATCGGGGACCAACATCCGGGACAAGTGATTATCAGGGCGGGCTGGCGATTGAAACACCGCTCGGTACGGTGATTGGCACCAATATCACCCCGTCAAAACGCCACGGAATTGGTGGATATAGTGAAGAGCAGTTTCGCCGGGCGCTGACCGAGGGTATCCGGGCCGATGGCAGCCACCTCTACCCGGTGATGCCCTACCAGGCCTATCGCGGTATGAACGATGAAGATATTCATGCCCTGTATACCTGGCTCCGGGAAGGCGTCGCACCGGTCGACCAGCCCCCGCCAGAAACCCACCTGCCGTTTCCATTCTCAATCCGCAGCCTGATGAAGGTATGGAATACATTGCACGCCGGGCCGCCTGAGCCGGTGGCGGCGCTTGATACGCCGGAATTGCGACGCGGTTATTATCTGGTAGAAGTTCTCGGCCACTGCTCGGCCTGTCATAGCCCGCGCACGCTAACACTCGGTGAGGATAACCAGCGGCGTTTTTCCGGCGCTCATCAGGAGGGATGGCTGGCTCCAAATATCACTGCCGATCGTAAGAGCGGTATTGGCAGCTGGAGCGATAGCGAAATAATCAGCTATTTGCGTGACGGCCATGCTAGCGGGAAAGGCGTAGCCGCAGGCGGAATGGCCGAGGCGGTAGAGTATAGCCTGCGCCATCTAAGCGCTGCCGATTTGCAGGCGATTACCGCGTATCTAAGAAAAATACCCGCCGTAGCAACCACTGGCCAAAGCCCGTCCACACATCAACCTGCGGGCGACACTTTGGCGGACAATCCCGAGGCTCATCGGCTTTATCAAAGCGCCTGTGCTGCCTGCCATCGTGAAAGTGGTGCCGGGGCCTATAACGACACCTTCCCTTCTCTGACTCACAGCGCTACCACCGCCAGTGTCGATCCATCCAACCTGGTCATGGTTATCCTCGACGGCGTACACCGCCAGGGCAATATTGGGCGCGCTGAAATGCCCGGATTTCGTGACGTTCTGGACGATAGCCAGGTCGCATTACTGGCAGGCTATGTGGCGCAAAAATTTGGCAACTCGCAGATAACTGTTGATGAAAGCTTCGTTGCCAGTGCCCGTCAGGGTGGCGCTCGCCCGTGGTGGCTCACCGCCCTCCCCTGGCTTTGCGCCGGTTTGCTTATCGTCCTCATCATTGTACTGGTCGTTATTTTGCGACGCAGGCGCACCACCGCCAGGAGCCACTCGCTATGAAATTTATTTTGAATAAACAGCCGGTGGAGTTCACTGGCGAAGCGGATACCCCGCTGCTGTGGGCTATTCGTGACGGTTTTAAACTCACGGGAACAAAATTTGGCTGCGGTATTGGCGCATGCGGTGCCTGTACCGTTCACGTTGACGGCAAGCCGGTGCGCTCCTGTAGCTATCCGCTGAAGCTAGTGGAAAACCGCCACGTCACCACCATTGAAGGCTTAGGTGCCAGCCAGCGCCATCCGGTGCAACAGGCCTGGATTGATGCCGACGTACCGCAGTGCGGTTATTGTCAATCAGGCATGATAATGACGGTATCGGCGGTACTGGCTCAAAAGCCGCTGCCGTCCGAGCAGCAGCTATTTCGTCAGGTGACGAACTTGTGCCGCTGCGCCACCTATCATCGCATCCGCATCGCGCTCAAGCGCCTGCATCGTGATGCCAGCCCGCATCCGCAGGAGAGCTAAAATATGCCACTGTCCAGAAGGCTGTTTCTGCAAAGCGCCGGGGCGCTCTCCCTATTATTGCCCTTAGCGCCAGGGGCTCATGCCGCCATTGTCAGCCAAAGCAGCACGCCGCCTGATGGCCGGTATGAGCTTAACGACTGGATCTGGGTGGGCCCGTCCGGCGACGTAGTTATCGGGGTATCTCAATGTGAGGTTGGCCAGGGGATTTACACCGGGCTGGCAGAAGTTATCGCCGCCGAAATGGGGGCCGACTGGAACCGGGTAACGGTGCAATTTGTTACCGGTCGCGATGCTTATCGCCAGGCGGCCGGAGGCGAGTCGATGTCACAGTTTGTCGCAGCATCGACCTCTATGACCAATTTCTATGCCCGCACCCGGCTGGCCGGAGCTCAGGCCCGCAGCTTTTTTATCGCGGCGGCGGCCCGCAAGCTAAATGTCCCGGCTACGGAACTGCGCTGCGCTAAAAACAGGGTCGAGCATCTTCCCTCAGACAAGCAGGTCGGCTGGGCTGAACTTATTCCCTACGCCCGAGAGATCCCACTGGATCCAGCCCCCAGACTATTAAGCGCCGAAGAAGAAGCCGATACCTTTATCGGCAAAGATGTTGCGCGCATTGATACTCCGGAAAAAGTGGATGGCAGCGCCATCTTTGGTATTGATATCGAAGTACCCAACATGCTGACGGGCGTGCCCTGGATGGTGCCATCCCTCAATGGAAAACTGATAAAAATTCGCAACGAAGCCGCCATTCGCGCTTTGCCCGGCGTCGTCGATCTGGTGATTACCCGCCACTGGTCGATGCTGAATATGGTGAAGCTGGATAGCGATATGTCGCCCAATACCGTCATTGTGGTTGCCGAGAGCTATTGGCAGGCCAAAAAAGCGGCCGACCTGCTGGATGTGGAATACCAGCTTAGCGATAAAGATAACTTCTCCAGCGCCACTATCGCCGCCGATAACCGGAAAATGTTGGATTCAGACCAGCTGGTTATCGCGACCAATCGCGGCCAGGCGCCAGAAACCATCAATAATGCTCGCGGCGAGCGCGGCTTTCATGAGGCCCGTTATCGAGCCCCCTACATCGTCCATGCCACGATGGAGCCCTGCAACGCAACCTGCTTCGTCGAGCCAGATAAAATTACGCTGTGGGGGCCTTTTCAGGGGCAAGACCTGCCGCGCACCGTGCTGGCGAAAATGTTCAAGCTACAGCCCGAAGACGTCACGCTGCACAACACATTGCTCGGCGGCAGCTTCGGCCGTAAATATTTACCCGATACCGCGATGCATGCGGCGCTGGCATCAAAACGCACCGGCAGGCCGGTAAAAGTGGTCTACCCGCGAGAAATAGATATTCAGCACGGCTATTACCGGCCGGGTAACACCAGCCATTATCAGGCGCTTCTGGATGATGAAGGGTACCCCACCGCTCTATGGGCGCGCTATGCCGGTCAGGGATTATTCTGGCAGGTGCACCGCCATCGGGTAGAAACTCACGGCGGCTGGGATGAAACTATCGTTGAATGTGCCTATAACACCGTCTATGACATCCCAGAACTGCGGGTGGAGTGCGGCATTGTTGAGCAGGCTATTCCGCTGAGCTTTCTGCGCGGCGTTGGCAGCGTGGCCAGCATTTTCTTCCTCGAAAGTTTTATCAGCGAGCTAAGCCATAAAGCAGGGATAGACGAATACCAGTATCGCCGTCGGTTACTGAAAAACAGTCCGGAGATGATAAAAGTGCTGGACGCCACCGCCGCCCGCGCCAACTGGGATCAGCCGCTACCGGCGAACCGCTTTCGCGGCATGGCGGTAAACCTGTGGGTCGGGCGCGATAATGCCTTCCGCTCCTATGTCGTTATGGCGGTAGAAATTGAGGTTATCGGCAATAGCTGGCGGCTGGCCCGCACCGTATGCGGGATTGACTGCGGTAAAGCGATTAATCCAAACCTGATTCGCTTAAACATGGAAGGTGGCATCGGCTTTGCCCTCACCGGTATTTTGTATAGCTGCCTGCATTTCGAACAGGGCGGCGTGGTGGAGAGTAACTTTCAAGATTATGGCCTGATAGGCCTGGAAGAGATGCCAGAAGTTGAGGTTGAAATAGTCGCCAGCGACCGCCCGCCGCAGGGATGTGGGGAGCTTTCTACCGCCGTGGTGGCCCCGGCGGTTGCCAGCGCGCTGCTTAAAGCGACCGGCCGCCCCTGGGGCGACCTGCCCTTTGATAAACGTCTGGAGCCACAAACACTGTAAGAGGCATGAAATTATTTAGCTGCCGCTGACGTGACAGTCTGTGCCGGGGCAAATGCTGGCCCCGGTAATCCCAATCCATTCTTATGCATCACAATATCGCTCATCACCGCCAGAGCTATCTCCGCCGGGCTCTTACTACCGATATCCAGACCAATTGGCGCATGAATACGCCCAATCACTGACTCATCCAGCCCCGCAACCCGGACAAGCCGCTCGCGACGGTTGGCGCTGTTACGGGCCGAACCCATCGCGCCAATATAAAATGCGGGCGTGTTGACCGCCTCCATCAACGTTAAATCATCCATACGAGCATCGTGCGTCAGTGCCACAATCGCGGTTCGTGGATGGCAACCATTGCGCTCAAGCCAGGCCGCCGGAAACTGCTTCACTAATCTGGCCCCTGACGGCAACGTCGCAGGCATCTGGCTCAGCATCTCTTCCCGCGGCTCACATACGATAACCTCAAACCCAAGGCTACAGGCAAAATCAACACAAAACGCCGCAACGCTGGAGTAACCGGCCACCACCAGACAAGGTGCGGCGGCATGCAAAATAGTAATTTCGGGAGCGCAGTACTCTACCGGAACCTGAAAACGGCTATCGGTCAGGGTTAGAGAGTGGCAAGAATGCGGCAACGTCAGCTTTTTCAACAATGCCTGATGGCCGGTCAGCGCTGTCAGCAACCGCTGTAAGTAATCGGCAGTCTGTTCATTAGAGGGGAGGTATTCCACCAAAATATCCAGCGCGCCGCCGCAGGGTAGCGAGCGATCGGGCTCCAGCCCGCCGTCTCCGTAGCGCACTACCTGACTTGCGGCCCGCCACTTTCCGGCCTGAACTTGCCGCAGAAAGCTCTCTTCAACGCAGCCACCTGATAGCGAACCGCTCCATTCGCCCTGCGGATTAGCCGCCAGCAGCGCGCCAGGCGCGCGCGGCGATGACCCCCAGGTACGGAGTACGGTACATAACCACACCGGCTGTTCGCTCGACCACGCCAATGCCTGGCGAAGTACCTGTACATCCAGAGAATCGCTGCGCTGTTCCATTATCATTACCCGTTATCCCGACCTTGAATCGGTTACTGAAATGTAATGTATTTGTAACTCCGCAATCCCCTGCTGGCAAATTGGTTCTCCCGATGAAAAAATGCCAAATTCCCTGTGGTTATATCAGGCGGGGTTAACCTTATCTTCCGGTAAAGGCTGGCGACGGCGTAGTTTAAGCTCGCTGGCCAGCACGCCAAGAATTATCAAACCGGCCCCCAGCAGCGCATGCTCTTGCAATCTCTCCCCGGCCATACGCCCAAAGATCCCGGCCCAAACCGGCTCACCGGTATAGATAACCGTTGCTCTGGTTGGCGATACGCTGCGCTGCGCCCAGTTCATGGTCAGTTGAATCAGGGCGGTGAAAATACCCAGCCCCAGCGCCACGCCCCACAATCCCCAGGACATTGGCGGTACGCTTTCGCCTACCGGCCCCATACAGGCAAATGCCAGCAGCGATGCCCATGCCAGCTGAATAACGGTAACCCGGCGAATATCTACCTTACCGGCAAACATACTTATCATGATGATTTCAGCGGCAATTGCCACGGCACCTGCCAGGGTTAGCATCTCCCCGGCATTGAGCTTCAGGCCAGATTGCTGTGGCCCGGCCAGGAACATCAGGCCACAGAAAGCGAGCGCAATTCCTACCCATGACATAAATCCCGGCATACGGCGAATTAATAACCATTGCAACAGCGGTACCAGCGGTACGTACATAGCGGTAATGAACGCCGACTGGCTGCTGGGGATAGTGCGCAGTCCCCAGGTTTGCAGGGTGTAACCAAACGCAATAGCCGTCCCGATAATCATACCGGCACGGATCTCCTGGCGGGTAACACCACGCATTTGTCGAATTGAAAACACCCCCAATACTGTTGCTGCGGCGGCAAAGCGCAGCCCCACGAAAAACAGCGGTCCGCTGCGGGCCATTGCGTATTGCACTGCGAGGAAGGTTCCGCCCCAGAACACGGTAATCAACATTAATAGGGCTTCCTGGGGTTTTATCTTAGGAACAAAAGAACGGGGGGACGACATGGATTCAGACTTTATCAACAATAAGTGCGCTTAGTTTGCGACTGCAACATTGCCAAAGCAACCGCTTTGATTATTACCCCGGTAAGAGTTGGCGTTAGATGCTTAAACATGATTTATCTTATCGCTGGCAACATTGCGCCGCCGGAAACAAAAATAACATTAATTATCAGTCAATTAAATAAAGAAACGCTATAAATCCACCTCCTTATGCAGCCATACTTTTAGAGAAAAGTTGTAATTTATCAAAGAAATGTGATGCTTTTTGGCATTCTCATAGTCGTGGCTTATTTTTAAATGGGCGCAAGAAATTCGCTTAATGTGTTTTTCAATGAAACGAGGAGTGTAAAAGATGGCTAAAGTGCTAGTGCTTTATTATTCCATGTATGGACATATTGAAACGATGGCCCGTGCGGTCAAAGAAGGCGCAGAGAAAGTTGATGGCGTCGAAGTCACTTTGAAACGCGTGCCGGAAACCATGCATGCCGAAGCGTTCGCCAAAGCCGGTGGTAAACCACAAAATGCTGACGTCGCAACGCCTGCTGAGCTGGCCGATTATGACGCCATCATTTTTGGTACTCCGACCCGCTTCGGCAATATGTCCGGCCAGATGCGCACTTTCCTTGATCAGACTGGCGGCCTGTGGGCTTCCGGCGCACTGTACGGAAAAATCGGTAGCGTATTTAGCTCTACGGGTACCGGCGGCGGCCAGGAACACACTATCTCATCCTTCTGGACAACGCTGGCCCATCACGGCATGGTCATTGTTCCTATTGGCTATGGTGCTCAGGAGCTGTTTGATATCTCCCAGGTACGCGGCGGTACTCCATACGGTGCCACCACCATTGCCGGTGCCGACGGTTCACGTCAGCCAAGCCAGGAAGAACTGGTTATTGCCCGTTATCAGGGTGAATATGTTGCTGGCCTTGCTGCTAAACTGAATAAATAAGTTCGGCAGTTTTAAAGCAGACAAATGGAGAACATCATGACAAACGAGCCAAATAAAGCTCATCACATCGGCGAATGGGCCTCAGTTCGCAATACTTCCCCGGAAATTGCCGAGGCTATTTTTGAACTGGCCAAATACGATGAAAAATTAGCCGAGAAAATTTGGGAAGAAGGTAGTGATGAGGTACTGCCTCTGGCCTTCGCTAAAACAGATAAAGACCTGCTGTTTTGGGGCGAGCAAACCATCGATCGCAAAGACGTCTGATATTCTCCCCCCTACTCCCCCGCAGTGCGGGGGAGTTTAACTCGCTACGCATTATTCAGCTGTCGCTCCCGCGACCGCTTTTTGCATCACATCCGCGAAGGTCTCCATTGGACAGAAGCCGCTGGCATCCACCGGGCAGCCTTTCAGCGACAGCGTCACTCGCTGCGCAGGAGACTCCAGGGACAGCACCTCACCGTTACGCAGCTGGGCCGTAGACTGATACACATACTCAATTTTCATTAAGTCGCGATTATTTTTGGTATCTCTCCAGCGCTCAAACACAATCTTGCCGCCAATCGGAGTACGCTCATACTGATTCGGCAACTGATAAGGCGCAAAATCCAGCGCGCTGAGCAGCGAGGCGATATTTGAATCATGGCCCACCATAAGCGTCACTTTCGGGCCCTTACCGGCTGCTGTCACCAGCGCATTGTTGAGGTACTTAATCAGCGGTGCAGCCACGTTGCGCGCCACCTCACCGGAAGTAAATAGTGAGTCCTGATAGCTATTTTTCAGTGCAGAGAGGGTCCGCCACTGTTTGTCAGAGCTAATTTCCCCCCAGGCGACCCGATCGTGCGGGAAGCCCTCGTAATATTGCAGAGTAAAAGCATCCACCAGCGAGTTGCCCACTTTTAACGGCCCGGACACACCCGGCTCCTGATTAACCTCGGCACTGAATGTATCCTGGCCTCCGGCCAAATCGCACTGTTTCTTCTCCTTACAGGCAGGAGCATCGCGATAATCAGCGACTTCAGCCAGCAGCTGGTAGCTATCGTCCAAATGCTCCTGCGCGCGGCGCTGAGCCATGGCCTGAATCGCCTTCTGCCCGAACGCCGGATCGGTGTTGGTAATTACCGGATTAAACACCGGATCCATGGTGCCCATTTGGGGCTGATGATGAACCGGAATATCGCAGCCAGGAAACGCACCGGTGATAAAGAACTGCGCAGTAGCGACCGTACGTTGCAGGCTATTGGCATAGGCATAAACGCTGTCAGCTGTTGGGCACTCGCCGGATTTAACCAGACCACGCTCCGCCAGCCACTCGCGCATATAGTGGCCCATATAAACTTCCAGCACCCCGCCTTTCGTGGTGAGCTGACCGCCCGGTACATCCCACTGTGGCCAGGCATGCGGGGTGGATTGCTCCAGCACACTGCCATTATTGGCTAAAGGCGCGCGCAGGTTATGGCGGCTAAATAGCAGCACCTGCTGCAATTGATAACCCTGAGGCACATCATCAGGAGCCGCCCAGGCAGCGGTGGTCAGGGCAAGAAAAAGAGAAACAGCGGTAACAGACTTTTTCACGATTATTCCTTGTTTTAAGACGGGAAAAAGGAGCCAGCCAAAATAAGGCTCAGATGTTGAAAGTCGGTTTTTAATAGTAAAGATACTCGCCGCCGGGTGCGGCCTATAAATTCCGGTTACTGGACTCAGATCCCAATATTATTGGTTTGATCATAGAAAAAAGCGCAGGATATTGATGAAAATACAATAAGCTGGAAACAATCCATCTTAACCCGCTCGCAACCTGTATTCCCTGTGTGCATTTAAGGTATGTCGAAAACTGATATCACCTCGTCGGGATGTTTAATCTTGCGGATTAACTCCGGCTAAAAGTTAGGCTGATTTATCCACATAGCAAATGAAAATACATAAAAAAGCCGCGCCGATAATAATCGGCACGGCTTTTCTATTTAGATTGTTCAGTCTCAGTTAAACCGAGGCCGCTATGGTTAGACGATGGCGTACAGCAATGCCGATACCGTGGCAATCCCGCTAATCATTACGATAGTTGCGGTAACGCCGCGCAGCGGTTTCAACGCCTCGCGCGTGAAGATGAGCCAGGTCGGGATAATAAACAGGAAGATTGCAATCAACGGCCCGCAGATGGTTTCAATCATATTGAGCACATCCGGATTGAGGTACACCGCCACCGACGTCACGGTAAACATCAACACCGCAACTACCAGCTTCAGAAGCTTAATGCTGCTGGTGTGCTTCACGTTAAACATATCTGCGGCCAGTACGCCGAAGGTTTCAGCCACCGGCATCGAAATGCCTAAAAACGATTTAGTCATGCCAACAATGGCAATAAACGGTGCCAGATAAAGCATAAAGCTCATACCACCGCTACCGCCAATCACCGACAGTACGTTCAGGTTCTGCTCTTTAGCCAGCAGGAAAGTTTCTCGCGGAGTACTTAAAATGCAGCTCAGCACAAAGAAAATGATGCTAAAAAATATCAGCCCATAAGCCCTGCGGATAACCCGCACCGACTGCTGCTCACCGCCTGCGCCCGGCTCACGATACCATGAGGCCAGCGATGGAATGAGGGGCGCTGAACATAAGGAAAATGCGATAAGCGGTAACGTCAGCCAAATACCCTCCAGCGAGCTCCCCACAGAAGTCCCATGAGTTTGCTGCCAGGCATGCGCGAGGTTAGTCATATCCCATGATGGGATTTGCGAGGCTGCTATCAGAATGATGGCAATGGCAAACGGCAGCGCGAGCGCGCTCATGGTACTTACTACTTTATCGCGCCCTTTGCTCAGCACCAGGTGCAGAAGCAACAGCACCACTACCGTCAGCACACCGCGATTAATTCCCGCAATATGAAGGCGCTCAGACAAAAAATGACTTAAGGCGTTCACCAGCGACACCGCATAAACGATTGTCACCGGATAATGCGCCACGCAGAAAAACAGCTTCATTGCCTGGCGGCCTTTGCTACCGAAAAATGAGCCGAATAATGGCAAAGAATCATCCTGGGTTTGCGCATCGCGCATAAATACCCGGCAAATCAGAACATGAGGCACTAGCGAAAGCGGGAAACCAAGTAATAGCAGCAGGATAAATACCAGTGGGCCACGGGTGCCGATTTCTACTGGTAAAAATAGCGTACCGGCGCCCACAGTTGCGCCATATACGCCCATCATCCAGATGGTATCTTTGGTTGTCCATTTAGGACTTGGTATCTCGCTTATTTTAGTCATAGTGCTCTTTTACTGGCTCAAAAAATAACGAATGAAAATATAGAAATAACAGGGTTATCCGTGTGGGAACAAAAGGAGATAAAGAAAGATGAATGGTTATTATTGTATATTGAATAAACAAGCTGTTACTCGATACTACTGACAACAACCGAGGCTATCAAGGGCTTTCAGGCCTTTTTTTAGGCCAATTAACTATACCCGGCGGCAGATATTACAACGATATCCATCAAAGAGTTAAAGTAGCAAAATAATCGCAACAACATACAAACATCTCAACCAAGGCAAGCACGGTTATTTAAATTAAAAAATTATCTTATGCCTTGATACCCATATTATCAGTGCCCCAATTTTGTTGAGCTTTAAGAATTGTGGGATTTAGCTCCAGGCCAACACCTGCTGAAAAAATACAAAAAAATGCCCCAGCTACGGGGCATCACAAATATGACTGCCGGTTATTTGGTGCTTACCGGCGCGGCGTCAATTTTAATTCTTAACACCGAGTATGGCTTCTGGCGCATATCTTTACCCATATGGAAGCCAGGCTGGCGGTGCAACTGGTTCACGGTAAAGTAGAGATAGCCGTCGTGGCCTACTGACAGGGTATCAGGCCAGAGGATCTGCGGGCCGTGAGCAATGGTTGTCCAGTTGCCTTCTTTGTCCATTTTCCGGATGGCATTGCGCTCATAGTCACCGGCATAAACCGCACCGGAGGCATCGGCCTCCAGACCATCGGACGCGCCTTTTTCGCCCCAATCTTTTACCGCCGCCGAGAGCTGAGCCTCACCCACTTTCGGGTCGCGCAGCAGATCGGTCGAAATTGAATATAAATGACGGCCAGACAGCGGGCAGTAATAGAGCGTTTTACCATCTGCCGACAGCGCAATACCATCCGATGCCACGCTAAACGGCGCAGTGGTGCCATCTGCATGGCGTTGTAACAGCGTTTCACCCTCAACCACCGGTACAAAACCTTTTTCAGGAGAGGTGGAACGATCGCCAGTCAGGCGGCGCACTGCTTTCCCAGAGTCCAGGTCGACGACAATAATACCCCCGGTGCCTGAAAGGGATGAGTCAGTAATATAGGCGACGCCCGCCTTACCTACTCGATAGTCAAACCGCACATCGTTTATATAGGTCGCGGGCAAAATTACATCCGGCCCCATCACTACCGTTTTAACGACCTTATTGGTTTTAAGATCGATTGCGACCAGCTTAGCGCCACCGGCTACCGGTTTAGAGAAGCCTGGAGCGGCGGTATCCAGCACCCATAGTTTCCCTTGTCCATCGGCCACTACGCTCTGTACGCTAAGGAAATGTTCGCCGGGCTTACTGTCATCCGCCTTATTAATTTCAGCATTCGGATAAGGTACGACTTTGCCCCCTTTAACTTCAGCCACGGTAAAGGGCACGTCATCCCCCCAGCGCGGGAAATTGACGAACATACGCCCGGTTTCCGTTACCGTAACCCCGGTAGGCATGGCTCCATGAAAAGTGGCGACCACCTCGGGTTTACCAATCGCCCGGTCAGCAGGCAACTGGGACAGTTTGTCATTGGCAATCGGAGCCGCCAGGGCGCTTAGCGAAGTGCCAGCCACAGCGCTAAAGACCGCCGCCGCAATCAGCGTTTTGGATAATGTCGATTTTTTCATTTTTTTCTACCTAACAAATCGTTGTAAATAGCGGTCTTAAAAACCTTCGAGGACAATTTTGCCTTTAGCTTTATTGCTTTCGATAAGCGCATGGGCGCGGCGTAAGTTTGCTGCCGTTATCTTGCCGAAATGCTCGCCAAGGGTGGTCTTAAGCGTACCATTATCGATAAGGCGACTGACCTCCATTAAAATGTCGTGCTGGCGCTGCATATCTTTAGTCTGAAACATGGAGCGGGTGAACATCAGTTCCCAATGCAGGGATATCGCCTTACGTTTCAGCGGCATAACGTCCAGTGTTTCCGGGTCATCAATAACCGCCATGCTGCCCTGTGGAGCCAGCACCTCAACAATCTGGTCAAAATGGCTGTCGGTGTGGGTCAGACTTGCCACATAGCGCACATCTTCGATGCCCAGCGCTTTAAGCTGCGGTGCAAAAGGTTTGCTGTGGTCAATAATATGGTGAGCGCCAAGATCTTTTACCCATTGCGCCGTTTCAGGGCGTGAGCTGGTGCCAATCACCGTAAGGCCGGTGAGCTTACTTGCCAGCTGGGTTAACAGCGAACCCACACCGCCGCCTGCACCGATAATCAACAGGGCGTCGCCCTGCCCCTTACCTGGAACCACCGACAGGCGGTCAAACAGCAGTTCCCATGCGGTCAGCGAAGTCAGCGGCAGCGCGGCTGCCTGTGCATCAGATATCGATGATGGTTTTTTACCGGCAATACGTTCATCGACCAGGCCATATTCTGCGTTTGAGCCAGGGCGAATAATGGAGCCGGCATAAAAAACCTCATCGCCCGGCTTAAACAGAGTAACGCTTGCCCCTACGGCTTCGACAACCCCGACGGCATCCCAGCCTAAAATACGCGGCTCTGATACCGGGCTGTTATGGCGAACTTTTGTATCGACCGGGTTAACCGAGATTGCGGCAATCTTGACCAGCAAATCGTGGGCTTCAGGTTGCGGCTTTGGTAAATCCATCTCATAAAGAGAATGTTCGTCAGCAATCGGTAAATCATTTTGGCTATATACAATCGCTTTCATATCCTGGTCTCACTTGAAATTGGGCTGCGCTAATAGCGGATAGCTGAAGTATAGTGATAGCCGACAAATGGAGTAACGACCTGAACCGAACAACACTTTCACTAAAAAAGTGAAAATGGCTGGCGGATGTTTTTTTAATACGTTAAAAATCAACATCACTGGCAAACGATATTGTTGATATTAAAACCCGGATAGTGAAAACCATGGTGCGTCTGGAAGATGTGAAAATGTTTGTGCGCTCAACGGCGCTGGGCAGTTTTTCTAATGCGGCGCGAGAAGCTGGTTTGCTTCCGGCCCAGGTCAGCGCCGCCATCCAGCGCCTGGAAAAAGCGCTGGGGGTACGCCTTTTTGTCCGCTCTACCCGCAGTCTGCGTTTAACCAGTCAGGGCGAGAAATATCTGCCCTATGCCCAGGAAATGCTGGAGGTCATGAAGTCGGGGTTCGATAGCCTGCAAAGCGAAGATGATGGTTTGCACGGCAATTTAAAGATTTCGCTGCCTTCAGACCTCGGGCGCAACGTATTACTCCCGCTGATATCCAGATTCTGCCGAGATAACTCCGGCGTATCAGTGCAGCTCTTATTTTCCGATGAGGTCAGTAATATTTATCGCGATCCGGTGGATATCGCCATCCGCTACGGCGAATTGCAAAACGGCAGTTATGTGGCATTGCCGTTGGCGGCTCACAACCGGCGGGTACTCGTGGCATCACCGAAGTATTTGCAACAGTACGGCAGACTTGAGCGGCTTGAAGACCTTCATCAGCATGAATGTATTTTATGGCAGAAAGACGGCCAGATTCATAACTCGTGGCATTTCGAAACCAGCGGGTCGAAAAAAACGCTTATGGTCAATGGCCGGTATGTTAGCAATGATGCCGATGTCTCCCGACGCTGGGCAGTTGCCGGATATGGTATCGCCTATAAATCCAGGCTTGATGTTTATGAAGACATTAGCAGCGGGAAGCTAGTGACGCTGCTCCAGGATATTCAGGGCGAGAAAGCACCGCTTAACTTTATTTGCCCGCACCGCAGCCAGTTTTCAGCGCTGGTGCGTCAGGTTTATAGCGTGCTTAAAGATTATTTGGATGGGCTTGATACAGCGAATAAGGCGTAATGGTTTCCGACAAAACGTGAGAAGCGCCTGGGACAACTCTTTGTCTATTTCTTATTGAGCAGACCATTTATTACCCGCAAAGCGTTTCGGTCTACGCTTGCGTGATTGGGAAATAGTTACCGTTCCACCCCTTATTACTGAACAAATTTAGAATGTGTCGCCGGTGATCCTTTCGCAGGCACGTAAGCCACCTTCAGCGTTTTAATCGAAGCTTTGAAATCAGCACCTGAGTTGAATTGGGGGGAGACTATTCTTTATGCGAACGGGGCGTAAGTAAGAGCCAGATATGATTCAGCCCATAAAGAAAAGGGGTTACCTTTCGGTAACCCCTTATCAGATATGGCGGAAGCGCAGAGATTCGAACTCTGGGAGGGTTTCCCCTCGCCGGTTTTCAAGACCGGTCCAATTTAATTTAACTTCAATCACTTACGCCTAATCACTGGTATATCGACAGATTTTTGCTCTAGTAAAATCAATAAATTACGAGATAGATTTATATCATATACCAACAATTTTATGTCTATTCATCCCACTAAATCACTGGTACATCATCAAACTCGCCGTCAGTCGCGTTGTTGATGATGTACCGGATAACCCCAAAAATTCCATCATCTGTTCCGGCCGCCCCATCATCATAGCTAGGCACACTGTCCCACCGATCAGGGCTATCCAGATGCTCGAGCCGTGGCGCCGGGTTCAGCCGCAGCACACGAACATGAAATTCACCGCGGAGCTGGCATACGACCAGCGAGCCAGAGCATGGGCGTCGTCCGCTATCGATAACCAGAATTGCGCCCTGCTGAATACCGTGGCGCCAGCTAGTCGCGCCGGCGCGCATGAAATACGTTGCTGTGCGGCTCAGCCCCAACATGCCGTCCAGAGACAGGCGCGACTCCGCATAGTCTGCCGCGGGTGATGGAAACCCCATATCAGAGCCCTCCATTTGGATTGAAAACCATAAACAGGCGCTCCTCGCCTTCATGCGGCGAGACATCCTTAAACGTGTCCACGCTGTTTTCTATCCAGCGGTTAGCGTCACGCAGACTGTAGTGCCAGTTTCTGGCGGCCAGCTCCCGGACAAAATCGCAGGTGCTAACTGTTTTACGTCCGTTAGGCTCTATGACGATGGCAGCCCGAAACGCTAGCTCTATTTCATAATAACGGGGCATAATCAGCCCTCCGATAAACACTGATTATATATACAGTAGTTTTATTGGCGTGAGCTATCAACCAGATTTTTTATGCGGCCGGCTAACTGTCTGGCGCTGCGCCGAATTTAATTTTCCCCGTCCAGACAGTCCAAGTGCCGGTAAATTGTGTTCACGTGAACACCAAAAATCCCCGCCAGCTGACTGGCTGGCACGCCGTTGCCGGCCAGGGCTTTTAGCTGCTCGCGCTGACATTCTGATATTTTCCGAGGCCGCCCACCATACCGCCCCCTCTCCCGCGCCGCCTCCAGCCCTGCCAGGGTCCGCTCGATTATCAGTTCACGTTCCATTTCTGCAAGGCTCGCCATCACGTGAAAAAAGAACCGGCCAGCGGCCGTGCTGGTGTTTATCGAATCGGTGAGGCTGTGGAATTGGGCGCCGCGGGCCTGGATATCGCCTACCAGCCCCACCAGGTCTTTCATGCTTCGCCCCAGCCGGTCCAGTTTCCAGACCACCAATGTGTCGCCGTCCGCCAGCCGCCGCATGGCCCGTCGCAGGCCTGGGCGCTTCTTCGTCGATTTACCGCTAGCCGAGCCCTCATAAATCTGGTCACAACCTGCGCTAATCAGCGCATTTCTCTGTAAATCCGGATTCTGGTCCCGCGTTGAGACGCGGATATAACCGATCTGCATTTTCTAACTCCATGAAAATACAGAATTAAGCCATACCCAACCTCAACCAAAAACGACCGTTTTTGAGAGAGCGCCTATTCGGCGCTTTTTTTATGGAGAAAATTCAATGTCCATGTACGAAACCGGGACCATTACCGCGGCTAAAAACTCGACTACTATCACCGGCAGCGGCACCGCCTGGCTGGATAAAAAATTTGGCATCAGCCCGCAGTGCGTCCTGGTTATCCGCGGCGCCGGCACGGTGGATATGTACGCCATCCAGCGGGTGGACAGCAACACCCAGCTGACGGTCACGCGCCCGATCGCCACTGCCGTCACCGGTGCCGGCTACGGCATCATCGTCGCTGAGTCTATGTCCGTGCAGGCATGGGCTAACCAGCTGGCCGCCAGCAGCAACTACACCCAGAGCCTGCTCGACAGCATCCAGACCGTCATGACCGGTACCGGCTCCGTGGTCCTCACCGCCCCGAACGGCCAGCAAACCACCGTCAGCTCGTTTAAAAAACTCACCGACGATATGGGGAAAAAACTTGAGTCCGGCGATTTTGGTTTAGGTACAGATATAACGGAGGGAACAAACGTTCCGGGCTGGGGCGTGGTCAGCAATACTTTGGCGCGAATGCCAACAGGTTTTTATAACGGACTGGCTGGCAACTGGGGGAATCCTCCCGGCGCTGGCTCAACTCAACGGCTAAAAATGATCAACGTGTCAGCTGATGGTGGATGGGGTACACAAATAGGGACAGCTGATGGGCCGACTGGCGGGAAAATGTGGTTACGTTGCCGATATAACAGCGTTTATAGCGACTGGGACCAAATCCTGACTCAATCTCAAACCGGGTGGGGGGTCTACAGCCCGGCCAGTCTTGGCCCCAGAGCGACAAATGCCACTGATTTGCCGTCAGGATTATACTGGGGCGCCGGTAATGATATTGGAACTCCGGGAGGGGTAACCGTCGGGGGATTTAGTATTCTCCAGTTGACGGGGAACAGCCCTATGTATCGCTGCCAGCTGGCATTTCAGGATGGCGGCGGCGGGCGGATATACATCCGATCCACAGTCACAGGCGCATGGGCATCCAATGGATGGCTCTCTATTTACACTACCGGCAATACCACAAAATCCAGCGACGGCACGCTAAAAGCGGCGTCGCCGGTTTGCCGGATAGTCTCTTCTCAGGCTGATTGCTCGCGGGATGATGTTGATGAAGCTGGTTTTACGTGGTGTGGTAGCGGAACGGCTAACAGCGAGGCTGAAGGAATTACTATCAACCGGGAGGGCATGGGGGTTTACAGCATAACCGGTGCCCGGTCGCTGGCGATAGAGGGCTGGCAGCTGCTACCGCCGCGCAACCCTCAGGGTGGGGATGATTTGGGGGTTGTTACGGCAGAGCAGCAGGACGGGAAAATATTTATCCGACTGTTCCGCCGCAAAATGATTCTGGAGGATGGGGAAATTCATGTTGTCGCCGGCGAGCCTATCGATGTACCAGCCAGCAGCTGGATCGATGTCCGCCTGACAATGCCTGATGATTCGATATTCAATCGGCAGCAGGCACAATCTCAGGATGCTCAGGCCCAGACTCAACCTCAGGCATATTAACCCGCACGCTGACAAACTGATCGGCGGGGATATCTATCGGGTCTCCGTCGTTCAGCCCCTCAATCTCATTGCGGGCAAATACCGGTGCCGCCGGATGCATTCGGTGGTAGGTTTTGACGAGCACCGAGCCGTCAGCATTCACCTCGTAATCGAGCCAGACCAGCGGCTGCCGGTTGCGGTCGGTTGGTATGTCAAACCCGCCATCAATCCCGCCCCATGCAGCATCGGAGTTTAGCCCGAAACAACCGTTAACCAGGTACTGACCAACGCCCTGCCGCTCAACTGATACCCCCTCAGATTCACCGTTGGTTTCATACCGGCCGTCGCTGAAAATTTTCACGACCGGAGATGCCGCTTTGAGCGTGCCGTCGCTGGCTTTGGTGGTATTCGCTGTCGACCAGACCCTATCATTTCCCTCAAAAAAATTGCCACCGAAATGGTAAAATCCAGACGCAGAAAACCCCGCCAATTTCACCACCTTCACCCCGTTTTCTGGGGTTGTTGTGCCCCATAGAAATGTTGAGGTACCACGCGTATAGTTTGCCGTCGGAACGACAACCGAAACGTCCTCTCTGACAATAATATCAACTGGAAATGCTCCGCCATCCACATAGAATGCACCGAACGAGTCTCCCTCATAGCCTCGCCATAATGAATCTATAGCAACCTCACCGGAGTTGTACCGCCAGTACGTCCCGCTAACCTGGCTGCCTAAATCTGTCCATCCTCCAAACGATACATCCCCGGCAAATGAGCAGTTATTCATAGGGTCATTACCCGGAGCAGTTCTAGTGCTAATGCTCACCTTGGTTTTAGATCTGGCACCCAGCAGAATGATGGGATATAGAAGCCCGGTCCGAGCCCCCGTCGGGGCACTCAGCGTGTATTTTTGGTAACCAATTTTATTATTTACATCATTGGTGAGTTGGATCAGCGCACTTTGAGACGCTTTAGTTGCCATATCGTCGGTGAGTTTTTTAAACGAGCTGACGGTGGTTTGCTGGCCGTTCGGGGCGGTGAGGACCACGGAGCCGGTACCGGTCATGACGGTCTGGATGCTGTCGAGCAGGCTCTGGGTGTAGTTGCTGCTGGCGGCCAGCTGGTTAGCCCATGCCTGCACGGACATAGACTCAGCGACGATGATGCCGTAGCCGGCACCGGTGACGGCAGTGGCGATCGGGCGCGTGACCGTCAGCTGGGTGTTGCTGTCCACCCGCTGGATGGCGTACATATCCACCGTGCCGGCGCCGCGGATAACCAGGACGCACTGCGGGCTGATGCCAAATTTTTTATCCAGCCAGGCGGTGCCGCTGCCGGTGATAGTAGTCGAGTTTTTAGCCGCGGTAATGGTCCCGGTTTCGTACATGGACATTGAATTTTCTCCATAAAAAAAGCGCCGAATAGGCGCTCTCTCAAAAACGGTCGTTTTTGGTGATAAATGATCAGTCCATATAGGACGTATCGATATAGGTTTTTCTGGTCAGTAACGGGATCATTTCCGGCGCCCATGACCAGGCACCGCTGCCGTTGGTGTTACCGTATGGCGTGGTCCAGAGGCCGTTGTTAAATCCCATTGCATAAATGAGCGCCGAGCCAGCAAGGTTCGAGCGGGTTGCCCACCCCATCGGCTCAACATTCACGGCTACCGGTGTGTTAATCCCCATATTGGTGCCAGGGTTGGCATGCGCCGACGTCACCGCGACATCCCGCAGGAATAGCGGGTTATCCAGGCTGGACCACGTTATTTTTCCGGCCTCATCGCGAACCACCGCGCCGTAATCAGGCTGCTGCCCGGTAGTGCCTACACCCATTGCATAGATAATGACCGGCACGCTCTCGCCTGAATCGGAAACCTGCCCCACCCAGATGTTGTTGCCCTGGATGCCGCCAGCACAGACAAACCCGGAGCGGTAGGCGCCATCAACGCGAAAAAACGGGATGGTTGAACCCGGTGTGCCGGGGAGAGGAATAGTCACCCCATTAGCATTGGACGGAACAATGATGCGCTGCCGGGAAATGAGAGAATAGTTTTTGGTTGCCGTGTTGTAGATAACCTTCCCTTTTGCATCCCATAGCTCAACTGCGTAGGGCATTCATACCTCCACCTGGCTGACAAAAATATACCCGGCGGGGTCTGGCTGATCTGCGATGCTTTTCCAGCTCACCGTCGCGCCGCTGACGGTGGGCCGTATATAACCAGCCGACATACCACCAGCACCAACAACCGTTACCACCAGTCGGTAAACTGAGGTATTTACCGGATATGTTTTGCTGCTGTTCGGGTTGTTTTTATTCACCGGGATCATGTCGAGGTAGAACGAACGCCCATCAATAGCCGTCGTCTCCACCCCGTTTTCGTTCCAGGCGAATACACCGTAGACTCCCATTATGGTTTGTACCCCGCGGCAAAGCGTTTAACACCGTTATTGTCATAAACCGCTATGCCGTTGCCATCCTGCACGGAACGCCCGCCGCCCGGCAGCGCCGAGTTAATCTCCAGTCCCCCGTCTTTGGGCAGTCGCCAGCCGGATTTGCCTGCCACATAGTTGTTGGATTTAATCTCATTGCCGATCATGGCATTGGTGATAGAGCCGTTCTGAATGAACGCCGACTGAATAAATGTCTGCCCACCCTGCACGAAAAACGGCAGCGCATAACTGTTATTGGCAGGATTGAGCACGGCAAACTGGCCGGCGCTGGCAATAATGCGCGTGGTAACCGTGCCATTGGCCGCCACCTCCGCCCCGACCGACAGCCCGGCACCGTAATAGGTGCCATTGACGCGCACACCGGTGCCGATGCTGTAAATCGCATTGCCCGTCCCATTTTTATCGAAAATAGTCTGGCCACGGACGTTTATTGCGGCCTCGCTGTTCCCGACACGAGAGGTCAATGCCGTCACGCTCTCGGAAATCGCTTTATCCGAATTGGCTGTGGTCTGTTTCAGCTCGGTTAGTGAGGCGTTCGTTTTGGTGAGCTCCCCATTGGTTTTACCCAGAGCATCATTGGTTTTCCCGATTTCTGTTTTATTGGTCGAACTCTCCGACCTCAGAGAATCGATGGCCGTAGATGTGGACTGGTTATTGTCGGAAACCGTCTGCCGCAGCTCTGTCAGTGACGCGTTGGTTTTATCCGCCGAGGTTTTCAATTCGTCCACAGCAGTGGCCCGCGCCTGGCCCTCTGCGACAACCGCCTGCCGGACCTCAGTCACCGAGGCTTTCACGACACCATCCTGAGCGCGCCACTGGCGCTGGATTCCCTCAGTCGTCATGGCCAGAGCGATAATGCCGTCAGCCAGCGAATCCAATTTATCGTTCGCATCCGTAACGTCTTTGGTCACCTGGACGAAGACCTCTGACTCCTCCATCTCCTTTTTCACAGTTTCCGTGATCAGGTCAACGTCGGTGCTGCTCTGCCCCATAATCCAGGCGGTCCAGTCCGACTGGTTGCCGGTTTTATCAACCAGCCGCGCTCGGTAGTAGAACGTCTGTCCCGCTTGCAGGCCTGCTTGCTGATAGCTGCGCTGTGGATATGGCACATCAGTGAGCAGCATCGGGTTAGCGCCGTTCGGCGTGGTGCTGTACTGAATTTCCGTCTGCTGAGTATCGCCAGTTCCATCAGGGAACGCCCAGGACAGTTGAATGCCGAATACCAGAGGATTAGCAGCAAAGTTGATCGGAACCGGCGGCTTGCCCTCCTTCCCTTTCAGCACGGTTTCCGCCGAGGTCGCCCACTGCGAGGCGATATCGCTGGCATTGACTGCCCGCACACGCACCAGATAGCGGCCGGCGTATATGCCCGGAACCTCGAACCCCAGCGCGGACGTGCGCGGGATAGAAACCCAGTTGCCGTTATCTTTACGCCATTCGGCCTCATAGGCGATCGCACTGCTGACCGCATCCCAGGTTCCGCGCATCGTGGTAACAGCAATCCCCTGGCTGACAGACGAGTAGCTACTGATCGATACGTTTTTTGGGCCCGGCTGCACGCCAGGCGGCATGATGGAAACCGGCCGGTCCTCAATACGGGCGCCGGTATCAATGCGGTCGTATTTGTTGGGGTCGTGCGCCACGGCGGTGATTTCATACGTTTCATCGCCGTTATCGCTGATCGACACCACGCGGAACAGCTGCAGCGCCAAATCGTCGGCATCGATGGCCCAGACGCATTCAGCCTCCGGCGTTTCGCTGTATGCCGTGGTTACCGTGACCACCCGCCCGCTGACCGCCTGGATCGTTCTGGCCTGCGTCGCGCCGGACGGCAGATTGAGTTGCAGCCGGTCACCGGGTTTTGCCCGCGCCTCACGGTCCAGCGTAACGTTACGGCCGCTGACCGCGCTCACACGTCCGCCAATGGCTGCATTAGCGTAACGGTAATCAGCAACGGCAATCAGCCGGCCGGGTTGCGGAATGGCGCCATCCATCCCGACGGAGAACGTGACAGTGTTATCGCTGCTGTTACTGAGCAGCGCCCAGCGCCCGCGGCGGTTTGCCTCTGACTGCCGGGTGCAGCCGATAGCGGTGATAGAGGTCTGATTAATGCCATACCGGCGGACCAGTTTTTGCTCTGACGCCATTTCGATGGTGTCGGCATAATGATTATTGGGATCTGACCAGCTCACCGCCGCCGTGGTGTAGCGGTTTTTCTCACTGGAGGACGAATAGGTGAACTGGCCGTTTACCACGTTGGCGCGGGTAAACGTATAGCGCACATCCTCGGGCATATCGCAGACGGTTACCATCTGGTCACCACCCCAGTAAGTCATGCCCCGGAATATGGCGGCCATGTCGGTGAGGACCGTCCAGGCCTCCTCCTGCGACTGAATGTAAATATCACAGAGGAAACGCGGCTCCATGCCGTCGCCACCCTTACCATCCGGCACCAGCTGGTCGCAGTACTGCGCAATGCGGTACAGCTCTGATTCATCAACCTGTGTGGAGTCAATCCGGTCGCCCAGCCCGTAACGTTCATTAAGAAGGAGGTCGTAAAACACCCATGCCGGGTTATTGCTCCAGGCCCATTTGAACCCACCCGTCCAGGTGCCGCTGTACGTCCGGTTAATCGGGTCGTAATTATCCGGCACGCGAATAATCGCCATGTCGGGTATGCAGCTAATTTTGGGGATGTTCTGAAACTGTTTTGCATCAAACTCAACGTACAGCAGCGCGGTATTGGGGTAGCGTAATTTGGCGTCGATAACTTCAGCGATCGCCTCAATATTCATTTTGTCGGCGACGCGGTTGCTGGTTGAGTTGGGCGTGATGCGACGTACCCGCACCTGCCAGCCCGTTTTGGCCGCCGGCAGGTTTACCCGGTGGCTGCGCTCATAGAGCGATGTGGTTTTATCATCAATTTTGCCGGAAACGACCTGCGTATAGGTGCCACCGTCAGTGGCCACATCAATGGCATACTCAATTTTTACGCCGACGGTATCGCCGTTATCCAGCTGCTGCTGAAGTGAAGGCCAGCCGAAACGGATGCGCACCGCGGATAACTGAGTATTCGAAACTGCCCGCACCCACGGCGCCGTATCTTTCAGCTCGGTATTTATGGTGATTTCATTTTCAACGCTGGGGATGCCCTGAATATAATCCTGATGCTGTGTTCCTGGACGAAACTCCCAGCGTGCGCCGGGGAAATTAATTGTTCCGTCTGCGTTCCCGTATGGCGTACCGTCAAACAATACTCGGGTATTATCGAGGTTACCTGCCCACTCACCTTCACCAAGAAGAATTAATATTTTCGCGGTTGCCACCGAGCGGATACTATCTGGAGCCTCAACTGGCTGGTGAGCTTTACCACCACCACCTTTTGAGCCTGTAATTATCGTCGTCATATCGCATCCATAAAAAAGGCCACCCGAAGGCGGCCTGATTATGATCAATTTACTTATTGGCTTTATTACTATTGCTGATCCTCAGCATATATTCCGGCACTGCCGATCGCTCCGCCTATCTCACGACGACCTGCACCATACCCCACCGGATTACCCTGAGCCGTTGAGTTAACTGGCCCACCGAATGCATAACTCGGTTTGTTGTCTGGGTCCTGCCGCATTCGCAGCCCCTGAACCTGAGGGGATAGCATCTGGATCACGCCACCAATAGCCATCGAAGCGCCAGCCATAGCCATTGCGCCACCCCAAACACCTGTGGCGCCAAACGCAGCAAGTCCTGCAGGGCCAAGCATCATTGATGCGCCAATTAAAGCAACCCCTAAAATAGTTTGAAACAGACCTCCGCGCTTACTTCCGATAATAACGGGGACCAAATGAATGTCATCAGTGCCATTCGTCATTTCCAGTTCAGATTCTGAAATATTACGTTTTTGTTTGTCACCCACAAATATTGAAAATGTCAGCCCCCGCTTATGTGCATCTAGCAAATACTCCTCAAACCCATTAAGCAGGTTCTTAGCGGCCTGAATCATTTTGAGAGCATTATGTGCCTTATATTCAAACTTACGACCAAAACGAGAAATTAGTGGCCCATGAAAAACCATTCGCCTCATAGGAACATCAATAAAAGCCATGCTTCCCCCCAATAAAAAACCCGCCAGGAATACTGCCAAACTTTAATTGGCAGTTTACTAGGCGGGTTATGATAAATCTGTTATGCCTATTTAAGGCCTTATAGAATCCAGTCGTTGCTGAATAGTATTTTTAGCATCGTTAGAAGTTATAGGCATTTGCTGAACCTGCCCCATTGCCATCTGGGTTTCCACCCACATATCAGCCCAAACTTTTACATCATTATTAATTTGAGCAATAGTGAATCTAACTTTTGAGACTGGAGTGGTCGAGTATGCATTACCAATCAATGCCTGAGTAAATACTGCAGACCCTCCTTGCTGCTCCTTACCACAGACAACTGTGCTATTATCTGCGCCATAAATAGTTAGCCCCCTGCCATTGCAATAATTGATTAAAGCATCCTTAACTTTTTCTTTTGTTGTCGACGCATAAAATCCTTCAGGTTTGCCTGATTGGGTTTCTTTTAATAATTTAGGCTGTCCCGCACAACCGACAAGAGTGAGTGCAGTCAACCCCAAGATTACAAGTTTTTTCATCAACTAATGTCCATGTTAAAATAATCCTAGCAATCCTAACATGAATGTAGTTGATGGTAATAATAGACAGCTCTAAATTAGGTCTTTATATCGCACAATACTCATCGTGCGCTCGGCCCAATAGCCGCCATACGGCACACGGGCGCTGAGCTGTCCGTAAAGATGGTGCAGCAGCATGTTATCGGCCAACAGTATTCCCGCATGGTTCCATTTGCTGGCCTGCACCTGCATTATCACCATGTCGCCGGGCTGCGGCGGGCCGCTGAACTCCCGGAACCCACATTCGTACCAGCAGTCTTGGTAAAAATTGTCGTTATGCCCCTCTTCCCACCAGTGATAGTCAACCCGGTAGTCATGTAGTTCTATACCGTGCTCCTGCCGGAAATAGCTCATGATCAGCCCCCAGCAGTCGTAAACGCCGAGTACGAACGGACGTCCCACCAGCGGCAGCTCTCCGCGAGGATAAATAGTGCGAAAATCCCTCTCCGGCCAGCTGAGAATATGCCAGGGCACCTCGTGAAAATCGCAATATGCAAGATCGGTCTCTGTTGGTCGGGCTGTTTGATCGGGATGACTATGAACGATACCCACAACATGCCCAATTTTAGATGCATCAATCTGATTCTGTGGATTTATTTTAAAATCCTCAGTGGGTTTAGGGTGAATATTTTCACATGGGTAATAGCTCTGTACGCGCCCTTTTTGCACAAGCAGGCCGCAGCACTCCCGCGGGTATTCCGCCGCGGCATGTGCGGCGATTGCATCAATGATTTTCTGGCGCATGGTTTTACCTCGAGATAAGCGACGAGCCTGGGAACCCACCGAACGGCAGCGGCTCGTTTTCGCCAAACCGTTTTTTGCAGTCGGACAGCAGCCCACCGCACACGTCTTTCGACGGGTCATCGACCGGGTTACCGTCCTCATCGAAATACTGGGTGCCGGCGTAGTCGCAGCCTTTACCGGTTCGGTACCAACCACGCGAACACCAGGTGCACAGAGAGTGGATCTGTCGGGTAGGAATGACGCGGCCACGCAGATCGACAGGGCTCGACAGCTCAAACTCGACTGCGGTATCGGTTTCTGATGACCGGCGGTCGATAAACCACAGCTGCCGCTTTTCCTGCTGCGGGTCGGCGGTCGGGTTGCCGTCGGGAAAGTTACGGGCGTCCAGATAATGGGAGAACGTGTCGTGAATGATGACTCTGGCCTGCGCCATATCGTCAAACTGAATGCACAGCGCGGTGATCAGGTTATCGATGTTTGAAACAGAGAGCGTGGGATGAACCGACTGGCCATCGGTAGACATCTGCAGGCCCTGCAGCTCGAACGGCCAGGCGCCGTACTCCTCACCCTGCCACCAGAGTGATTTGCCATACGGTTTGCCGTCCTCCAGCTGATCTTCGGTTAACTCGCCCTGCAGCTGCTCAATCTCCTCCTGCGTCCAGGCTATGGAATGGTTGTGAAACCTGAGAATGTCGGCACCGAATGCCGTCCCGTTCACTTCTATGAGCCGGACTTTGTTCCCCGGCTCGAGCTTCTGATAGTCACTGGTAATCATGGATGAAATGCCTGTTCAAACGTGGCCGAAATATTCATGACCGTTTTGCTGCGGATAACTTTTTGCAGCGTGTCTTGCTGAACCCGCCACAACCCCATCTCGCCAAACGGCGGCGTAAAAATAAATGACCGGGTTTTGTGCCGGCGGAGAAATGTGTAAATCTCCAGCCCCAGCTCCGGGCGCCCGGTGAACGCGTATTCATACGACAGCGTTTCATCGTTCAACCCGGAACCACTCACCTGCTTATAGCCGTCGCCAAACTGCACCACCCGGATTGAGTCTGTGCTTTTCAGCGTGGGCTGACTGGCAGACTGGATGCCCCACTCAAATGTCTCTATCGTCATGCCCTGCTCCGCTGTGCTTTCCAGATCATCCCGCCAGGCATCAGCGCCTTAGCTATTCCATCATTAACCGACTGATTAACGGTCTGCTGATACGCGCGCGCCAGCTGGTTGTTTGAACTCCCTGATGATTTCCCCTGGCTGCCGGAATTATCGTTGACGGTGACCGGCGCATAGACGCTGACGCCACCCAGCGCCGCCGGCGCACTGCCGCCACCGACCAGCCCGCCGCTGGCGTACCCGTTCATCAGGCCGTACAGATAGTTAACGCCGAGCCGGCTGGTCGCCTCTTTGTGAAAGACAAACTCCCCGCGGTGAACAATGCCGGCTGGCTCATATTTGCCGCCGGTGCCGGTAAACCCGCCCACATCAAACTGCGCGCTGGCCGGCGCCGCAGTACCTCCGAACCCAAGTGAGGACATCGCCGAGCCTGCCAGCCCCACCAGCGCCTGCTTGGTCATGATTTCCACCAGCATTGAAAGCACGGAACGCGTGAAATCGCCCCAGTTGGCTTTACCGGTGGTGAGCATGTCAGCCATGTTTTTCCCGATGCCGTCAAACACGTTCGAGGCGACGCCTTTCATCTGGCTGAATGCATCAGAGGCCGAATCGACATACTCAGCCCAGGCGGTTTTGCTGCCCGCCAGCCAGTCACCGCGCTGCCGGTCCTGTTCCGCGTAGTAGTTTTTGAGCGCCGTCTGCTCCGCTTTATAACCAGAATCATCCAGATTACCGCCAGCATTCAGCCAGCCCTGCCGTAGCTGAGCCTCTTCATTATTACGCTGGGCGTCACGCGAACTCAGGCCAATGCTGGCCTGCAACGCCCGCGTTTTCTCTGTTATCTGGGTGACGTATTTCTGGGAGGTGTCCTGGAGCTTGTTCATGCGCTCCTGAGCGGCAATCTGGTCACCCAGAATGGCTTTTTGCTGCGCCAGCTGGAGAACCTGATTTTTAGTGGAGAGCAGCGACTGCTCCTGTTTGGTGAGTTTGCGTTTGCCGGCGGCCTCCTCCAGCACCTGATATTTAGCCTCGGTGGCCCATAGCTCTTTGCGCTGCTGGCTGATGGTATCGTTCAACCCCTTGTGCTGCTGCAGCACCTTAAGCTGGGCCTGCAGCGCCAGCAGTTCAGCCTGCGCCTGGTCCTCTGCATGGTTACCGGCATTAGAGGGTTTCTCTTTTTTTGGCGTCTTCTTGCGCAGCTTGTCTGCGGCATCCGAAACGGCATCCTGCTGGTTTGGCCCGGTAGTGACCCGGCTTTGCCGCGAGCGCTGAACGTAGCCCATCTCCCCCTGGCGGACCCGCGCGTCTCGCTCTGCGACCGATTTTTTCAGGTCGGCAATCTGTTTCTCGGTAGTGGCGATGAATTGCTCATTATCCTGAGCGACATCACCAAAAATGCTTTTCACACCGGGGAGGTTTTTGGTTGTCTCGTAGGCTGATTTAGCAAAATCGGCAATCAGCAGATCGCCCTGTTTCAGGATGATTTGTACCTGTTCGACGGTCGCTGCTACCACATCAATGATCAGGCTGGTCCCGCCGATAAACCGCGCGCCGACGGCATCCCAGGCGTCAGTTGCCCATTTTTTGAAATCGTCCCACATTTTTTCAACCGGTGTGGCGCTACCGGCAACCTGATCCATGCGCTGCTGCATGGTATCGGAGAACAGTTTGATAGCCTCGGTGGCCGCAGCCTGTTTGCCCTGCGTTTTCTCCAGTCCGTCGATATATTTCAGCTGGCCGACCGTCAGAAAATTGTATTGCTCATTCAGGCTCGCCAGCGCTTTAACCGGATCTTTAGCAATAGCCGCAAACGCCGCCTCTATTTTATCGGCGCCATCCCCCATCGTTCGGGCCCATTCCTGTGATGTCTGGGCTACCATTTTTATCTGGCCGGATGTGTATTTCCCAGTGTTCGCCAGACGGGCCAGCGTTTCGGCCGTTGAACTGATGGAGGTATTGGTTTTCCCGCCAATCGTCTCGGCCATGTCCCACAGCTGACCGGTCGTCGTGCCGGCCATACCGCCCGTCATCACCAGCGCCTTATACAGGTCAGTGTTGGCTTTCTCGGCCTGCCAGGCAGAAAACGCAACACCGCCCGCCACGGCGGCAAACCCGCCCAGCGCCAGGCTCGCCGGGGTGATCATGGTCCTCAGCACGTTGAGGGTGGCCCCGATCCCGCCAAACGAGTCTTTAATCTGGCCGCCCTGCTGGAGCATGATGAGCCAGGGACTCTGGCCGCCTGCCAGCTGTGTGGCGATATCGGTAAACTGCGCCGGCAGCATGCGCATCGCATTCGAAAACTGCCCGACGGATATCCCGGCCCGCTTAGCGGCCAGCTCCTGACGGGAGAACACACCTGCCGCAGCCGCGGAGGCATCATTGGCTGCTGCGGCGAAGCCATCAAACTGCCGGCGTGCATATTCAAGTTGTTTTTGAAAATTGACCGAATTAACGTCGAGGTTAACGACCAGGTCACCCACTGGCTGGGCCATAACGGACTCCTCCTGAAATTCCCTCAGCTGCTGCCATCAGGGCGTTATCATCTGGCTCACTCTCCGGCTCCGCCGCGCGCGCAGATAACAGGCTGAACTGATCAGGCGTCATGGACGTATCGCGGCTGAACATGCTGAAAATGGAATAAATGAGCGTGGAGAAATGCGCATCGATTTGCGCGGAGTGGAAATAGTTTTCCCGGTAGAACACACGCCAGTCGGCGTATTCTGTCGATGAGATGCCGGCGAGCATGGCGCGCCAGTCGGGCCGGCCGAATTCACGCGCCATCTGCATGGCAAACGCCAGCTCCCCGGCTAAGGCTTTTCCGCCGTGACGGGCTCTGATTCGGTGTCGCCGTCTGCGCTGGCAGGCGGCAGCATGCCGGATAACCGTTTGACGACACTATCCGCCGCGCCGATCGCCTCCAGCGGCCAGGTGCGTAAGGTCTCCTCGGCCAGAGCAAGCATCTGCTCGCGAGTCGGGTGCGGACCTGGCTTAAATTCACGGGTATGCGCCAGGGACATGGCGACCAGAAATGCACTGGTACGCACCACCATATTCATGGCGTTGTTCATGTTATTTTCCGACGATTCGAGATCGTGCAGATACTGCAGGTACTCAATGCGCTGCAGGGCTGACAGTTCTGTGAGCACGACTTTGCTGCCGTTATATTCAAACGGCTCCTGTTTCAGGAACATAATTAACCTCAGAAAAAGGGGGCTTGCGCCCCGCTATCAGGAAACGGTGACAGTGGCAACAGCGACTTTTTTGCCGCCACTGGTCATCGCCACCAGTTGCGCGCTGCCAGCGGTTTTGCCGGTAACTGTGATGGTGTTGCCAGAGACAGCAACGGTGGCGACGCTCTCATTAGAAACTGCCGCGGTGAATGATTTGTCCGTAGCGTCAGCCGGAGCAAA
This sequence comes from Salmonella enterica subsp. enterica serovar Choleraesuis, assembly GCA_022846635.1. GTDB lineage: Bacteria > Pseudomonadota > Gammaproteobacteria > Enterobacterales > Enterobacteriaceae. The sequence goes on from AP025685.1 coordinate 2,668,086, forward strand.
ATTAACGGTAACCGCCGTCGATTTCCCTACCTGAACCGTTGGGGCTGTCGGCGCCAGCGTGATGCCGGTCGCCTCGACAGGCGGCGTGGTGCGGTCCTCTGCCAGAGACGGCTTCCCGTTGTTGGTGATTTTTACAGTGCGGGTGATCACCTCTTTGGCTGTGACGGTTTTCCCGAGGCTGGATGCCCAGCCCTTGAACACATCAACCGCGCCATTAGGGTAACGGATTTTGTACGCCCGCTCGGTGCCATCATTGAACCATGCGACCAGGTCCTGCTGGCCTGCCTCGCCGGGTTTCCATGCCAGGGTATATCCGGTTTCACCGGCCGACTTCTCACCCTGCGCCGTGTTTTTCCAGTCGGCGTTGGGGTCGTCCAGATAGGTATCGTCGTAAGAATCCGCCGTCAGTTCGCCTGGCGTCAGATCTTTAATTTTGGCAAGGCGGGTCCAGTCGATATCAGAGAGAGGGTTAGCGAACGGATCACCCATGCCGGTGTAAATCCATAGAGTTGTGCCAGCGCCTTTTACCGGCTCAAGTGGGTTTGGTGTTGCCATAGTTGCCTCACATTTCGTAGGTAATGGAATACTTCAAATCAGCTGAGGACCAGAGGCCCAGATCGTCATCGCGCTGATAGTCATAGCCCTGCTGAACCATGACGGTAATTAATCCTGCCAGCGCAGGAACATCTCCCAGCGCTGGATAAATGCGCGATTCCATCCATTCATCCAGCTCTGAATCGGGTACCTGGGCAGGCAGGAAAACTTCTATATGCAAAGTGGCCTGCCAGGTATCGGCATCCAGATCCTCGCCGGTGTATTCGGCATCGGTGAGGTAAACGGCGATGGCCGGAAAGTCATCTTCTTCAAAAACGGCAGGGCGCCCGTCAAACAACGAGACACCGGGCCCGGCGATCGAGTCCAGTGCATCGATGACCGCCAGGCGGATATCGGTATGTTTCATTATTTAACCAGTATTCGGAGTTGATTTTTCAGAGCGGCGCGCAGCTCTTTGGGCATATCGCTGCTCAGCAGTTTGGGGACTTCGGCAGAAAACGCATCCGTAAGCGGAGTAGCCATTGGAATTTTGACAACTTCAATGGGATAGCGAGCCTTGGCTGTGCGCTGCATTACGTGCCAGCGGCCATTTTTTAACTGCTGGATAAAAGCGCCGGGGAAACGAAATTTACCGATCCGCAGCACACTGCGAATACCATTTTTATCCCGTTTTCGCCGGGATAGCCGGACGCTGGCGATACCCAGTTTTATCGCTGGCAGATTGCCCCGGTTAACTCTGATGGTGGCCAGCGGCTTCTTAGGGGAGGCGCGCTTAAGTTTTGCCCTCCCTCTGACCAGCTTATTGGGAATACCCGTATCTTTGGCAACAATCCGCACACTGCGGCTGACTGCTCGCCCCGCTACCCGGTTAACCGCCTGCGCAGACGCCCGTGGCACGGCTTTTTTACTGATGGTGTTGAGGTTTTCGATGATTTCATCCAATCCCTCTACTGACATAGTACCCCCTTAACGGCGCCGGTTACCGGTGGGCGGCTGTCCGCGCCCCAGCCAGACATAGCAGGATCCACAATCGTCAGGGGTGACACGGTCAACCCAGAATGACTCACCATTCACCGCAATCGTGTCCAGTCGCTGCAACCCGATAACAGACGGCGTTTTTACAAACAGTGACGGCGCCGTGCCCTCAATCCTGACGCCGGAACCCGCGTAGGCCACATTTTCAGGGTCATCAAAGACCCCGTGAATATCCCGCCCCGATATTGCCCCGGACGTGATCCGCGCAACGCATCCCATCACGTCCAGAATGGCTCCGTCCGCGCGCGAAATAGCCGCATCAAACAGGCTGTCAAAATCAGCCATGCGCCCCCCTTAGAGCAGGCGCACCAGTTTCAGCCGTTCCAGTTCTTCGGCCTCTGCGGCAGGCAGGCGGAAAACGGTCCCCGCCGTGACCATATGAATACTCTCGCTTTTGGTGACATGAAGAGCCTCTACATGCAGGTATGCCAGCGCCTCAACGCTGACATAGCCACCAGCAGGGGATTTTCCCTGCGATGGCGACTCTGGCGGCTCCGGTGGCTGAGGCTCTGGAAGCGCGCTGCCCGTGACCGCTTCATCCTCCACCGCTGCATCATCGTCGAGTTCTTCTTCCAGCTCTGCGACACGCAAGGCCAGCTCCTCTTTAGAGCCGGTCAAATTAACGTCGCGCCCCAGCTGCTGCGCCAGCGCTTTCAGGCGCTGGATTAGTTCTTCTTTAGTCATGGGAAGTTTCTCTCTGAAAAAGGAACGGCCCATGCGGGCCGTTTATCATGCAAGCTGGACGGAAACAAACTCGTCAGGATCAGCCAGCAGCATCAGCGGTGCCGACTGAATCATGGTGAATTCGCGGGCCGGGTCGCCAGTCTGTACCCAGTTTTTCGGATAGCGGGCGGAGGAGTTAATGCCTTCACGCTGAGCATCCACATCCTGGATGCAACCATACGTGCGCAGTCCGCGCGCCTGAGTGTTACCCAGAACCATCGTCAGGTCAGGCAGATAGCTCTTTTTAGCGTCCCCTTCCACGAACTGGCCGGAATAAACCACGATAGCCACATCGCCGTACATACCTTTGTATGAAACAGCCTGGCCCAGGTCTTTTACGGCCGTTTCCAGCTCTGAGTTGGAGCCGCGCCGGGTGTCCAGCTTAGCCTGCACCGCTTTAAAGGAGCGGAAAAGCGCCCACCCCTGCGGATCGAATACGATGATATTAATCACCCCGCTGGCGTTGAGCGCATACTGCTCAATATCATCAGTAGGGTCATAGGTTTCTTTGTCGCGACCCGACCAGGCTGCGGCACCGGCCTGAATAATGTTATTTTTTGCACTACGCCCCATATCGACCTCAACCGGCTCAAACGCATCACCGGTCATGGTGTATTTGCCTTTGAGGACGGCAGACACCGCCTGCATTTCTTCAACCTGTGCAATGGCGAGTTCTTCATCCTTCATGTTCTGTAGGATAATGCGGCGGCGACGATAAGCAGGATCGGCCAGATTCTGCGGATCCTCATCCGGCAGACGCCGCAGGGTCATCTGAGGATTAACCTCATGTTTTGGCTTCACGTAACCCGGCATAAACTCCGAAGTAGAACCACCACGAGAACGGATGGTCTTGCCGGAAACCACCGGCGACACATAGAGCGCCATATTGACCAGACCGGGGATCTGCGAAAGGTAAACTTTCTCAGTAGAAAACGGATAGCTTTCGCGAAAAAAGATGCGCAGAAACAGCGGGTCAAATTTAAATTTCTGTTCATTTACCGCAATCAGCTGAGCGGTGGTGTAAGTCGACATAGGATTTTCCCGTAATAAAAAAGGCCGCTATGCGGCCCTTATGAAAGGTAAAATGTGAACGGCTGAAATTGCCTTAAACGATGCTGATAGCAGAACCAGCGAAAGCATTGCGTTTTTTCGCTTCATCGGTGGCCGCTTCCGGCCAGAGAACATCTTCATAGCGGAATGAACCCGATTTGTAGAACGTCAGCTCAACGCTGTTCTTATCGGCAGCAACCGCCAGGATAGCGGCAGCGCCACCAGCATTGGCACCATCCCATACGGTCAGTTTTCCGCTCGTTGCATCCAGCATCAGCGGGGTCATTGCTGGCGTGTCGGCAGTTATTTCCCCCGGGCCGAATCCAGTATGGGCAGGATCGCTGTTACCCAGCGGCTGGTAATGCTCAAAAACTTCAGTATTAGCCATGATGACCTCTTAAACGGGAGTATTCATTAAATCGTCGCCAGCGGATGCCGCCGGCGCACCAGCAGTAACCACGCCGGCCGCAGTTTCCATCAGGTGGTCGAGCGCTGTATCAGTTCTTGCCTGCGCGCTTTTCGGTGCGGCGGCGAGGATGCGCTGAGCGCTGTCAACCGTCATTCCTGGTGTCTCGGCCAGAACGCGGGCCTGTGCATCGCGGCCCTGGGCCTCTTCACAGTTAAGGATCCCCATGATTCGGCTGTTCTCAGCCGCAACGGCCGCGGTGATCTGCGCACTGACAGCAGAAGGCTCAGCCGCAACACCCGCAGAAGTTGCTGGCGTGACAGCGGCAGGACTTGAAACTGCAGCGTCCGCCGGATTAATAGTTTCTGCGGAAGCAGTAGTGACTGACATAGACCCTCCTCGGGTGGTTTTATTTCGGTTGTTAAGCGCGGCGCGCATCACGCCCAGCGCGTCAGAACTGTTAACTAATTCGTCGGCAATGCCGTGTTCGATAGCCTCCTGGCCGGAGAACACCGCAGCCTCTGTATCAAGGACCGCCTGCACCGTCATACCGGTATAGGCCGACACTTTCTCAGCAAACATCTGCCGGGTGGCATCGATCCGCGACTGAAAATCGGCGCGGACGTTTTCGGGTAATTTCTCGTAGGGATTGCCAGCCACTTTGTGTTCACCGCTGTAGATCAGCGTGACCTCAACGCCCTTCTCTTTCAGAGCAGCACCGTAGTTGCTGTGAGCCATCATGACGCCGATAGAGCCAGTGCGGGAGGTCTGGGTAATGAGGCGATGAGAAGCTGCGCTGGCAATCAGCTGGCCGGCACTACAGTTCATATCATTCGCCAGCGCCCAGACAGGCTTAATATCCCGCGCGCGGGCGATAATATCGGCGCAGTCGAACGCGCCGGAAACCATCCCGCCAGGGGTGTCCATATCAAGCAAAATCCCCTCAACACTGGGATCGGTAATCGCCTGCTGCAGTCGGGCAATGATGCCGTTATAGCCGGTCATGCCTGAATACGGCTGGAGAGAGCGGGTTTTACCGACCAGCGTGCCGGAGATCGGCAGGACTGCTATACCATTCGTGACCTGATAACTGCGTGCCGGGCGCTGACCAGCGCCATCATCGTCACCAAAAATGGCCTGCGGCTCCAGCATCTGTCCGGCGTCCAGGGTAATGCCAGACACCGCATCAGTCAGGCGCGTGGCCCCCAGCTGGCTGGATAGCGCGCAAAAGAAAACCCGCGCATAGGCGGGTTCAAGTAACAACGGTTCGTTAAAAGCCATTCCGGCGATATGCGGGAGATTACGCAGCTCTGGCGCCATCACTCTCCTCCTCTGTAGATTTTTTCAGCCCGGCATCAAACGCGGTCGCAGCCCACACCGGTGGCTTGAGCCCGGCGGCGCGACGCTCCATTGTTTCACGCACCTGCTGCGCGAAGATTTCCTGATAATCATCACCGCGCTTGGCGCATTCTTTTTCGTAGGTGCTTAACCCGGCCTCAATCAGCATCACTGCTTCCTGGACCTCTTTCAGACCATCAATCGCCATACGACCGGAACCGATCCAGTCGCAGTTTCCCCAAGCGCTTTTAGCCTCATGGAAACTGAACCGCGCTTTCGACGGCAGCGTCACAACCCGGCGAACGATGGCTTCCTCCAGCCAGCAAAGAAACATCATGCAGGCCTGGCGTGATGCTACGAATTTACGACGTCCCATAAAGAATGCCCATGATTCATTAGCACTGGCCCGCGCGGTGGAGTAGCTCATCTGGGAATAGTTACGGGACAACTGTTCATACGAGACCCCCAGTCCTGCCGCGATATAGCGCAGTAATGACTGCTCGAACACCGAATAACCATTATCGGTGTCCTGAGCAGACTGGAGGTTCAGAGAATCGCCAGGCATCAGGTGGGGAACCCTCGAACCGCCGAGCTTGACCGGCGCCGCGGTATAATAAGACGCCATCTCGCCCAGCCAGCCGGTCATTTTACTATTCTGCCCGGGCTCCCCGGCCCCCAGAATGAAATCCATCGCCGTGGCCGTGTCCAGCTCACTCTCGATGGTGGCTGCGTACATGGCCTTAACGATCGCGCTCTGCAGCTGCGTATTCTGTAGCGTATCGAGCATTTTCATTTGCTCCATGACGCTATAAAACACGTTGGCCCCGCGCGTTTGACCGTCTTCCAGCGGTTCAAAAACATGGATAAATGACGTCCGCCCGCCGGGCAGCTCCCGCGGCACGTAGGTCCATCGGCTGGGCCCCCACCCCGGATAACCATCCTCGCTGATGTAATAGCCAACAGCGGCGCCGTTATTATCCATAGCCACGCCGGCCCGGCAGTTGCGTGAATCCCCGCCATTATTAGGATTGCTGATACGCTTTGGACTGACCATTTTGAACCGGGTTTTAAACAGGCGGGATGAATCACTGTCCCATGTCGCCTGAGCGCATAACTCCCCGTTAAAAGCGTGCATTGCCACGCCCTCACGGATCATCATGGTAAAACTGCGCTTACGTTCGATATCAATGCAGCAGCAGTCATCTTCTGCAAATTCTTTCCACGCGGACTCTACCTCCCGGGAAAATGCCCGGGCCTCTTCCTCGCCAATCCCGAGATAGCGCCAGCTTGGCCGGTGACTTAGCCGGAAAAACGAACCGACAATATGATCCTGGTGTAACTGGATAGCATTAGCCGCATAACCATTATTTCTGACCAGATCATCAGCCCGGGCATTACCCCGGGCAAAGTTTGGCAACAATGCTGCGTCAACGCTTTCACTCGGTGGATTCCATGCCCGCAGCTGACCGCCAAACCCACCAGCGCCACCATGATAGCCAGCGTATTCCCTCAGCGAGGTCTGCCCGTCCGGGCCTAACAATACAGGTGGTTTCATGCATAAAATCCTGCCGGTCCCCGGCGCCGCTTGGTGATACCGACCTCAACCTCCAGATCGGCTATGTATTTTTTCAGGTCACTGACCGAAGTCGCCGTGAACTCAACCCGCCGGCCATCTTTCTGAACCGTAGCCACCCGCTTACCCGTCATGAGGTCATGCAACGCAGCGCGGGCACTGTCCAGATCTGACTGTGTCGCCATTAATCGTCTCCTGCTAAAGCCCGGGCATAATCCGCCAAGGTTTTGTTATTGTTCCGGGCGCCGTCTTCTTCGAGCAGGCTGGCTAACAACGCATCCAGATTCAGCTGCCAGCGCGAGATACTGATCCGCAGCGCTGCGAGCGCATAGACAAAGCAGTCCAGCGCCTCGTTGCGGCGCTTTTTGCTGTCCCAGCGTATTTTTCGCACCCCGTTCACCCATTTTTCGACCTGTTCTTCAGCCGTGAGCTGCTGCGCTTCGGCCAGATCGAAGATTTCCGGATTATTAGGAAAGTGGACGGCGCCTGGCATGGGCTCGTCACCATCCGGCGTCAGGGTAAACCGGCTGTAAATCTGCTCTTTAGCGGTATCGGTGCCGACCTCTGTCAGGTAAATACCGTTTTTATTGCGTTTGCGCGGCATGCTGGCGACCGGCTTCCCATAAACCGACGCCCCTTTGATGGGGATCACCCTGAACAAGCCGTGCTTGCGAGAGCGTTTGTAGACGATGGTCGGATCAATACCGCCGATATCCCAGCAGATACGGGAAATGGTCATCTCCACGCCGTTTTGCCGGGCATAAACTTTATCGATAGCCTCATCAACCCTAAGGAGGGTGGTTTCATCGTCATGCCGCCCCATAATGATCTGGCGGTCGATCAGCCAGCTCTCTTCACCCGGCCCCCAGCCCCAGACGCGCATTTCGTAGCGGTCCAGCTGGGAGTCAATGCCTGCCGTAAGATAAGCCACGCGCTCAGGCACCGGCGCGACGTAAAGGTCTTTGCGTTCAGCCATTACCTCAGCATCAGGCCGCTCGCCAATTTTGGGCTCCCAGGTCTCCCCGAGCGTGGTATTGACGAACGTCTTGCGCTTACCAATATCGCCTTTCGTCTTCAGCCAGTCTTTGACGATCTGCACCCAGGTCGTGAACGGGCTATAGGCCGTCCAGATATGGAAAGTGACGCTGTCTGGCGGGTCAATTTCGGCGTCCGTCGAGGAAAACCAGCTCAGGCCGTCGCGAGTCCATATACCGGTAACCTCGCAGATATAACGCGCCCGGGAGAAGTCCAGCTCCTGCTGCTTAATCACGCAACCATTATGCTCACAGAGATAAAATACGCTGGCCGCGTCGCCGGCCTCCCATTTCAGGCCGAACGGCGTTTCTTTGTCGCCAAATTTGAGGTACTGCTCCTCGCCGCAGTGTGGGCAGGGAACGTGAAACCGCATAAAGTGGCCGGATTCGCTGGCCGCGCGCTCAATCTGGCAGGTGCCTTTGATTTTTGGTGTGGATCCGCGAATCGATTTAGGCCAGACGGAGCCTTCAATACGTTTGTCACCGAGGAACGTCGGCGACCCCTCTTTCTCGATATCCTCATCAAACGCCGCCAGCTCATCGTAACCGGCCACATCCACTGATTTTTCGCGGTAGTTTTTTGCCGCTTTACCACCAAGGCACCAGAAGCCCCGACCGTTAGAGAACCGCTTCATGCTCAGGGTGTTATCACGGTTCTTTTTGCCATACCAGGGCGCCAGAGCCAGCAGCGGTGGAATATCCCGGATGGTCGGCTCAACGTGAGATTTCATAAAGTTTTCGGCGTCGCCGTCGGTAGGCAGCCAGATGAGTGTGTTGCGCTGCTTATGCTCGATAAAGTAGGCATAGACGCCCAGCAACATTTTTGAATACCCGACGCGGGCCGATTTAACGACATTAACCTCACGGATATAGTCACTGCCCATCGCATTCATTATCGCGCGCTGGAAAGGCAGCGTTTCCCACCGCCCTTCCTGATACGCTGACTCTTTCGGCAGGTAATAATTATTATCTGCCCATTCAACAGCGGTCTGCGGCTCGGGCCGGAAGAGTGATCGTAACCCGGCACTCACCGAGTGGCGCAAACCATTAATCTGACTGTTCGATATATTCATTCAGCAACCCCGGTATCATTTCATCCAGCGCGGCTGCTTTATTCATCGCCTTAATGACGTCCGTTTTCAGGTAGTCAATGTGCCGGTTCTCCAGCTCCGGAAACCGCCGCTGAACCGACAGAGGGATCCCATCAAGAATGCCAGCGATTTCCCCGGCAACCTTCGAAAGAACAAACGTGCAGAATGCGGTTTCCACCGCCTCAGCGGAATCTTTAGCATTTTTCAGTTCCTGAGCGTCAGCCTGGGCCCGGGTGAGTCGGTGCCGCTCATATTCGATAGTGCCTGGCTGGAGTTCGGACTCGCTAACAATCCGTAGTTCTTCAACTTCTTTGCGTAGCTTTTCGTTCTCCAGCGCCGCATCGCGCTCGGCATACCAGCCAATAACGGCAGACGTTTCATAAAGGACCTCGTTCCCCTTCCCGCCGCCCCGGGCAACGGGCATACCCTGTTCCTGCCAGTTCTGGATGGTGCGCACCGTGACGCCGAAAATATCGGCCAGTTGTTTTTTATTAACCTCCACGGTTCACTCCGTGCGCAAAAATGAGTAAGGAAACGGAAATCGCAGGCCAGCCCCCAACCAGCCATTTTCATTTCCTTACTTTCAGATGGGTGTTTTCAGTAAAAACAAACGGTTAACGAGAAGAAGAACGGAAACGCCCTAAACCCGAAAATTCTCATAAATAGCGAAAGCCTGCGAGGTTGCCGCCCCGTAGCCCTCCGGATTTGGGGAAAGGACCCGACAAATGATAATGATTATCATTTGATTAATAGGTAGCCACCAGGGGTAACCTCACCGGCCATCCGGCCCTCGAAACGGCTCGAGGTATAACCGCCAGCATAGAAACCATAACGACCGACTGGCTCACCTGGAGCCATGAGACCAAGGAGGCGGTCTACCAGTTCATCTTCATACTCTGTTGCCTCACCACTCAGATAGCCGGAGACAATTTCTCTAATCTGATCTCGATAGTTGGGGGGTTGCTTAGGATTCGACATTTTCTCTCCTGGTGTTGGCCGTGTTCATCCACCACGGCCACGGCTGGCCGCCTGAATGGGTATTGCGCCCCGGTGTGCCTGTTACTGATTGACCCTGCCCGCTCGATGCAAGGAAAACACGTCATAGCTAAGGCGGGGAAACGGCGACAGGGTGACGCCTGAATATACAAATATGAGATTGACATGTAGCACCAAAGGGGCTACTATTTATCACATGAGGTAGCGGAAAGGCCGCAGCCCGAACCCGAAAGGATGAACATTATGAGCAACGCAATGACTAAAGCCGAGTTAGCAAAAGTTAATGCCGAGATTGCCAAACTGATTGCCGAAACATCGAAGCTGAACCGCGAGTCAGCCTGGTACCCCATCGTGGTGGCTACGGGCCTGATTGGTGCGGTAGCCACCATCACAACGGTGCTGCTCAAATTTATTTAACGATAAGCCCCTTCGGGGGCTTTTCTACAGGTGACACATGCGACTGATTAACGACTACACACCACCAGCACCGGAAGACCTAAACCAGCTAAAAGACCAACTGGGGTTCACGGGTGCGCAAATGGCCGACCTTGCAGGCGTGGCCAGCAATAGCCAGTGGCGTAAATATACTGGCGGGGAGTCGCCGCGCGCTATGTCACCCCACATCCTGTTCTACATTGCCGCTCAGTTGGCTCTGCCGCCTGAGGAGCTGGATAAAATCGTCCAGAAAATGCACGAGCTTGGCGCACAGATTAAATGACGCATTATCACAGGCACTCAATGAATACCTGCTGTAGTGGCTATATCGAATACTGAAAGAAATAATCGCGGCAAATGCTCACGCCGCGCCCTTTACGAACAGTCTCCAGGTATACCCTCAATTCCCCCTCTCCGAGCTGCCTCCATACGTCATTACATCGGGGGGCATCATCAAAAACCAATGGCACATCACTATTAACTGCAGTTATAACTGACGCCATATCTCGTGCATTAATGACCTGAAGATCACCAATCAGATCCTGACGACATAGCCGTAGCCACTCGACATCAGCCGCTTGTGGAATAACCAAAATAGCTCCCAGCCCCTTAGCTAAAGCACATGCGGCAGTTGTCATACCACTTCTGGGTTGCATCAGAATTGTTGCTATCATTGTTCATCACCCCTTATTGAGCCATAGGCCCTCTCACATGCCAGCCCCGCTACCCCCCGCTGGTCAGCAATCTCTGCCAGTCGGCCCGCGCGTTCGTCAGCGCGCTTGAGCACGTCGGCGAGCACTCTGGCGGCGTCAGCGGCTGCTTTGCCTGCTGCGGTAGTGCAGGTATCGCTGGTGGCCTCACTGGCTGCGAGGCGTTTGGTTGTGCGGTCGATAGCGTCCCGCAGGCTGTCAGCAGCATGGTTAGCGGCAGCAGCATCAGCGCGAGCATGTTCAATCTGTTTCTGTGCATCGTCAGTTACCCGGTTGATTGCCTGCTGGCGGCGCTGCTCCTCGGTGCGGGCGGCGGTCTGTTGCTGCTCGAGTGATTTGGCATCTGCAAGGTCGCGAGCCGCCCACCGCTTCTGCCATTCGTCAGTGGCTACGCTGTAGCGCCAGTGGCCGTAACCCACCAGCAAAACGGCCACCAGCCCGATTAGAGCCAGTGGCCGCCAGTATTTCAGGATTAGCGCCTGCATCATTTACCCACCAGCGAGGCGGCGTATTCGATGAGGTAGAGCTTTGGAGCCAGCCAGATTTTCAGCCAGTCCAGGGAGCACCACGCCAGCGGCGTAAATGTGAGTCCATAACAAATCATCAGCGGCATTATTTCTGGATGCATAATCCAATTGTCGCCCGCCCATTCACGGCGGAAATATTTGAACAGCTGCCATGAGGCAAGCTGAAATACAAAAAAAAGCAACAGTCCGAGGACGCTGAATAGCAACGATTCCATCAGGTTCCAGACCAGCAATTGGTGAATTGCGTCCGGTATTTGTGCCTGACTGAATGCGACGGCTGAATCTACGCCACTGGCCGCCTTTTTCAGCAGTTCTATCAAAACCGCTTGTGCCTGTTCGTTCATGATGTGAATAACTCCCGTTCTGCGGTACGTCGGCGGCGCAACCCTGCTGAGACCGCTGGATTATTAGGTGATACCCAGCGCTGGAACTGTGCGGCAGCTGCTGCGTAATTCCCCTGGTTCAGCTGACGCAGTAGCGTAGAGGTCGTGAACGAATGCGGGCCGACGTTGTAGCAGAAGCTCACCAACGCATCGAACTGGTTCTGGTTTAGCTTCACCTTTACAGCCCGGTTAACGACCTGCGCAAACTCCACGACGCCACAGCGTAATAACCGATCTGCCGTGGCCTGGTTAATCTGCATGCCCGGCACCACCGGCTTTCCATCTACCGGATGTGTCCAGCCATAACCAATCGTCCAGGGCTCTGCGCCAGTGCTCGGATCCGGATACGCACGCAGCCGGCATCCCTCAAACTGTTTAATCAGTCTGAGTCCGTTTTCTGATATTTGCATTTCAGTGTCTCAGCAGGTCGATTAGTCGCGCCACGTTGCCCCGAACGGACACCAGCGCTGTGAGGATTAATACATTGGCCGTGATAGTCAGCCAGGAGGAATGGGGGTAAATGCCGCACAGATACGCCAGTGGCACGGAGCTGTATACGACCGTTATCAACCAGGCTAATCGCGATACCCATTTACGGTGCCGCGACGCGCCCCGGCGATAGAACATCAGGCTGACCACCACCCCCACGCAGACCATCGCGTTGAGCGTTGCGGTCGGGTCATTTAGAACCATTGGAACCTCCCCGGCGCGTTATCAGCGCCACCAGCGAGTTGATGTCCTGGTTATTCAGGAACGTGAGCACTTTAACCGCCAGCGCCGATACAATGACGGCACCCAGCGCGTCCAGTGGTTTAGCCGTGTACCCGGTCCATTTAGCCAGTACCGAACCCACCAGCCCGGAGCACAGAACGCCAGCGATATAGGACACGATAAAATAGGCGCCGCGCCGCAGCGCGCTGAGGTCTGCCGCCGTCGCGATGTAAAACACCGCACCAGCAAACGCCCCAAATACCACACCGTAATCAGTACCGGTGAATAACCCGTAAATACTCGCGCCCGTCAGCGCGCTACCGGCCAGTGTTGTGCTGGTTATCGGTTCGGACATCCGTCCCCCTCAGTTGCCGTGGATCCTCTCAGAATTGAGGGGAGTAAAAAATCAGGCAGCCGCCTGCATAAGATGTGAGCTTTTTGTGCGGAAAATAATTATATACACATCTAAATATTGCCATCTAATTAGGTGTGTATATAATTAAGTTCATAGGGAGCACACAGCAACCTACCGTCCGGGCGGTTTCCCGTTAGAAGGTCTATCCCATGACTAAATCTGAACTGTTTAAAGCCGCCTGGACAATGTCACGCAATGCCGCCGCTAAATTCGGTGGCTCCGTAAAATCTTTTTTCGCAGAGGCATTGAGAATCATGCATAACACCGCAGAGAGCGTTATCGAGAAACTGGAAAAACTGGGCGGTAACCGGTGGCAGAAAAATGAGATGGACCGGATTTATTTTAACTTCGACACCATTGCCGAGGTCTGCGGGTTCGAATTCGGCACCTATAAAACAGGCAACGTCAGCTGGGCGAGCCTGCGCGGCGACAAAATAGCAAACGGGCGTGCCACAGGCATCCGGGCCTCTATGGGTGGATGCAAACTGTGGTTCGACGTCAAAGCGGAACGATTTTTCATCCGCGACTACAACAACCGAGATCTGCCGGCAGATGCCATCCTGGAGGCGTTTGCCGCAGTTATCGCTAAATAACACAGGAGCACTATGTACCGCGTATACCTGAGAAAACACGACCAGACCGTGGCTGATATGTTCAGAACTGAAGACCCCGACGAGGCGCTACAGCGATTCGCCGATATGGTCAACGATGAGCAATACGACGGTCAGAAAATTGGCGCCGTAATCAGTCATAACAATGCGCAGATCGCGTTTCACCGGTTCGACAGGCAGCCAGGGCAGACTAACTACTGGCGCGACAACCTGGATGAAATCGAAATGCCCGCCCGCCGGGTTGGCCGCCCAACGGTCTACGGTGCGGTGAGAAAAAATATCACCATCTCACCAGGACTATGGGAGCTGGCTCAGAGAATCGGCGGGGGTAATGCATCTGCCGGCATTCACGAGGCGCTGCGAGATTACGAACGCAACCATTTTTATCCAAAAAAGCCGGAATAGCGGAGATCAAACAATGAACAAAGAAGAAACGCTGTCATACAGAATAACGACCGCGATTAATGATGCGCGGGCCTATAAACGTGAAATGGATAAATCAGTTCACTCCCATCATGCACAGCATAACGCTCCTCTCGGCGACATTGTTTATGGGTTCCTGATTAACAATCTGCTGGAGTTGCCCATTCATAAATCTGAACCTCTCAGTTACATGAATGACGTTAGCCAGATCAGGGAATTTCTGACAGAAAACTGCATTAGCTCATCGCTCAGTCAGATATTGAAATAATCTCGTGCTGCACTCCACCAATCCAGGCCGGATCATCTGGCTCCGCCGGTGCGTCCTGGATGCCATCGGCAATGGGATGGTAATCATAGGCCGCCGGGTAATGCCGTTACTCACCGCCGGCGCCGATACCATCATCGTTGAGCCGCGTTGTGAAATCTCAGGTCGTGCGCTGGAACTGGCCGCAGAGCTGAATATCTATATTTTCATTACGTCAGCTGGTGGGCTGAAACTATATTCATGGTTTCCGCCACCAGCCGCATTCCGCAATATCGATAAACAGGTTCAGTGCCTGGCCGATCCGGTCAGAGCGGGCGCGGTGGCCAGACATATGGTGCGAGGTCGTTTTGGTCGGGAATTTCACCCGGCACACCCGGTCAGCGTACTGCGGGGTTATGAGGGTTCGCAGGTAAAACAGATATACCGGCGCCTCGCCCGTGAGCATGGCATTGAATGGCCCGGCAGGCAGCTAAACGGCCGCTGGGATGAGCTGGACCCGCTGAACCGCTGTATCAGCATGTGCAATGCAGCACTGTACAGCGTGGCTGAAATAGCCATCCTGCGGGCTGGGTTCACTCCGTGGCTCGGCATCATTCATGACCGGCTGGCTAACGGCGGCAAATCGTTTGTTTACGACATCGCCGACCTGGTCAAATTTGAGCAGATAACCCCTGTCGCGTTTCGGCATGCAGCATCAGAAAAATCTCACCCGGAATGGAGAGCACGTGCCGAATGCGGCCGCCTGTTTCGAACCACTGAGTTCATTAACGAGCTGACCCGGCTCACCACGGAGGCAATCAGCGTTGGAACAAACTATATCCCCGGTAATGCACCTCACCGCAGCGGCAAAAATCTATCCGGGTGTCTGGCAGGCCATCGACCGAGCCAGAGAAAACGGTGACTGGCCGGAATGGTGTTTTGCACCAATGGCAGAAATTTTCCCGTTCGCTATATCATCGTGGGACCGCAGACCCAGCCCAGTCGCGCTGTCTGCGGACGTGGCCCGCCTGGCGGGTCTCGCCGCATGGCGTGTTACCCAGGGTATTTATCGGTTTGACCCGATCGTCTACCAGTCAATGATCGAGACGCCGACCGGCCGGCTGCCGGCGGAGGTGCTGACCCTGCTGCCAGAATGGGGCGTATACGTCGAAACGCAGAACATGCCCGATACTGTCGGTTTTTTCGCTCACTGCGAATGGGACCACCGCAGCAACACTCCGGAACTAAGGTTACTGCTCGATACCAACACCGGGCTGCAGCCTGTGGCTATTCCGCTGACAGGAGGAACGATTGCGGATGCTGCGGACCATATAGCCCCCGGCTATGGGGAAATCGTGGCCGCCCGGTGCGCCGACTGCGTCGCGCTGCTGCTGTATATGTGCAGCATAACGGCAGATTTTGGGCATTACTCAGCATCACGCCCTTCCCCTGTCAGAACGAAACGCGGCCCGCGGCTGTTTCCACCAAGAGCACCCGTGATAGTTCAGACCGGAGAACAGCTAGGGAAAGTGCTACGCGCCAGCCAGGAGGGATATTCATCATCGGATAACATCACCGGCAAAACAGTAGCGCCACACCTCCGCCGCGCGCACTGGCACGGTTACTGGTCAGGCACCCCGCGGCGGTTTGATATCCGCTGGATGCACCCTATTCTGGTCAATGAAACAGAGGCCAGCCCGACAGAGATCCTTGTCAGATGAAGCGGGGCAAAGGTCGTCAGCCCATTTGTTCTATTTCACTGACCGTCTGGTTATAGCGACCGGTCTCCAGCTCAACCCCCAGCCCGCGGCGGCCAAGCCGCTTGGCGGTTTTGAGCGTTGAGCCTGAACCCATGAAAAAATCAGCTACCAGATCCCCGGGCCGACTGCTGGCATTGATCATCTGCTCCAGCATGTCCGCAGGTTTTTCACAGGGATGTTTGCCCGGGTAGAACGCCACGGGCTTATGCGTCCAGACATCGGTATACGGGACGGCAACTGTTACGCCGAAATAACGCCTGAGAGATTTATACTCATCGAGCAGATCGGCGTATTGTCGGCTCAGTTCCTGGTAACTGGTGGATAGCTGATTAAACGGGCGAGACAATCCAGCCCGGCGCCCTTCTTCTGCGGCGACGCTGGAAAACAACTCCTGCAGCTTGCCGTAATCACTCTCGCTGGGTAGTTGCCATTGGCTGGCACCAAACCAATGCGAGGCCATACTTTTCTTGCCCGTTGCTTCTGCTATTTGTTTTGCTGAAATCCCAAGCCCTTCGCGGGCATCGCGAAAATAACTAATAAGTGGCGCCATGACGTGCCGCTTTAGCTCTGCGCTTTTGGACTCGTAGCCATCATCTTTGGGTTTATAAGGCCCAACGTGATGCTCTGCAAATATGATGCGCTCAGTCGCAGGGAAATAGGCGCGCAGGTTTTCTTTTCGGCACCCGTTCCAATGCCCGTGGGGTTTAGCCCAGATTATGTGGTTGAGGACGTTAAAGCGCGTCCGGGCCATTATCTCAATATCAGCCGCCAGACGGTGGCCGCAGAACAAATACATGCTGCCATTCGGTTTCAGTACGCGCCAGAACTGTGCCAGGCACTCGTCTAGCCAGCGCAGGTAGTCTTCATCACCATTCCACTGATTGTCCCAGCCATCCGGCTTAACTTTGAAATACGGTGGATCTGTAATAATCAGGTCAATGGAGTCATCAGGAAGTGACGGGAGAAAATGCATACAATCAGCGTTGATTAAATCAACACTGTTTATTTTTACAGTGGTTTTCATAGATCGGTAAGCGCAACTCTGTTAGGCTCACCATGCTTTTGCGCGAAAGCGGTGGGCCTCGGTTCGCTTGTGACTGTTCACATGAGCGAATGGCTGGTGGCGTGCTCCAACACCCACCAGCCGCCCACTTTCACAGCATCAAGTGCCTCGTCTTTATGAGAGGCGCGTATAACACCCAAACTGGTAGTTGGATAAACCAGCGATCACCAGCTGGGTTAAAATCAATTCGCAGAGTTCATGGCTGAGGTGCAAATTCTGTGCAATCTCCCCCGCTGTTGCCGGCGTCCTTGAAAGTTCATTCAGTACCTGCCGTGCTTCTTCTGTCATACCCTTCTGATTTAGCATGATTTTTTTCCTTTAATTTTGGCGTGACATACAGATAGCTCTGGTCGAAAACGCCAGCAAGAGGAAAATATCGTTCGGCTAATCACCAGCGTATTTAATGGGCTGGTTCGGATTTTTGACATAAAAAAACCCCGCCGCAGCGAGGTTTCGAATCTTTTAAGTTTGTGTCTAAGTGACGACTCTTAACAGATTAAAGCGCGTTTTGGAATTCCGCAACCTTTTTGGGCATATCCCCGTAGATATTTTCTTTCGTGCAGTACCGGTCCATTTCCAGCGGAGTGCCCAGCATACTCAGGCAGCCGTCGATAAATCCCTCTGCCGCCTGCAGCCGCTTTAATACCTGCGTGTGCGATACGCCCAGCTTTTCACCCATCGCCCGTACCGGTGTGCCGTAGACGTAATACCAGTTCAGCAGCATGAACAAATGCGCGTCTTTCTTTTTCAATCGAATCAGCGCCGAATCGATGATCAGCCCGTCGCCGTCACTACACGAAACCCGCGATTTGCTGGTGGATGGCAGCAAACCCTTAAACCCCGCCGCTATCGCTGAGTAATCCACGCCGTTCCCCTCGTTTGCCGCCCACGCGCCCCAGCGCTCCAGCACCATCTGAATATCACGCATCCTGTTATCTCCGCCCGTTATCCCAGTACGCCCAGCGCTAACGCGCGGTCCTGTGTTCTCAATACCCATTCCAGCTGGGTGCCGTTCTGCCGCTCCCACTCCACCGGGTCATTGTGCAGCGCCGTATGCTCCCCGCGGGATAGCGGGAACGTGAACAGATCGTGAGCTTTCGTGCCCATGCCGCCCTGCCCGTGCCCTATCAGGTGGTGAGCATCGTCCGCCGGCTTACCCGTTACCACGCAGGGCTGAGTTTTAACCCATTGCAGATATTTGGCACTGTCCCACCGACGCCGCCGCGGGCGCTTCATGAATGTTTCAGGTGATTCCGGGTCAACAGGCAGACGCACCTGCGGTTTTGGGGGCTGCCAGCGTTCGATAGCCGGCTCAGCTGCTGCTGCGTGCTCCTGGACGATATCAGTGGCAGCAACCGGCGGCACCAGATCGGTTTCTTTCTGTGGGCCGGTAGGCACCACCTCGGCCGACATGCGCAGCGCGGCGCGCGCGGCAGACTCAGGCAAAGCATCAGCCACACGATTAACGACCGCCCACCAGCATAGCTCCGGCATCGTCAGCTCATGATCAGAACCCAGCCCCAGCTCGGCTTTAATCCGGCTAACCATCCAATGATTACGGTTCAGCGTGGCAATTTCCTGTAACTGCGGCAGCGTCTGCTCCCGTAGCCGGTTATCGCAGTGCCAGCACAGGCGAACGCCTGCTGGTGGATAACTGTGAAACGTCATTTCGTGGTGGTGATAGTCGCTGTGTGGCCACTGGCAGCCGCCGTCACGCACCAGCCACGCAGCAAAATCGGTCGCGGCATTCAATGCCCGGCCAACGCTCTCAGCCTCATAGAACGATTTCAGGCGCGGATCCGCTATCAATGCATCAACCGCTGAGGGCAGCACTCCGGCAGGCTGGTCATTGAGTGATGCCGGTGGCGTCTGGATCAGCACACGTCCACGTCGAAATAGCGGCATTAGCTCTGTACCTGGCCGGAAAATCACCAGCCCCAGCTGGTTCGCAAAATCAGGGGTTAACAACGCACGCATTGGCACCCTCCATAATGGTGATCTGCCCTGCCTCTCCCCATATTTTCGTTATACGGCAATCCCATATATGCGCATCATCTTCGTAAATAGCGTCCATGAGGGCTTTCAGCATGTTGTCGCAGTCAGGTTTGGCTTGGTGGGGTTGCCCGTCATGCTGCAGGCGCTTCTTTTTGCTCCAGCTGGCAGGCATAGGAATGGTGAAAATGATGTGACTATGTGCCTCAGGCATCTGGATTTTATGCAATCGCACTTCATCGCAAAATGCCCGATAACGTAAAACGGCTGGCCGTTTTTTCCAGACATCAGCGCGCGTCATGCGGGGTTTGCCTAACGGTGTTATTGGGTAGGTTGCCATAATCAGACCTCCCCTATCCGTGCCAGATAGTCTGCTGCATTTTGCATAGCGTCCGGGGTATCTGCCATCAGCGCACGGATGACATCAACAGCAGCGGCAGTTGGCTGGCGGCCTGCAACGGTTATCCCGCGGGAAATACCCCGGGAATGCACAATGGCGCCCTTACGATGCAGCGAGCGGAGATGAATGAATACGGTATTTTGAGAGCGGCACCCAACCATAGCCGTCAGTTCCTGAATGGTTGGTGGATAGCCGTTTGCATCGATAAACGATGTGATGTGTTGCAAAACCTCCGCCTGGCGGGGCGTCAGTTCGTTTTTTTGCTGTGATTTATTGGTCATTTGCGCCTCGGGGTTCATTCCTCGGCGCAGCAGGTCGCTGGTTGTTCAGGCCAGCGGGATGACTATATCAGAACGCAGGCTCTACCCGGTAGCCCCGGCGCTCCAGTAATTTCGTTAGTAGCGCGGGAGTGCCGACAATCTCATCAATAGCGAGAGGAACAAATGATACCTCGCGCCCTGTACGGTACATGATCGACCTGTCAGCGTTGGGAAAACTCGACATTTCCGCGACTACCATTCCATCGGCACACCGCACAACGGCATACCCCATTACGGGTAAACTTTCTGTTTCCACCTACTGTCTCCTCGCGCTTTCTATCCCCGTAGCTATTTAGCCCAGAGCGGGGTTAGGCCACAATGTTTTGCCGGGATATTACTGGGGCTTATTTCAAAATCAGAAGCAGTTTCGAAAATCTGCGCCCGGCTTAAAAAAAATTCCACTGTATATATAAACAGTATTTAGTATTGATCTTCACATCCATGAATGCAATAAAAAATGCTAACTTATTGCTATTCAAGAAAATAGCCGCTATTTAGCGGCTAATCATTCATCAGGCGGCAATCACTTTTTGCTGGCACATTTCCGGCAGATTTGCCCTGACCAGCGCCTCAGCGAACGGCGGCGGCACGGCGTTGCCGCACCTGGCCACTTGTTTGTCTTTCGCGTAGCGTTTGCCGGTGTAGTCCATATCGATGATGTACCATTCCGGGAAGCCCTGCGCGCGATACAGCTCATGCGGCTGCAGCATACGCATCCCGATATCGACTATCTGATACGGGATGCCATCGATGTGCAGCAGGCCGTCAGAATCTGTACCGCAGTATTCCGCCAGGAACGTCCGGACCTCACCAACATGCAGGCCGCCGGCCGTCACCGTCGGCATCGGCTGGTCTACCCGCTGGCCGTCGCGGCAGGTTCCACGCAGTTTCACCAGGTGCGAGGCCACCACGGCATGATGATTTCCAGTTGTTACGGTATGCACCGGATATTCCACCGGGCCGCCAGGATGGCCGGTGTTGTTCACCATAAGACTTGCGGCTACAACGGCATGATGATCCGTCGTCGTTACCGTGTGTACCGGCTCTTCCAGCGGGACGCCTGGACCAGTGTAGTTCCCGCCAAAATGTTTAGCGAGAAACGCGCTGACTGCCGCAAATTTATTGCCGCCGGCCGTTACTGTTCCCAGCGGTTTTTCCAGCTGCAACACACGCGGCTCCTGACCGGGGCGCTCTCCATAGCCCATCTGAATGAGCGTTGGTGTTACCAGTTGCGATTTGCCACCGCCGCCCGCGGTTATCGTTGCACTCGGTTCGTCAGCGCGATGGCCGATACTGGCGCCAAACTGGCGGGCAATCACCGGCGCAATGACGCAGGAGTGGTTCGTGTTGCACAGCGTATGTAGAGGCTGTTGAGCGCTGCGTGGTTTAGCCGAGTATTTTGGCCCACCGGCGCCAGCGATGAACGGCGTCAGGGCCGCCTCAACCATCCCCAGCGCATGCCCGTTACCGCCGGGACGCGCCGACGTGCCCGCGGTGATGGTCGGCACTGGCGCCGTGAGTTCCTGCCCGGTGGCGCCGGTACGAAATTTTGTCAGGTGCGGCACAGCAATGGCGTAGCCGTGGGTTTTGGTAATGGTCTGCAGCGGCGCGCCCAGCTCCTGTCCGCGAAAACAGTCGTATTTCCCCCGCGTCGTGGTGTGGTTGCATTTCACGATGAACGGGGCCGGGTTATCCAGTACGAACCGCTGAATGCCGCGGGCAATGCGCCGGAGCGTGTTTTCGGCAAGCGGCCTTTTGCGGTCGAAAATGCTCGGCGCCGGGATAGACCAGTCGATACACTCGGCAGCTGTACGCCAGGGTAACAATTTACCAGCTTGTACCGCCGGTGATTTGGGATCCGCATGAGTCGGCTCTGGCCATGTCACCCGTTCGCCATCACTACGCATGACCATGAAAAATCTTTTCCTGATCGTCGGAGCCCCATAATCACAGGCCCGCATTTCCCGGTAATCGACGTTATAACCCAGCCCGGTTACCAGCTGCGCAGCCTGCTCGCTATCCTCGGAGATACCCAGGAATTCACACGCCTCCGCAATCGCCGGATGCCAGTCAGGCAGGCCATCAGAAAGCATCGCGCAGAACGCTTTAAACGTCTCGCCAGTCCGGGTCGGATCCGGCCGAACGCCATCAACCAAGGGTCCCCACGTTTTAAACTCCTCCACGTTCTCCAGCATCATCACGCGCGGCCGCACCGCCAGTGCCCACCGCAGAACAATCCAAGCCAACCCTCTGATTTCTTTTTGAACAGGCTTAGCACCTTTCGCTTTGGAAAAATGCCTGCAATCCGGGCTAAACCATGCCAACCCAACCGGGCGGCCAGCGGTAGCCACCAGCGGATTAATATCGAAAACACTCTCGCAGTAATGCAACGTCTGCGGGTGGTTCGTGGTATGCATAGCGATCGCGTTTGGGTCATGGTTTATCGCGATATCAACGCTGCGGCCGATAGCCATTTCGATCCCGGTACTGGCCCCACCGCCACCGGCAAAATTATCAACAATAATCTCGTTCACGCGTATTTCCCCATCGCAGCGGCCAGCGCATTGGCCGCAGTAATAATTTCTGGCACCGGTAATTTTTCGAGCCACATACGATTGATGTGGTGTTGCAGGCGTTGCTGGTGGTGCATCGGCAGCTCCCCAGCGCGCTCAACCTGATTCATTACCATGCCGACCTCGGCGGGCCAGACGGTTTCCTGCACATCCACCAGCAGCAGGCGCTCGAGTTCGATTATTCGCTGAGTGGCGTAATACAGAGCCGGATCTACAGCTGCAGATATCATTTCCCGCCCTCCACTTTTACCGGCATGCCAGCGGCAGCGCAGGCATTTTTTATTTTTACCTCGCACTCTAAACGGCAGGCGTTATAAATGGCCGCTGCGTCAGAGTTATCAAAAAACTCATCAACGTAGTCCTCAGCGCATTTGCGTTTTGGCAGAGGAATCGTCAGCGTTCTGGACTCCAGCTCGGCTATGCGCCTGTCTGCGGCCTCCAACTTTTCTTCTGCATCAAGCTGTGCAAACCCAGCAGCCTGAAACGCCGCCGTAGCAGTGTTAAGCTCGTCAGAAAGATAGAGAGCAGTATTAGCAAGCCGTTCTTTTTCTCCGACAATCATGGTCGAGCCTTTAGATATCTCGTAAACGCGCTGCATCGACATTTTCAGCGCCTGTTTGTCGATGTTATTCATTGGCCTCCCTCTACCTTTATCGGCATGCCCGTCACCGCTGCCGCGCAGCTTGGCGTGGCTGGCCTCTAGCTCCCGCACATACGCCACCAACTGGAGGATATTTTCGGGGCTGGCAACATCCTGCCATTGGTCCGAGGTATCGCAGGCAGCACGGCACATGAGCTCCTCGTTGGCCGCGGACTCTATCTGCGCTATCAGTTCGCTGTTAGTCATTGCTCCACCTCACGAAACAAAACGCCATCGATGCCAGGCAGAAACCAGAGCGTGGCAAATGTGTCGGTTCCACGGTCATATTCCTGCCGCGAGTCAGCGCTCCAGAGATAATCGTCTTCCGGGTCGTCAGATTTCAGGCCAATAAATCCACCAGCCTCTAATTCCCCCGCGTAACGATGGCCGACAGTCCAGTCGCCATATCCCTCAATGCATTCCACGATGACTGTCATAATCACTCACCCTCCACGCGCTTAAACTCGATTACCCATACCCAGGGGTTAGCCTGCCAGGATTCTTCGCCATAGATGGACTGCCACAGCTGAGCGAATGCCGAGCGTGAGAAATCTGGGTATCCCAAACTACGCGAAACCGAATCGATGGATGGGTGGCTAACCGGCATTCCTTCCGATAAAGCATCTGATTGGCTGATATCGTTCAGCCGCTCTACGCGCACGTCGGTGATTTCCAGCGTGATACGGCTGGCCCAGCGCGGCATGTGGATCGATGGGCGCCAGGCACCTTCAAACTCCATGCTATCGGTGTGAGGCTTCCAGAAAGCATCGTCAGGGATTGACCATAGCCCATAGTTACCCGGCTTTTGCTCGCAACTGGCGCGGTATATCCGGGCGGCTTCCGGGCCACCACCTTTCACCAGTTCATCATTCCAGTTGATAGCGCAGCCGTCTTCGTTGCCGAGCTGCGACCATGTTTCCCGTACCCAGATACGGTCGCCAGGCTTTCCGAACGGACAATGTTCGCGGTAATAGCTCTGGCTGTTGCCGTGGTCTACGCCGGACTCCAATGGATAGCACTCTCCGACCTGCGATGCGGCGTCGATTAGGTGAATATGCCGATCACTGATTATCCGCCGCGTCTGCGTCTTCCGTCCGTCGAGGATGGCGCGAACCATCTCAGCGTTAAAAATCATTCCGCGTTCTTTCACTGCGTTGTTATCCATGAGCCCTGCTCCCGAAAATTTTGTGCCAGCGATAGCCGCTCCAGTTCCGGCGGCAGGTATCGAAAACCGATTCTTCATCGTCCAAAACCACTACCGGTGCGGGCTTACCGCGCGGCATGTGGTTACGCCGGGTATCACCCATCCGCAGCCGTTCGGCGGCATTCATATCCGACCAGGCGTTGGCTTCTTCCTGCGTCGGGAAATGCCCAAATGGCATGAGCACAAATGCCAAGTTCTGGCGGCGTAATTCCTGTAGCGATGATTCCGCCTCTCTCCGGGTTATCCCCAGCTGCTCCATGAGGTTTTTAATGGTTGTGCAGTTCCGCGAGTGAATCAGGTCATTCACCCTGTTAAGCATTTTTTGGTCTATGGTCATTGGTCAATACTCGATTTTTATTTGGCCAGCCGCTGGTGGCTGACATTTCGGCGGTAACTGCCCCAGGTGAAATTCACCCACATCCCGCCGTCCATAGTGAGTCGGTCGATAACCCGCTCACCTAATACCCGTTTCACCTCGTCGTAGTTGAGATTGGTCAGCACGCCGACCGGTTTCATCGCCGCCAGCCGGCGGTCGATAATCTGATTCAAAATTACAAACTCCCCGCGCGTCTCCCGCTGAACGCCAACTTCGTCCAGAACCAGCAGATCAACCTTGCACAGATTGTCCAGCAGCTGCGCCTCTGATTCCCCGCCGTCGTAGCAGGCTCGAACCCGTAACATCAGTTCGGGAACGGTGACCACCAGGACCGTATGCCCACGATCCAGCAGGTAGTTTCCTATCGCCGCCGCGAGATGATTTTTCCCGGTACCGCAGCCACCGCTAAAAACGAAACTGGCAAAACCCTGGCCGAAGTTGTGCGCGTAGCTCTTAGCTCGGGTGAATGCCTGGCGCTGGCCATCGCCGCTAACCTCGTAATTCGCGAACGAACAGCCCTGGTGGAGTTTGCATATCCCGGAACGCCCGAAAATCTTTTCAGCCCGCGCGGCCTGGTTGGCTTTGTTGACCTCGGCGCCGCGGCGCGCTCCCTCCTCACGCTGCCATGCCATCAGTTCGGCAGCTGTCGTGAATTTTGGCGTAACGCCCTCGGGCATAACCCGCTGCAGGCGCTGCATAAAACCGGTTAAATTGCTCATATCTACCCTCTGAATCCCGGCGGGATCTTGTTATCCGGCACGCTAACGCCCGGCAAATCATTACGGTTTTTACGGCGCTGTTGACCGGCGACGGTGGATCCACGCGACGAACGCAGGCTCTGCGCAAATGTCTGTTCCCATTGCTGCTGGTGTTTAACTCGCCCCTCGCAGATCCAGTAATCCCTAAATTGCTGCAGCTCCTCAGGTGTGTAACCGGGCTCAGTACCGAGATTTATTCCCCATAGCGCCGCCTGCCGGACAAAATCATTTCCAGGGAGCCAGTCGGTGGTGATCTGGATTTTTCCAATCTGGCTGACTGGGGTGGCGAAGACGCTTTGAGAAAACTCCTCGAGCGCGCCTTTCTCTCTCTCTAGTTCTTTACTCCTTTTCCCTTCCTTTTCCCTTCCGTCAGTGAGCCCTCCCTGATTCCTCATGGAGGGCTCACTGAGTGGTGTTTGAAACCTCACTAACTCCTCATTGAGTGGTTGAGGTTCGGTCTGTTCTTTTTTTTCTTCTTTTTCAGCCAGTTCCGGTGGAAGCGGTAATTTTGAAACCGAAGGCCGGTTAATTTTCTGGTGCCTGAGGAAACCCTTGATGTGAAGATATTCGTTACCACTCACTGAATACTCAGTGAGTAATCCATGAGCGATCAGCTCTTTTATCAACGGCTCACAGTCGATTACATCAGCCGGGAATATCTGCATTTTGAGCCGCTTCGGTGAGCGCTCGAGACACCCGCGATCATTCGCAAAATTAAACAGCCCGATAAACATGAGGCGAGCCGGAATTGAGCATTCAACGACTTTTTCATCAGTCCAGAATTCCGGTTTAACCGTTCTAATACGGGCCATCAGAAACCTCGTTAAAAAATGCATTAATGGTCATTGGTCAAAACTCGATTACAGACATCCGCCTAACATCGCTGTAAGGCTGGTCAGGACGCCGTTCCAGTTATCAGGTGGCATGAGCCGTAGCAGCGCCTCCATGCCCTCCCTGACCTCTTTCTCAAGCCTCTGCACCGGCGCGCCGGTTAACTTGGCCTGCTGCGCCTCAGCGCATTCTTTCAGGGCGCTCGCCACCAGCTCCTGTTCGGTTAAACCGTTTTTCAGGCCGTAGGCGCGCGCTATCTCGATAGGCATCGCCTCGGCGATCGCCGGAGCGAGCAGCAGCACATAACGCGTGTATTTCTCGCTACCCCCCTCGTTTTTCAGATAGCGGTAAAGGTTCTGTTTGTTGACAGTTACACCCCGCCCACCGATGAGTTGCCATTTTTCAGCCACCAGCATGGCTATTTGTTGCTGGGCCCGCCCGGGGATGGTTGACTCCCACGCACGAACTGCAGCGAAGATTTTCTGATGCTGGCGAACAGCCCGCCGCGGTAACGAAAACTGATTTTCACGTTTCACCGATTCAGAGGCTCGGTAACTATCCTGTTGATAGCTGAGTGATTGCATTGGTTATTCCTCCCGAGGAAGACCATCAGTTGGGTTTGGGTAGAGGTCTGGACGGAGTTCATGTGGTGTAACGCGCCACTCTAGTGCGCGGCTGGTCTTAATGACCTCCGTGCTGGCAACTTGAGTTCGAAACCAAACTGAAACAGTCTGAGAATTTTTCCCTAGACGGCGGGCCAGCTCAGATTGAGAACCACAAATTCCTAAGATTTTTTGTTGAATAATGTCCTGCATATGCCCCCCTAATTTACATATCATATGATTGATATAAAACTTATCAGTGTCAAGGGAATTTAACAGGTCACAACTGAAAAGAAACTTTGTATGCTTACAGCCTAGGCTGGTAACGGATCTGATTATGAATTTTGAAGACAGGCTGCAAAAAGCTTTAGAGGATGCAGGGATATCTCAATCCGAGCTAGGCAGACGAGTGGGCGTAAACTCGCAGACAGTCAGTAACTGGTGTAACTCGGGCATTTTCCCGCGCAAGGAAAAGTTGGCCCTTTTCCCTGAGGCATTAGGAAAACCTCTTTATTGGTTTTTCATGTCAGAAGAGGAGGAGGAAAAACTCGCGTCCTTAACTGCAAGCAAGACAGTTTTATCCGATCAGCAGCAACTATTGCTAAATATCTTCGACCAACTTCCGGAATCTGAACAGGATCGGTTCATCGAGCTGGCCAAAACCCGATTAGATGAACTTGATAGGTTTATGGCTGAGTATCTTAAAAAAAGAAAAATAGAGCCTCCATCCGAATAAATTCCTACTTATTAAAGCCGCTTATGCGGCTTTTTTTTCGCCCGCAACTCCTACCTACCATATCAAATACACAAATTTGATATCAAAAATATCATTTTTCATTTGACTACTGATATGTTTATTTGTAGCCTTATCTCCATACTGTACAAATCACCAAGGCAGGATGCCCACGCAGTAGCCGCCCGGGGCGTATGAAGACCGGGATGAGGTGGTTAAAGAAGTGCGCAGCAGGTTTAAACGTTCCGCTGGCCGGCGATAAGGCAACAGCTGACTGGCTTAACTGAAAATAACGGAGGTGTCTTGTGGCTAACTCTATCCCAAATAATGGGCGCGCAATACCAATGCGCAACGGTAAAACTGGCGCTGCATGGCTGGTGTCGTTCGACTATCGCGAAGGGATGTACTGGCATGAACCGCTGGGAAACCTGCGCAATATCCGCCGCCCTTACTCGTCGCGCCGCGTTGAGCCGAATCTGGTTCCGGCAGGTACTCGCTGATGGGGCCGCTGTTCGCACTGGTTCTGACCATTGGGATGACTGATGGCTCATACCAAGATTCCGTTTTAGGCGTTTACACCAGCCAAAAAGAATGCGAAGCCGCAGCCGTTGACCAGCATGTTGATGCTGCATGTTACCCAGTGGAGGGGATTATCCATACCGACGGTGAAGCACCGGCCGTTTAATCGAGTTTTGACCAATAACCGCATTGCCAACCTAATGCCTGGCGCCAGGCATTGTGATGGTAATACTGCCATCGCAACCGAACAGGAGCTGATTCTGTTCTGGTTGTTGGAGAAATCGCTTTGCCCGTCCGCGCGGCGGGCCTTTTTCCCAGAGGATAAAGCCATGTCTGCTAACGAACTGGCCTTGAAATTTAGCAACGCAACAGCTGAAGACCTGATCGGAAAACTTTCAGTATTGGAAGTGAAAGAGCACATCCGGGATGAAGTTGAGGATGATGTTTCCGCCCAACTTTGGCAGGAACATGAATTTGAAATAGAAGCGATCGAAATGGTCGCTCATGGCCTCGCTAAAGCAATAAAAGACGCATTACCACTGAGCCACAAAGAGGCCAAAAAAG
This sequence comes from Salmonella enterica subsp. enterica serovar Choleraesuis, assembly GCA_022846635.1. Classification (GTDB taxonomy): domain Bacteria; phylum Pseudomonadota; class Gammaproteobacteria; order Enterobacterales; family Enterobacteriaceae. The sequence continues at coordinate 2,696,681 of AP025685.1, forward strand.
TATTGCAAAAAGCTTTGGATGATTGGGCCGGCTGGGGCTAACCAGAACGTAAAAACCCGCCGAAGCGGGTTAGTACGCCAGACCTCCGACCAAAGAGGGCTGGAATCGAGTTTTGACCAATGACCACACCCGAGGGCGCTATCACCGGCTCGGGTATCCTATAACTCAAAGGAACCTGAAATCAATGAATAATTACGCATATCTTATTAAGGCCAAAGCAAAAGCCGCCGACGCTAAAAGCCTTTTCTGCTGGTTCTCAGCTAAATCTGACTCTCGCGCAGAACGTGAAATTGCCAACATTCTTGAAGATGCTGATATCGAAACCGGCCGCGGCGCAGATTATCTGCAACCTGTTCGCACCAACTGGTTTATCACCGATGATTTGCCTGAAGAGCGCGAGCTCGACGAATCATGGTGCGACCGCTACGAACTGCAGGACGACGGTCGTACCTGGCATAAAGTTGCCGAAAGCGCTTTAGAACAAAATACTACTGAAAATGCAGAAACCTTCTCTACAGAAAATGAAGGGTCTGCTGGCACCCAGCCAGATGAGGTGACCACTACATCGACAGTTGACACGGACAATATGGAATATCCAATTGTGAAACTCCGCTTTCCATTACAACTCATTTCTCAACTAATCAGCCCAAAACTTCGTTACCACATTAAAAAGGCTGATCGCGTAGAGGTGGGTAGTCTGGAAATGGACACGGATAACACCTACGTTCAAAACCTATTGCTGGCAGCAGGAAGTTATCCAGAGATTAAAAGCTACAAACTGGCTGACCTGTGGAAATTGACCGATGCTGTTAAAAAAATCTGGCCACTGGAAAATAAAGCACCAGAACTATTTTTAATGGTTCAGTTTCTCAAGGCGTGGGTTGGCACCGAATATATTGACCGCGGCCTGCTTCTGAAAGACTGGGTGGCAGGAAAGCGCACTAGCGCTATCCAGCGTACCGATGTTAATACATCAGCTGGTAGCTGCATGCTAACTGATCGTAACCCAGAGCTGACCCATACCCTGGATGTACTCGATATTGAAATCGCATGCGCGTTATTTCCTGGTGATTATGATATCTACGAAATACCTGTAGGTGTCCATCGGCGCGCCAAAGAGATGATTCAGGATAATAAAGCCCCTTGGTCAGTTTGGAGTGATGTTCTCAGGAAATGCCCCGGCATTCTGGATTATTCTCGCGCAGAAATTTTTGCTCTGGTCCGTTCTGCCCCGGAAAACATTCATGACGATAAAACAGAGTTGCTTGACTATGTGCGTCGGAATTTAACAGAGACAGACCACCAGCACCCTACCCCAATAACTCTAGCCGCAGCGCGTCAGTTATCATCAACTGAAGAAATCATTGATGAGGTCAATGTTACCCCCGCAACGCCAATCGCCGAGCCACAGCCAGAACTTAAAAAAGTCGCTGGCGGACTCTACTCCATTGATGGGTTGATGGGCTCCGCAGCGCCAGCAGCGCCAGCAGCGCCAGCAGCGCCAGCAGCGCCAGCAGCGCCAGCAGCGCCAGCAGCGCCAGCAGCGCCAGCAGGGATCGTTACTGATGATGTGATGACCGGTCAACCTATTAATGATTCTTCCGCCCTATATACGCACCTGATGATTGATATTGAATCGATGGGGACACGTACTGATGCAGCTGTGGTTGCTATAGGCGCAGTATTTTTCACGCCAGAGACAGGGAAAACTGGCGAGACGTTCTATAAAACCATTTCATTGGCATCGTCGGTTACCGTTGGCGCCGTGATGGATCCTGACACCGTTCTATGGTGGTTGCGCCAGTCCGCTGAAGCGCGCGCGGAAATTGTCTCTGATAAATGCCTGCCATTGAACGAAGTGCTGGCAGCTCTGAGTTCATTCATTGCTGAAAACTCAGCCAATGGACCTGCATCAGTTCAGATCTGGGGTAATGGCGCGAGCTTTGACCCGGTAATCCTCGAGAATAGCTACCGACTATGCAGTCTCTCCATTCCGTGGAAATTCTTCAATATCCGCGACGTGCGGACTGTTGTTGAGATGGGAAAAGTCATCGGTATAAATCACAGAGATATTCCATTCGAAGGTGAGAAACATAACGCCCTGGCTGATGCCCTGCACCAGGTGAAATACGTTTCAACCATCTGGAAAAAATTAACCGCCAAATGATTTCCTAATTTCAGAACGACACATGCCGGTCTTTTATATTTACACGACCGGCTATCAGAGGTGATAGCCATGTACGAATTAACACTGTCACCCGCGGAACTCACTGAAATAACAGGGTATAGGCGATACACAGCTCAGCAACGACAACTACGGTCTCACGGCATTCCATTTACAACTGATGGTAAAAACCAACCGATCGTCTTGCGAAAGCACCTATCCCCAGAAGTTACCAAATTGCCGCAGGTTGATGAATATGTCGCAACAGAACCGAATTTTGACGCCATCTATGGGACGACCACGCAAAGATCCAAAAGATGCCCAGCTTCCTCCTAGGGTAAGTAAAAACAAATTCAGTTATGTCTGGAAACCAAAAGGGACAAAGCAAAGTGTAAGCCTGGGAAAAATACGTGATACCAGCATCTCTAAATTATGGGCTCGCTATGAGGAAGAGAAGGCAAAAACTCGCGTAATTATGACATTTTCAAAGCTTTGGGGGCTTTTTTTGGGTAGCCCTGTTTTTACTGAGCTGGCTCCACGCACCCAAAAAGATTACCACCAACACCAAAAAAAACTACTTGCCGTATTTGGCAATATGCGTGCGGATGATATACGGATCGAGCAGGTCCGTATTTATATGGATAAGCGCGGCACTGTCAGCAAAAACCAAGCCAACCAAGAACTATCCAGTATGTCTCGGGTCTTTGGCTGGGGATATGAGAGGGGATATGTGAAAGGGAATCCCTGTAAGGGGATTAGGAAGTTCACACTCGCAGATAGAGATGTATACATTCCTGATGCGGACTACCTGGCTATTTATGAATGCGCACCAACAGAAGTCAGGGTTGCCATGGAAATATCCTACCTATGCGCGGCACGCCAGGGTGATGTTTTTGATCTTCGCTGGTCTGATATAAATGATGAAGGGATATTTATTAAGCAAAACAAAACTGGGAAAAAGCAAATTAAGAGTTGGTCCCCTCGCCTCAGAGACGCTATTGAACTCGCGATAAAAAAGCTAGTTGGGCGAACAGCTGAAGGCTATGTCATTCCCGGAGCCTCTTCTGGAAGAATGCACCCTAAAACGTTTAACACCCGTTGGAATGAAGCAAAAAAAGCAGCTGAGCTGAAGGTGGGCCGGCCAATACCAGGCACATTTCATGATATCAAAGCCAAGGCTATTTCAGACTATGACGGGAGCAGCAGGGACAAGCAGCTATTCAGCGGGCATAAAACAGAAAGCCAGGTGTTGGTTTATGACAGAAAGACAAAGATCTCACCAACTCTGAACGTGCCAATGCCCAAAAATTTGAATGGCGGGGATGAGGAATATACCAAGTGAATATACCAACACTATACCAAGAGCCATAAAGCACAAGGGGCTACCTTTCGGTAACCCCTTGTTTAATATGGCGGAAGCGCAGAGATTCGAACTCTGGGAGGGTTTCCCCTCGCCGGTTTTCAAGACCGGTGCCTTCAACCGCTCGGCCACACTTCCGGAATGAGGCGCACTATAAACATCCGGGCCGGACGTGTAAACCCCTTTTTTCATTGAATGGCTTAAAAAACGAAAAAACTTGATTAACTGCTGATAATTAAATCAATTTGTCTTTTTTATCAGCAAAATATCCCCGTGATTTTGAATCTCACTATTGCCTGCTAAGTTATTGTGCGTATGTATTACCCGTTGGTTTTATTCTATGGTTAGTCGATTTTCTCTCACCAGCTACCGTTAAGTGGCTGCATAGACGTATCTCATTTGCTTTATAGCTTGATTTTCATCCACCCTACCCTGCCCTGCCGATCGCATCCTGAAATGAGCAGTAAGCCACCATTGCGCGGTTATCCAGGGTTAATCAAGGCACCCATCGTTAGATACCTCACTTCTTATAATAAGAACTCTTATAAGGAGAGCGCGCTGGAGCCGTTTCGAATAGCTTTTACTCCCAGCCGTGTTTTTCTCTGTTTATCTTGCAGAGATATCCCACCTACCCTCCAGCTAATACCCTGATATTCTGCCCTGTTTTGCAACTTTTAGGTTTGCGCACGTTAGGGTAAAGATGGGTAAAACCCCTTTCTACCTTTAATAACGGTGGTTATGCTGAAAACCTACAACACCTGTAATAAAAGAGAGCGTATTCAATGGATCGCATAATTACTTCCTCGCGGGACAGAACATCGCTACTCAGCACTCATAAGGTGCTGCGTAATACCTACTTTCTTCTTAGCCTGACATTAGGGTTTTCGGCCCTGACGGCTACTGCCAGCACTATGCTGGCACTGCCTGCACCGGGTCTGATAATCACCCTGGTGGGTATGTATGGATTGATGTTTTTAACTTATCGCCTGGCCAATAAGCCTACCGGCATTTTGGCGGCCTTCGCTTTTACCGGCTTCATGGGATATATCCTGGGGCCAATGCTCAACACCTATCTGTCTGCCGGTATGGGCGATGTTATCGCCATGGCCCTGGGCGGTACTGCTGCCGTATTCCTGGGATGCTCCGCCTACGTGCTGACCACTCGTAAAGATATGTCGTTTATGAGCGGCATGCTGATGGCAGGCGTAATTGTGGCGTTAGTCGCCATGGTTGCTAACATCTTCCTGCAATTGCCGGGGCTGCATCTGGCGATAAGCGCAGTGTTTATTCTGCTGTCTTCAGGGCTTATCCTGTTTGAGACCAGCAATATTATTCACGGCGGGGAAACAAACTACATTCGCGCAACCGTAAGCCTCTATGTATCGCTGTACAACATTTTTGTCAGCCTTCTTAGCCTGCTGGGCTTCGCCAGCCGCGACTAACCCCCTCACCCTATACTGCAATCGAGCCGGCTTAATTGCCGGCTTTTTTATGACTATCGCAGTTGGCAACGTCTTCAAGACTGGTGCTTTCGACTCTTATTACCAAATCGGTTTTTTGCTACACTGACGCCAGTCCGTAATTTGCAGTGAACTAACATGTTAATCTTCGAAGACCAGCAGTTTGAAACCGATAGCGAAGGCTATCTGAAAAATCCTCAGCAATGGCAGGAAGCGCTGGCGCCCGTTATCGCCGCTGGAGAAGGCATTGAGTTAACGCCTGAGCATTGGGAAGTGGTACGTTTTGTCCGTGAATTCTACCTGGAGTTTAATACCTCCCCGGCAATACGTATGCTGGTAAAAGCGATGGCGACAAAACTAGGGGAAGAGAAAGGGAACAGCCGCTACCTATATCGCCTTTTCCCTAAGGGGCCGGCTAAGCAGGCAACCAAAATTGCCGGGCTGCCTAAGCCGGTTAAATGTATTTAGTGACGGATCTTAAACTGCCCGTGGTCCTGTGGGGCAGCATGAGGTTCTGATACTACTTTCTCGACCCGCGCGCTGCGCGGGCCTCCGGCCTCAATCCAGGCCACAAGCCGTTTGACACTTTCTTCATCACCGCTGGCCAGTACTTCTACGCTTCCATCATCCATATTGCGGGCATATCCGCTTATTCCCAGAGATCTGGCTTGCTGTTGAGTGCTATAGCGAAACCCTACACCCTGCACGCGGCCATATACCCAGATAAGCATGCTGACTTGTGACATGATGGACCTCTCCCTAACTTATGTGCCTTAACAAGGCGTAACAGACTAATGCGTACCCACTCAGCATAGCAAATTGCCATTTCCCTCCTTCCATCGTTATAAAAATCATGAAGATGGAAGTTAATGACATGGAAATGAAGAATAGTTATTCCGGGAGGTTTTTATTGCTACCAAATTTAAATCAAAATCAGTCTAAGAAAATCAAATTAGTATTTAAATAGTATCTTTCGGTTAAAAAGCGCTCCCTCTTTATATCATTCTGATTACACCCCAACGCAACCAGAGGACAATAAAAGTAACACTTATTAATATTTCTCCTCAGATGGTAGTACAGTCAAATTTAACTATTGTTGCCCTATACAAAAAAAATCGAGCCAGGAACAATCAAATTTAACCATACATTTTAGTAAGTTAGCAAATACCGGTTATTTATTAATCCAAAAATAAATATGACAGAAGCACTTTCAGGCAAATAAAATTAATCTGATTCAGTATCTTATCCTCCAAACGGATGAACTGTGTGGATAACGAACTATTTCTGTTCATTCTGAGTAGCTATTATTGCCGCCGTTAAAGACGCGAATAGCATTAAATCTGAAGATAATGATACTCAATCTCTTCCGTATAATAATCGAGATTAAAAAATGAAACGTTCAACTTTAAGTTTATTACTTTCATGCGCGATGTTTTCTGCAGCGAGCTACGCAGTTCCTGTACAGGTGTCTTCATTCGGTAATCTGCCGGATGCCCAGGAAGTTAATGGCTTCCACGGTGCTTTCCTTTACGGGGATACTGGTTCTGTAAATGGTTTTGACCTGCCAGTTCTGGGTTATTCCGAAATGGATCACCTGAACGGCTTCCAGCTTGGCGCTGCAGCTGGCTCCCACATCCGCAACGGCATGAACGGTGCTGCCGTTTCCCTGTTTAACTGGCATGGCGGCGCAGACAATGGTGTAAACCTTGGTCTGGCTAACCAGGTCGGCGATCTGGCCGGTGCTAACGTTGGTCTTTACAGCGGTACTGCACAGACTACTGGTGTAAACCTGGGTCTGGTAAATACTGAAGGCACTATGGGCGGTACTGGTAACATGACCGGTCTGAACGTGGCTGCTCTGGCTAACTACGGTACTGGTAACATGACCGGTCTGAACGTCAGCCCGCTCAACTGGACTCAGCAGGACGCTACCGGCGCTAACGTAAGCCTGGTAAACCACAACGGTAACATGACCGGCCTGAACGTTGGCGCTATCGCTAACTGGAACGAAGGCAACATGAAAGGTCTGAACGCTGGCATCGCCAACTGGACTGACAACGACATGAAAGGTGCTAACGTCACCGTTCTGAACCACAACACCAACGTTACTGGTGTAAACATCGGCGCTCTGGGTAACGTGAACGAAGGTCACGTTGAAGGCCTGAACGTTGGTGCGGTTAACTGGACCGGCGGCGATACCAAAGGTGTTAACCTCAGCGTCCTGAACCATACTGGCGATCTGGAAGGTGTTAACGTTGCAGGTATCGCTAACTGGAGCGAAGGTAACATCACTGGTGTGAACGTTGCCCCAATCAACCGCTCCGGCGACGTCACCGGTGTTAACGTGAGTGCCCTGAACTGGACTAACAACATGACCGGTTTCAACCTGGGTGCTGTTAACCTGGCAAATGATGTTACAGGTGTTAACCTGGGCGCGGTCAACGTTGCTAACAACGTTACCGGTCTGAACCTGAGCGCCATCAACGTTGCTACTGGCCACACCACTACCGATATCGGTGCGTTCAACTTTGCTGATAGCACTAACTTCCAGTTCGGTCTGTTCAACGTAACTAACCACCTGGAAGGTCTGCAGATTGGTCTGATCAACTACGCAGGCGATGCTGCCGTACCAGTTCTGCCTATCGTGAACTTCCATCGTTCTTTCTAAGATTTAATCTTAGAAACGATAGCTTCTCGCCGGAATCGCGTCGTCCCTATTTGACGCGCTTCCGGCGTGATTTATTTAAGCATCATCATTTCCCCGTACCTATCGGTACATGATGTCTACAAACACTCTTCTAAACTGATTTCTCAGAGCCATGCCCTCCCGTCATGTGCTACTCTACGCGCCGTTTCGCGGCCAATACCCGGATGACCAGATACACTATTCAGGTTCATCTACTGCCTATGCCGCCAGATTTCTTGCTTTTCCAGGGGTTCACCAAATGAATAATTCACAGTCACGCCATAACTCTGATGCCGGTAGCCTTGCTCGCCTGGTACTATCAAAAGGACGCGAGAAATCTCTTTTGCGCCGCCACCCATGGGTATTTTCCGGTGCCGTAGCCCGCATGGAGGGGAAACCGACCCCTGGCGAAACTATTGATATCGTAGATTTTCAGGGAAAATGGCTGGCTCGCGGAGCCTGGTCGCCATCGTCCCAGATCCGCGCCCGCGTCTGGAGCTTCGACTCCAGCGAACAAATTGATCAGGACTTCTTTGTACGCCGCCTGAAAACCGCTCAACGCCTTCGCGATGTATTGGCTGCGCGCGACGGGCTAAATGCTTACCGGCTGATTGCCGGAGAGTCGGATGGCCTGCCCGGCGTCACTATCGATCGTTTTGATAATTTCCTGGTGCTTCAGTTGCTGTCCGCCGGGGCAGAATATCAACGCGCAGCCCTGCTCACCGCCCTGCAAACCTGCTATCCAGAATGCAGCATTTACGACCGCTCCGATGTTGCCGTGCGCAAAAAAGAGGGCCTGGAACTGATGCAAGGCCCAGTTCTGGGCGAGGTGCCGCCAGAGAATCTGATTATCGAAGAACACGGAATGAAGCTGCTGGTAGATATCAAAACTGGACACAAAACCGGCTACTATCTGGATCAGCGCGACAGCCGTTTCGCCACCCGCCGTTACGTAGCGGGCAAACGCGTTTTGAACTGCTTCTCGTATACCGGTGGATTTGCCGTTTCAGCGCTGATGGGCGACTGCAAAGAGGTGGTGAGCGTAGATACTTCTCAGGATGCGTTGGATGTGGCGCGCCGCAATGTGGAGATCAACCAGCTTGATCTCAGCCGGGCCGACTTTGTCCGGGATGACGTATTCAAGTTGCTGCGCCGTTATCGGGATAATGGTGAGAAGTTCGACGTCATCGTTATGGATCCGCCTAAGTTTGTAGAAAACAAAGCACAGTTAACCGGTGCCTGCCGCGGCTATAAAGATATTAATATGCTGGCGATGCAGCTGCTAAACCCGGAGGGTACTCTGCTGACATTCTCCTGTTCCGGCCTGATGACTCAGGATCTGTTCCAGAAAATTATCGCTGATGCCGCCCTGGATGCTGGCCGTGACGTACAATTTATAGAGACATTCCGCCAGGCAGCGGATCATCCGGTACTGGCCACCTACCCTGAAGGGCTATATCTGAAAGGGTTTGCCTGCCGGGTCATCTGACTTGAAATAGCCGGGAGTGACCACATATTAACTGCAGACCAAACGCTTACAGGAGGTCATTATGATTGCCAGTAAATTCGGAATTGGCCAGCAAGTTCGCCACTCCCTGTTAGGGTATCTTGGCGTCATCGTTGATATTGACGCCGAGTATTCGCTCGAAGAACCAGAGAGCGATGATATGGCTCTCAATGACAACCTGCGCAATGCCCCCTGGTATCACGTTGTGATTGAAGACGAAGAAGGTAAGCCGATACGTACCTATCTGGCCGAAGCTCAGCTTAGCGGCGAACTTAGCGCTGAGCATCCAGAGCAACCTTCCCTGGATGAACTGGCCGCCAGTATTCAGCGCCAGCTGCAGGCTCCCGGGCTTCGAAATTAGCCCTATTAAACCAAGATCCTGTTTCAACGATAAAAAACCGGCCCAGGCCGGTTTTTTCTTATCTGACTATGGGAACTATTTCTCCATGCCGAGGCGGGGTATCTCTATTTTTGGGCATCTGTCCATGACCACCTGCAATCCGCCATCCCGAGCGATTGCGGCTGCTTCGTCGTTCACTATATCCAGTTGCAGCCATAGGCTTTTTGCACCAATAGCAACCGCTTCGCGAGCAATATCCGGGGTTACCTCCGGCTGGCGAAACACATCGACCATATCAACTGGCTCTGGAATATCGGCCAGACGCGCGTATCCAGCCTGCCCCAGCAGCGTTTTTCCTGCCACTTTAGGAGAGACAGGTATCACGTGATATCCCTGGCTCAGCAGATAAGCCATGACCCGATAACTTGCCCGATCGGGTTTGTCGCTGGCTCCCACCAAAGCAATGGTTTTGGTATTCCTAAGCAGCGCTGAAATCTCGATATCATTCATTATGTATCCCTCTCATAAGCAGACCGATTTATGACGGTTAAATCTATCGCAGGGTCCGCTTCACTAAACTGGAAGTTATAGCAGCTTATTGGGCTGCCAGCCTGAACGTTAATATAGCGTAATGCCTTCAGGGGGCAGGAGTCATTGCTGAAGAGACGCCCAACCGCGACGTGTCGAAGTTTTAAACAATTTCAAGACCGCCTGAATCGCCTATTGACTAAAAATGCCAGTTAGATATTTCTAGATATGAATACTGCGCGCCATGTGAAAAACTTTGATACATTACGGGCCCGTAGTCATTATCACCAGGAATATCATGTTAAAAACCGGACTTGTGTCGTTGCTGATTGGCCTGACCTTATCCTGGTCAATTCAGGCCGCGACGACGCTGTATCTTGATGACCGGTTGGATTTGCTGGTGCTTGACGGGAAAAAGGTGGCTCCATCATTACTACGTGGTGCTGGAAGCCTCGAGCTCGAAAGCGGCCTGCACCAGTTAGTTGTGCGAATCGAATCTCCCCAAAATTCATCCCCACAAGCAACTGCAGCAGAAATTATCACGGTCGACACACAGCGAATTCGGCGGTTGCACTTCACTTTAACGCCCGGCTCGGGCACTGATACCAGCCTGCCGCAGATTGGGCTACGTAATGAAAAGGGTCATCCCATTGATGTCGTACGCGATAGACTGCAGCACGCCCAGGCAGATATTGCTGACTGTATGGAACTGGCAACTCTTCAGTACAATCGCAGTCAGGGCATTGCCGCTCGGGAGATTTTCGCTCAGGGTCAACATCCATTAAACTGCCCTACCCCCACTTCGCTGCAAAAATAGCCCCCGGATGCCTGAAAAGACGCCATATTGGTTGATACCCCCTGTTTTTTCCATCTGGGCTCTTGAAGCTATACAACCATCAAGTAAGCTGTAGCCAATATATTTATTACGGGAATTATTCATGGAAATGACCACTCGCACTCTGGCGCCACAGAAACATATTGCGCTGGTAGCACACGACCACTGTAAATCGATGCTGCTAAAGTGGGTTGCTCAAAACCGAACCATGCTGCAACAGCATGTTCTCTATGCTACCGGCACTACGGGTAATCTGATTAGCCAGCAGGTAGGCCTGGAGGTTAATGCCATGCTGAGCGGCCCGATGGGCGGCGACCAGCAAGTGGGGGCTAAAATTTCCGAAGGGAAAATTGATGTTCTGGTTTTCTTCTGGGATCCACTTAATGCCGTACCGCACGATCCTGATGTAAAAGCTTTGCTGCGCCTGGCAACCGTATGGAATATCCCGGTAGCAACCAACCTGTCTACTGCTGACATGCTAATCCAGTCGCCGCATTTTAACGATAGTATTGATATTCAGATCCCTGATTATCAACGCTATCTTGCTGAACGACTGAAGTAGTTTACGGTTTTTTCGTGACCGGAACGCCCAGCTTTCTTAAAGGCTCTACAAAAGCCGAAGGGCGTTCCGGATCAAACAGTAGCCAGGCACGATGACGCGCCCGCGTGATTGCCACATAAAGTAAGCGCCGCTCTTCCGCATCAGGAAAACCATCCGGCTCAGGCAATAATGCCTGTTCCAGTATCGACTCTCTGGCTGGAGCCGGGAAGCCATCCGCGCCGCTATGCAGCCCTAACACCAATACGTAATCTGCCTGCTGTCCTTTACTGGCGTGAACCGTCATAAAATCAATATGTAACTTTGGCCAGCGAGTTTCAGCCCGCGCAAGAAGCATCGGTTTTAAATGGTGATAACGCGCCAAAATCAAAATTCTCTGCTCTGGCTTAACGTAACCGCTCATTTTATCCAGCAAGGCCTCGAGCTGGGTCTCAGGGATTAACGTAACGGCTTTACTATCTCCGCGCGTCAGGCTGTTAAGAGGTTTCGCTTTCTGCTCCGGGTTTTGCTGAATAAACGCATTCGCTATCTCGCCAATTCGGCTATTAAACCGGTAAGTTGTATCTAAAGCCCGGGACTCACCGCGGCCAAAATGAGTTTCGAAATCAGTAGTCAGATTAATGCTGGCACCGCTAAAGCGATAAATAGCCTGCCAGTCATCCCCCACGGCAAATAGATGTGTCTGTGAGTTCTGGCGACGAAGAGCCTCCAGCAGAGCCGCGCGTTGCGGCGAGATATCCTGGAATTCATCAACCAGAATATGCTTCCACGGGCTGACAAAACGCCCCTTATCCAGCACATTAATGGCCTGGTGGATAAGCCCGGCAAAATCAACGGCATCCTGCGCTTTTAATTCAGTTTTCCAGGCTTTCAGCAGTGGCGACATTAAGCGCACACGCTTTTGGAATACTGCCCGAATATCCTCCGGGCATTGCGCAATCATTTCCGCCTGGCTGCCGCCGTGCCCGCGAATCAAACCAAGCCAGCGGTCTAAGCGAGGTGCAAGCCGACGAGCCAGCTTTTCATCCTGCCACCAGCTTCCATCATTTAGCGTCCAGCCCAGCTCCTCTGCTAACCAGTCGCGCCATCCTTTAGCCTGTGCTTTTTTCTCCTGACATTGACTCTGCCAGCATTCAATTAGCAACTTATGCCGTGCCACAGTGTCACTTTCCAGCTCGCTTATCTGAGGCTGCTTACGGCCGCCTTGCCCAATGATATGCAGCGCCAGAGCATGAAAAGTTTGAGCCTGAATATCGTCCGTATGCAGGCGTTCAGTTATCCGCTCTTCCATCTCTTGCGCAGCCTTGCGGCCAAAGGCCAGCAATAAAATCTGCTGCGGATCTGCCAGTTTGCGGGCTATCAGCCATCCAGCCCGAGCCACCAGCACCGAAGTTTTTCCACTCCCGGCTCCGGCCAACACTAGCAGGTTCTTTTCGCCATTAACCACGGCCTGAGCCTGGGAAATATTGAGCGGAGAACTTTCGATAGATGAGAAAAAGTCAGCATGTTCAGCGAGCATTTTTTCTGTCCAACGCTGGTTATGCTGTTCGCGGCACAAATCCGCATGATTCAGCCAACTTTGGCAGGCCTGCCAGCCTGGCTGACACTCAGGAAACTCCGGCAAACGAGAGGCTGGAAGAGGGAGAGATATTAACGCCTCACGAATACCAGCCTGAACGCCTTCAATTGCCTGAAATTGTAGCCAGCCATCACTCTTATCAAGTTGTTGCAGGCGCTGATATTGCTGATTCAATACCTCGGCGGCTACGGCGGCCATCTCCTGGCTCCATTGATTCCAGCTAAGGGTGAGATGGTGGTAAAAATGCTGGGTGGCGTTCCACTCCGTACCGTGCAGACGCACTACCTGATTGTTTAGCAGGACGAACTCCAGCTCACCCCAAACCAAACCGCGTTTACAGTGGATTGCCAGCAGTTGATTAAAGGGAATCAGGTATTCATGGCGCTCTCCGCTCACCTCAACGCCAGCAGTGAGTAATTTGACGCGATTGTAGGGGTGTTGCGCCAGATGTTTGCCCAATAACGTTGATTTTAATTCCATAGTCGCCACACCCAACATATTCATTGTTCTCAGTTTACCCGTCAGAGAAATCGCGCTCCACAATAAAAACACGTTACAATGACGTGGTTTATTTCTTTACCAACGTTTTACAACAGAGAGGCATCATGCGCACGGCTCTAAATATTCTCAATTTTATCCTAGGGGGATGTATCACCACGCTCTCCTGGCTATTTGCGACCGTGGTCAGCGTTCTGTTAATTTTCACCCTTCCGCTGACTCGTTCCTGCTGGGAGATTACCCGTCTGTCGTTATTCCCGTTTGGAAATGAAGCGGTTCATGTTGATACCCTAAATCCAGAGCGTAGCAACAGCCTGATGAATGCAGGAGGCACCCTGCTTAATATTGTGTGGTTTGTGCTGTTCGGCTGGTGGCTTTGCATTATGCATATTAGCGCGGGCGTGATTCAGTGCCTGAGTATTATCGGTATTCCAGTAGGGATTGCTAACTTCAAGCTTGCCGCAATTGCTCTATGGCCGGTTGGCCGCCGCGTGGTTTCCGTAGAAGAGGCACAGGCTGCTCGCGAGGCCCGTGCACATAGCCGTTTTCGCTCATCAAGGTAAAAGTTACAGATGCTAAGCCCCCTGCTAAAACGTTACACATGGAATAGCACCTGGTTATATAACCTGCGGATTTTAATCGCTCTTAGTGGCTCAGTCGGCATTCCGTGGCTGCTCAACGATATCCGCCTGATTATTCCATTAACGCTGGGGGTCGTAGCCGCCGCGTTGACAGACCTTGATGACCGGTTAACCGGCCGGCTACGCAATCTGATTATTACTCTGCTCTGTTTTTTTATCGCTTCGGCATCAGTGGAGTTACTGTTTCCTTATCCCTGGCTGTTTGCGTTCGGGCTAATGCTTTCAACCTGTGGATTTATCCTGCTTGGGGGGTTGGGGCAGCGCTACGCGACTATTGCTTTTGGTGCCTTGCTAATTGCGATTTATACCATGCTCGGTATTTCGCTTTATAAAACCTGGTATCAGCAGCCTCTTCTGCTGCTGTCGGGGGCTATCTGGTACAACCTAATCACTATGATTGGGCATCTGCTATTCCCTATACGTCCTCTACAAGATAACCTGGCCCGTTGCTATGAACAGCTGGGCCGCTATCTTGAGCTTAAATCGCATCTGTTTGACCCAGATCTGGAAGACGACGATCGCGCCCCGCTTTACGAACTGGCGATAGCAAACGGGCAGTTAGTGGCAACGCTCAACCAGACAAAAGCCTCATTATTAACCCGTCTGCGCGGTGACCGGGGGCAACGCAATACACGACGTTCGCTTCATTACTACTTTGTCGCCCAGGATATGCACGAGCGAGCCAGTTCATCCCATATTCAATATCAGGCCTTGCGTGAACGATACCGTCATACAGATATCATGTTTCGCTTTGAGCGGCTGATGGCTATGCAGGCCCAGGCGTGCCGGCAATTATCGCGATCTATTTTGCTTCAACAGCCCTATCAGCATGACCCCCGGTTTGAGCGGGCATTTATCCATCTTGATGTCGCGATAAATCGCTGCACCGAGGATCGAGTGAACGCCGAGCAGTTAAAGGCTCTCGGTTATCTAATTAATAACCTTAAGGCAATCGACGCACAGCTCGCTACTATCGAGTCAGAGCAGGTCTTAGTTAGAGAACAAAACCAGCCGGACGATCGACTAGCAGATGACCGTCTAAAAGGCTTTAGCGATATATGGGTACGCCTGCGCGCTAACTTTTCGCCGGAATCGGCGCTATTTCGTCACGCACTACGCATGTCCGTCGTGTTGTGCGTTGGGTATACATTTATTCAAGTAACCGGCATGCAGCATGGTTATTGGATACTTCTAACCAGCCTGTTCGTTTGCCAGCCCAACTATAATGCGACTCGTCATCGCCTGGCTTTACGCATTATCGGCACGCTTATTGGTATCGCGGCCGGGTTACCCTTGCTGTGGCTGGTGCCATCACTTGAAGGGCAATCAATCCTGATTGTAGCCGCAGGCGTATTGTTTTTTGCCTTCCGCAACGTGCAGTACGCGCACGCAACCATGTTCATCACCATGCTGGTGCTACTCTGTTTTAATATTCTTGGAGAGGGGTTCGAAGTTGCCCTTCCACGAATACTTGATACGCTCATAGGATGCGCGATAGCCTGGGCGGCAGTGAGCTTTATCTGGCCAGACTGGCGCTTTAGACGCTTACCCAATGTGGTCACTCAAGCTGTTGACGCTAACTGCCGATACCTGGATGCCATAATGGAGCAGTATCATCAGGGCCGTAGCAACAAGGTTGAATACCGGATAGCACGCCGGACAGCGCACAATCGTGATGCCGAGCTGGCGTCGGTGGTTTCTAATATGGCGCTGGAACCGTACTCAACCCCGGAACTGCTTGAAGCGGCTTTCCGCTTGCTATGCCTGAATCATACATTCACCAGCTATATCTCTGCCTTGGGAGCACACAGGGAGCAGCTCAGCGATCCGGCAATACTCGACCTGTTAGATGAAGCCGTGTGCCATGTTGAAGGAATACTTCACTCTAATGCAGAACAGCAGCCTGAATTGCTACAGGCGTTAGATCTACTGGCTACACGAATTAAAAACACCCAGGCACACGCCGACAGTAAAGAGCCTCTGGTTCTTCAGCAGCTTGGGTTAGTTATTGCTTTACTGCCGGAAATGGCTCAGCTCCGGCAGACAATTATCAACCCGAGCCACTAATGTTGTTGTGAACGTGGCAAAGCTGTCACCCATGTTAATAGTTCCCGACGCGTCTGGGTCGGGAGCGCATCGGCATGAATCCCTTCAATAGCCCCTTCCAGGGCATAGAGCGAACGAACACCCAGGGAGTTGTTATAAGCTTTCATGCGTAACCAGCAAATACGAGAGCCGTATGCTTTTAATGTCTGAATGTCGTTAATTCCCGCTCTATAAAGCTGCACTTCCATTTTCATCGTCAGGTTGGGCAAGTCTTTTAAACGAATAATTGCATTCCTCTGCGCTTTGAAGCGCTGTGCATTGTCTAACGCCCGCCAGGCCATACGACAAAGTTCTGGGATATCCTCCCAGAGGCGTCCATCAACCAGATAATAATTGAGCGTTACTTTTCGGCCTCTTTTATAAAAGCTCAACATAGGCGAATTGCAGGCCGAAAAATAGTCCGCATTAGCCTCACATGCCCGCAAATACAGACTCCCCTGTGCAACCATGGCGAAAACAACATTTCCTATTGCCAGTGAATAACCACCAAACATCGCCCGATGCGTTACCACGCCTAAAACCGCCAGGCATTCCCTTGATTTATCAATCATGTCATATGATTTATCTTTCATATTATACCTTTAAAATCATAGTGATAGTTAATCAGGTAGCATTACCCGTCCCTGTAACGTGACCATAAGCAAGCTCTAAGTAAGGAGCAATAACAATTTGCTGTTTTTGACTGCTGGAGAATAAATATGCGAGGTGGTTTCAGAAAATGAGATTGCTTTTTAGCAACACAGTATATACTGTATATCCATACAGTAACTTGTCGGGTGAGGTAATCCATGTCTCTTTCTATGCATCAGCTACCAGCTTTTAAAACTGAACTAACGGCCGCTGCTACTGGTTATAGTTCAAGTTGCCCTGCTGCACCAAAAGGCATCATTAGTGAGGTTGTCTACAGTGAAGAGAATCCTGGGCTGACCCAATACATGTTATTGCCTTTATTACAGCAGCTTGGGCAACAGTCTCGCTGGCAGTTGTGGATGACACCGCATCATAAGCCAGATCGGCAATGGTTTAGCAGTTCAGGTTTGCCGGTGGATAAAATTATGCATGCAAATTTCAGACATCACGACTATACGTTAACTTCTATGGAGAAAGCGCTCCGAAGCGGGAACTTTAGCGCTGTTGTCTGTTGGTCAAGTCAGCCTCTGACAGAAGATGAGCATTTGCGTTTAAGCAGTGCGGCAGCCGAAGGTCATGCTATGGGATTGATCATGCGGGCAGAAGGTAGTTATCGATTAGCGAGACCACTTTCAGGGCTAAAAATTCACTCAGGTTTGTATCATTAAGTAAATTTAGGATAAATCTTAGTAATTTTTTCATCGCGACGCGCCGATATTAATCAGACAGTTAATTTTACTCAGGTTCGGCATCTGGCGCGGTCTTAGCCGTTTTCCAATTACAAAAACTCACTTAAATAAATAAAAAAAAACGAATGGGAAGCGCTTTTTTTCATACACCTGACAGAGTTCACACTTGTAAGTTTCCAACTACGTTGTAGACTTTAGCTCGCTGGGGTTGTTCTTCATAAGCCGTATATAGCGGCACGTAATACTGAACTTAAACCCCGGACGAAGGATTTAACCGTAGACTTCAATACAAACGAATTTAAAGTCTGTGGATTTTTTGGATGATAACGAGGCGCAAAATGAAAAAGACAGCTATCGCGATTGCAGTGGCACTGGCTGGCTTCGCTACCGTAGCGCAGGCCGCTCCGAAGGACAACACCTGGTACGCAGGTGCTAAACTGGGTTGGTCCCAGTACCACGACACCGGCTTCTACGGTAAACACGGTGACATCGATAACAACGGTCCAACTCACGAAAGCCAGCTTGGTGCAGGTGCTTTCGGTGGTTACCAGGTTAACCCGTACGTTGGTTTTGAAATGGGTTACGACTGGTTAGGTCGTATGCCTTACAAAGGCGACGCTAACAACGGCGGCAACGGTGCATTCAAAGCTCAAGGCATTCAGCTGACTGCTAAACTGAGCTACCCAGTAATGGACGATCTGGACGTTTATACCCGTCTGGGTGGTATGGTATGGCGTGCTGATTCCAAACAGAATCTGGGCACTGCTGGCCATCGTAGCGACAACGATACTGGCGTTTCTCCAGTATTCGCTGGTGGTCTTGAGTACGCAATCACCCCATCTATCGCTACCCGTCTGGAATACCAGTGGGTTAACAACATCGGCGATGGCGACACCGTTGGTACTCGTCCAGACAACGGCATGCTGAGCCTGGGTGTTTCCTACCGTTTCGGTCAGGATGAAGCTGCTCCAATCGTAGCTCCAGCACCTGCTCCAGCTCCAGTACTGGATACCAAACACTTTACTCTGAAGTCTGACGTACTGTTCAACTTCAACAAATCTACCCTGAAACCAGAAGGTAAGCAGGCTCTGGATCAGCTGTACTCTCAGCTGGCTAACATCGATCCTAAAGACGGTTCCGTAATCGTTCTGGGCTTCACCGACCGCATCGGTTCCGACGCCTACAACCAGAACCTGTCTGAAAAACGTGCTCAGTCTGTTGTTGATTACCTGGTTTCTAAAGGTATCCCATCCAACAAGATCTCCGCACAGGGCATGGGCGAGTCTAACCCAGTTACTGGCAACACCTGTGACAACGTTAAAGCTCGTAACGCTCTGATCGACTGCCTGGGTCCAGACCGTCGCGTAGAAATCGAAGTTAAAGGTTACAAAGACGTTGTAACTCAGCCTCAGGCTTAATTTAACTTGCGATAAAAAACCCCGCTAATGCGGGGTTTTTTTTATCTTCAATTTAAGCAAAAAACCAAAGAGACGATGACAAGTTAACAATGAAGAAGGTCTGAATATGTCCTTATTTCCCGGTCAGCAAATCTTCTAAACCGCTTTTTAACGACGAGATTTTGTTTTCAAACTTCTCTTTACTCTCGGCGTCCTCAATAAGCTGCACCACTGTTTCAGAAAGCGTCTTCCCTCTCCTGCCGGCCAGAGCAGCCAGGCGCTGCCAGACCAAATATTCCAGATCGATAGATTTCTTCCGGGTGTGCTGATGTTCGGCATTAAAATGGCGTTTTCTGCGCGCACGTATAGTTTGCTTCATTCGATTAAGCAGCGCTGGATTAATATGCAGCTCTACCCACTGATTCACCTGCAATGGATGGTTTTCCATCTGCAATAAACTGTCCACCGCCTGCTGAGCCGCGCTGGTTTCAAGATAGTGGGTAATTAGCTCCCCTTCGCGATGCTTCTTCACGAGGTATTTCCACTTCCAGCCACTTTCCAGGTTTTCGAGTTGTTGATATTTCATGCAGCCCTCAATGGTGACTGTGTAACTGGCACAGAATAGCAGTTTTTTTTGATGTTACCCGGAGAAAATAGCTGCAACAGAATATTGTGATAAGACAATACTGGTCGGGTGTGTCTCATAGCCGCTGCTTACGGTATAATCGCGGTTTTAAAACCACTTAATAATAACGACTTTGACCATAAACCGATTGTCATGGCAGGCATTAGTTCCCGACACCGATAGCTATCAGGAACTCTTTGCAAAGCCTCTAACTCCCGATTCCGATTCTGCAATTTTTGCCGCCTCGCAGCCAAGGCTGCATTACGGTCTGTCGCAGCTCTGCAGTCCCGCCGTTGGAGATGTTCTGTTGGTCAAAGCCGCAGAAACCAACGCCACCCTATCCTTACTGGCTCGCCAGACTTCCAGTCTGTTCACACCAGATGGAAAACTGCATGGCGGTCGTTATATCGCCACTGCGAGCCAAATTGAACTCCATAACCCAATAGATGCAGCCGATGATTTTACCTCCAGTGGTCAGGTAATCTATGCCGACTGGGTCGAGCCTGAGCAGCTGTTTGGCTGCCTGCGCCAGTTCCGGGAGCAGCTTTCATTACAGCCCGGACTCATTCATCAGGCAAACGGCGGTATCCTGATACTGTCTCTTCGCTCTGTACTGGCACAGCCACTCATGTGGCTGCGCCTCAAACAAATGGTGGCTCAAAAACGCTTTGACTGGTTATCAGAAGATGAAACCAGCCCGCTACCGGTATCTATTCCCTCCCTGCCATTAGATTTACGCCTGATACTTACCGGTGAGCGTGAATCGCTGGCCGACTTTAGCGAAATGGAACCCGAGCTATGCGACAACGCTTTGTATGGCGAGCTGGAAGCCCTGTTAACGCTAAATGATGAACAAGATATGGCAACATGGTGCCAGTGGGTTAACCATGTCGCGGACGGCCTTAAGCTAAAACCTTTGGCGTGTGATGCCTGGCCCGTGCTTATTCGTGAGGCTGCGCGCCACACCGGAGATAGCGAGATCCTGCCGCTGGAGATTGAATGGTTACAGCGCTTATTAAGCGAAGCTAAACCATTTGCCAGTGACAACGTCATTGATGCCAGCGCACTGACCAGCATGCTGGAACAGCGTAACTGGCGTCAGGGCTATCTGGCCGACCGCATGCGTGACGAGATACTACAGCAGCAAATATTGATTGAAACCGAAGGTGCTCGCGTCGGTCAGGTCAATGCTTTGTCCGTACTCGAATTTCCAGGCCACCCGCAGGCATTTGGCGAACCTTCACGTATTAGCTGTGTCGTGCACGTTGGCGATGGCGAATTTATCGATGTAGAGCGTAAAGCCGAGCTTGGCGGGAACCTGCATGCGAAAGCGATGATGATAATTCAGGCTTTCCTGATGGGTGAGCTCAACCTGGATCAGCAACTGCCGTTCTCTGCTTCCCTGACTTTTGAGCAGTCCTATGGCGAAGTTGATGGCGATAGCGCATCAATGGCTGAGTTAACTGCAGTAATCAGCGCTCTGGCCGGCGTTCCGGTTAATCAACATATCGCCATTACCGGTTCGGTTGATCAATTTGGTCGTACTCAGCCGGTCGGCGGTCTGAATGAAAAAATTGAGGGCTTTTTCCGCGTCTGTCAGCAGCGTGAGCTGACAGGTGAGCAGGGGGTCATTATTCCTACGGCTAACGTACGCCATCTTTCACTGCCTCAAGACTTACTTGATGCCGTCGAGGCCGGGCAATTTACCCTCTGGGCGGTAGATGACGTACGTGAAGCTCTTATGTTACTAACTAACGTTCCGTGGCAAGGCGATATGGACATGACATTAGTCCAGCTTATCCAGGAACGTATCGCTCAGGCAAATCAGCAAGACTCCAGAACGCGCTATCCATGGCCGCTCCGCTGGTTGAACTGGTTCAACCACAACTGATCGGACTTGTTGAGCGTACACGTGTTAGCTAATCTGCGTCCTTCATTAAAATAAGGCTTATTGTGAACATGGTAGAAAAACGCGAATCCTATACAAAAGAAGATCTTCTTGCCTCCGGGCGCGGTGAACTATTCGGCGCAGCCGGCCCACAGCTCCCAGCAGGGAACATGCTGATGATGGACCGCGTGATCAAAATGACCGAAACCGGCGGTAACTACGACAAGGGTTACGTCGAAGCTGAGCTGGATATCAATCCGGACCTGTGGTTCTTCGGCTGCCACTTTATCGGTGATCCGGTAATGCCTGGCTGCCTGGGTCTCGACGCTATGTGGCAGCTGGTTGGTTTTTATCTGGGCTGGCTCGGTGGCGAAGGCAAAGGCCGCGCTCTGGGCGTAGGTGAAGTTAAATTCACCGGGCAGATTCTGCCGGATGCGCACAAAGTGACTTACCGTATTCACTTCAAACGCGTTGTGAATCGCCGCCTGATTATGGGCCTGGCTGATGGTGAGGTTCTGGTTGATGGCCGCGTTATCTACACCGCCAGCGACCTGAAAGTAGGTCTTTTTAAAGATACTTCCGCATTCTAATTACCGTCCGGTAATACGATGATATATCAGGCATATTACATATATGCCTGATTTTTTTTGAAATATACCATTAGCACTAACGCCATACTTAACCCGGCAATCCCCCTTACCGCCTGCAAGCTCATTCTAAAACCGTCAAATACGCGCTTAGCCAGCTTTTTCCACAGCCAGAGATGGGGATAAATATATCGCAGGATTACGCAATGGAAGAGTAGATGATGGGGTTATTTACCAGGCTAAACAGCCATAGCAAGCTGGTTAGTCTGGAATAATAATTAACTCGTTACTATATAAATCTGAATCTAATTCTCACTAGTAATTAATCACGCACCATAGAGGGAAGGCTCGCCAATTGGGCGCGTTTTAAAGCGGCGGTGAACCCATAAATATTGTTCCGGTGCACGCATAATTTCTGCTTCAATAGCGTGGTTAACGTAAGCGGAAGCTTCAGCCTCTTCTTCGGGTAATTGTTTAAACTCGGTGCCAAAATGCAAACAGTACCCGCTGTTGTTACTCTTACGTGTCAGGGTCATCGTCATCATCACCGCATTAGACAGGCGCGATAACACTAATGGTCCTTTAGTCGTAGCCGCTTTCTCTACGGCAAAGAAAGGCGTAAAAATACTGCCTTTAGGGCCATAATCCTGATCCGGAGCAAACCACACAACTTCCTCTTTTTTCAGAGAAGTAATAACCGCACGCAGGTTTTTGCGATCAATCATCCCTTTCAGAGAGCGTGAACGCCCCCAGGTTTGTACTCGTTCCATTAAAGCGTTGTTATGTGGGCGGTAGGTTGCCAGTATCGGCTGACACAGCCCCATAATACGGCCACACAGCTCCAGGGACATAAAGTGAACCCCAACCAGCATGACCCCGCGATGATGCTGTTGGGCCGCCAGGAAGCGGTCTTTACCGTCAATTTCGAAATACTTACGTAGCCGGTTGTCACTCCAGAACCAACCCATCCCGGTTTCCAGCAGCCCCATTCCTAGCGATTTGAAGTTATCAGCAATCAGTTGCTCAATACGCTCATCACTCATATTGGGGAAACAAAGGCGTAAATTCCGCCGGGCAATAGATTCACGTCGTTTAAGAAAAACCCGCGACCGGGTTCCTAAAAATCGTCCTAGCTTCACGATCCATGGATAAGGCATTTGTACCAGTAACCACAGCACACCCAGGCCAAACCAGGTCAGCCAGTATTTGGGGTGCAATAGTTCTATATCTTTTCTGCTCATCATTTCTGTCCGTAACCTTGTGGTAATTTATTTAATGGACCTATCCAGTTGGACAGGGAGCATAGTAACTAATTCAAAATATCATCCATGGTGATTTGTAAGTTCTTATTATTAATTTATGGTTATGATTACACTTGAGTAACAAACCCAGCCTGGCTGCTACATTTAAAGTCAGTTTTTGTAATGTTGCGCTGGCTGGCGCTGATTGAATCGCCTGGTGAGATGGTTGAATAGGATATTTCTCAGCGCAGAGTACCACTCAAATTAACAACTTACCGTTATTTATTTTCTGATTTTCAATACCAAACATTTCAGACGTTTTTTTGTACCAGTCCGGTGCAGATTTAAGAGATTTGAGGAAGGTAAAATTAATAACTAAGGCATGAACTGCTAATTAAATACCTTAAAAATGTATTTAATCGCGTTTTATTTTTTAACCTAATTTATAAGGCCTAAAAAGGCGAAACCTCCGCGAACGGAGGTTTCTTATTTAAAGAGACAGCATCAGGCAAAGACGGCCCTGACCTCCATGGCTTCTCGCCAACCTCCCAGCCAGTGAGATCGTTGGTTTAGGGTTTGATATGGACACATTTCTTTGGAACGTCCGGCCATGCCGGCCTGATAACCACGTTGTTGCGCGCGTGAAAGGCGATCGCGTTTTTGTCTCTTCATGCCTCGTTTCCCTCATTTCTGGTCTGGTGGAAAAGAAAACAGTGATTACTAATTATGCAATCACACTTCAGGAATACCCGTATCTGGCGCCGACGTCAATGCGCAAAATTCACGCCAATGTCATATTTCTGCGCTACGCTCGCCGGGAACGGCACTTAGTCTGTCACTCCTTTTGCTAAGTTTGCGCCATGCAACAAAAAATAACGCCAGCGTTAAAACGCTGGCGTTAATGGATGGATATTGTTTTAGGATTATTCCTATCTCACTGCAACCTGTGCTGCGATTTGCTGAGACTCTTTTTGCCAGGCCTCACCCAGCGTTTTTACTAATGCCGGGTATCCATCACCCTGTTGAGCCATCTCTAAATGGAATGGGCGTCGGGTTATCTCACCATCGCGATTAAGTAGCCACTCACCGCTGACAACCACTTTACCGTCATAACGACCGTGGAAACCTGTGACGTTTACGTTCAGGCTCTCCTGAGAGGCGCCGAGCGGTGTTGAAGACACTACCCAACCCGGTAAAGCGCTGTTGAGGTTCGCTACCAGGCTACTTTTCAACTGCTGATCCAAAGGGCTGGCCCACAGGTTGCTGTTAGCGATGGTGTATTGCACATCGCTGGTCTGATACACAATGCCATTACCGGCCAGGTAGTCCGGAATAGAGACCTGTTCAACCCATAACTGACGCTGACCAGTACTGGCGGCTGACGCCGCCATACTCTGTACCGGCTGCGGCAACTGGTAATACTCAGCCCCCTTCTCGCTGCTGCAAGCGGTGAGCGCCAGTGCCGCGCTCATCAGAAGCCATTTTTTCACGGTTTTGCTCCTTTAGGCTGTGGGTCTTTCTTATTCTTAGCTTCGAATACCAGGGCATTACTTTTCTGATTCAGCGTCTGCAATACCGGCTGAAGTTCGCGCAATACCTGGTCAAGGCGCTGCATGTCCGCCACCATCTTATTGTACGCCGCAGACCCCGGCTGGAAGCCTTGCATGCTGCGGTTCAGCTCCTGAAGCGTTTTCTGCATATCGGCAGGAAGCTTCTGAGCCGACTCGCTACCGGTGAGTTTATTAACGTTATCCAGCGTCTGTTGCAGGTGTTGCATCGTTTTCTGAGTTTCACCCAGCGTGCTGGTGGCCTGATTCAGCATCGGATCAAGCGGTAAACCATTAATTTTATCCAGCGCGCTAACCAGTTTCTGCTGAATCTGAGCAAGGCCGCCTGAGATAGTTGGAATAACGGTGTAACCACTAACGTCCTTCATCTCACTAATCAGCGGCTCCTGCGGATAGAAGTCCAGATCGACATACAGCGCACCGGTCACCAGGTTACCGGTTTTCAGCGATGCCCTCAGGCCGCGTTTTACCAGATCGCCAACGTGAGCTTTATCTGCCGGGTTTTCGCCCAACTGCTGAAGGAAACGTTCCGGCTCCATGCTTATCTGAATCGGGATACGGTAGTTATCGCCAAACTGCTGATGCAACCCCGGCACCAGGAACGGCACCTGACTTACGGTACCCAAACGGATGCCGCGGAACTCTACCGGCGCACCGGCCTGCAGACCGCGAATCGAGTCTTTGAAGAACAGCACATAGTTAATATGCTTGGTGTACATCGAATCCTGAATGCTGCGCTGATCGTCAAACAGCTTGAATTCTGTACGATCGGCAACGGGCTGGCCCAGCGGTTCGCTGTCAGGCACATCGAAACTCACACCACCGCTTAAAAGCGTGGTCAGAGATCCCATTTCTACCCGCATACCTGACGAGTTAAGATCGACCGCAATACCACTATCTTTCCAGAAACGAACATTGCTGGTTACCAGTCGATCGTTCGGCGCTGAAATAAATAGCTGATAACTGATCCCACGCGTAACCGGGTCAAAGGTGCTGGTTTCAACTGAGCCCACCCGATAACCGCGGAATAGTACCGGATCGCCAGGCGAAAGCTGCCCCGCTTTCTTGCTATCTAAAAGAATGCGAATTCCTTTAGCGTCCGGCGGTGCCAGCGGTGGCGCATCCAGTAGCTCATAGCGATCCGGGCGATTCCCTTTGATACCCGGCTGCAACTCAATGTAAGCACCGGACAGCAGCGTACCGAGCCCGGTTACACCACCGCGCCCAATCTGAGGTTTCACCACCCAGAATACCGAATCTTTATGCAGCAACTTTTCCATTCCTGGATTAAGTCGCGCCTTAATCTCCACGTGATGCAGATCGTCTGTTAGCACCGCGCTTTCAACTAAACCAACATCCACGCTGCGGCTTTTAATCGTTGTTTTTCCGCCTTCTATGCCTTCGGCATTGGTGGTTATCAGGGTAACTTCCGGCCCCTGATGGCTATAGTGATAAAATAGTATCCACGCGCCGATAAGCGCGGTAACAATTGGGAAGATCCAAACCGGCGACCAGTTCTTCACCTTATGCACTTTGGCATCCCCATGGTTATTTTCCATGCTCTAAGGACTCCTCAGAAACCGACGTCTCAACCCGGTCCCATAGTAAACGTGGATCGAATGTCGCTGCTGCAATCATGGTAAGAATAACGACACTTGCAAACAGCACGGCCCCAATCGCAGGCGTGATGTTCATCAATGCCCCCATCCGCACCAGTGCGGACAGTACGGCAATGACGAATACATCAATCATCGACCAGCGGCCAACAAACTCCACAATTTCATATATAAAATGCATCCGCTTGCTATCAATACGCTTATTGCTATTGGCATCCCAACATAGCCAGGCGATAGCCACCATTTTTAACGTCGGTACCATAATACTGGCGATAAAAATGACCATAGCTATCGGATATGACCCCTCGCTCCACAGTAAAATTACCCCGGCCAGGATTGTGGAGCCTAGGTTGGAACCCAGGAAGCTGGTATTCATGATAGGCAGAATATTTGCCGGCAGATAAAGCATTATCGCCGTAGTTAACAGCGCCAGTGTCCACTGCAGGCTGTTTTTACGTCTGGCATAGCCGTGCGAGTGACAGCGTGGGCACTCCCTCGTATCCGCCGTAAGAATGGCGGTACAGCAGGAGCATGAGCGCAGGTTCTGACCTAAACCGCTAATACCGACTACCGGTGTTTTCGGCAAAGCCGGAGCTGGTTCAATATCATCCCATAGCCAGCGGCGATCGACACACTGAAAGGCCCGCAGTTGCAAAACGCAATACAGGCACCAGGGCGTAAAGCTTAACCCAACGCCGATATCGCCGTAGGCCATCAGCTTGACGAAGCTTACCAACACCCCGGCCAGGAAAATCTCCGCCATACCCCAGTTTTTAAGAGCAAACAGCACTCTGGCTAAGTTACGCCTTAACCCTTCTGACATCCGTACACGATTGACCAGCAATAAAATAACCACCAGGCAGAATGCCGGGATCATCTGGACAAACAGCATAAAAAAAGTCGCGAGGCTCGCGTAATCATCCGACA
This sequence comes from Salmonella enterica subsp. enterica serovar Choleraesuis, assembly GCA_022846635.1. Classification (GTDB taxonomy): domain Bacteria; phylum Pseudomonadota; class Gammaproteobacteria; order Enterobacterales; family Enterobacteriaceae. Next base: position 2,724,112 of record AP025685.1, read on the forward strand.
CCATAATAGTTGGGATGCGCGGCAAGGTTATCTGGCTGGAAACCCCGGCTACATTCATCGTAATGAAGGTAAACAGGTTCGCCAGCAACAGCATAAATAGCGCGGCCAGGGCATATGCCGTTGGCCGCTGGCGTAGCGCATCCCAGCTGGTCGTCAGAGTTGTGTCGCAGCGTGGGCACTCGGCCTTATGCCCGGAATCCAGTACCGGCAAAGCGACCATTAAATCGCAATGCGGGCACAGAATATATTTTCCGGTGTGGTGATGCTCACACATGCTTATCTCCAAAAATTAACCGCCGTTTTTCTGCGACTCCAGATACTCCCAGCGTTCGAAGGCAGATTCGAGCTGCTGCTCGGTCTGTGCCAGTAGCGCCAGAGTTTTTTGGGTCGTTTCATGAGGCTGATTAAAAAACGCTGAATCACTGACTTGCGCCTGTAAAGCATCAAGCTCAGCTTCAAGCTGTTCCAGACGGGCAGGAAGCTCGTCCAGTTCGCGCTGCAGGTTATAGCTTAGTTTAGCTGCCGGACGTTTGACCGTTTCTGCTTTTGTATCAACAGCTTTAACGGCTGGCGCTTTTTTCTCCGCTGCGGTGCGCAGTGGCTGAGCTGCCGCCTGCTGGCTGCGGGCATCCTCATAACCGCCGACATACTGGCCAATACGGCCTTCACCTTCAAAGATCCAGCATTCAGTTACCGTATTATCAACAAACTGACGGTCATGGCTCACCAGCAATACGGTTCCCTGGTAGCCATCAACCAGTTCTTCCAGCAGCTCGAGAGTTTCTACATCCAGGTCGTTAGTGGGCTCATCGAGAATTAACAGGTTGCTAGGCTTGAGGAACAGACGCGCCAGCAGCAGGCGGTTGCGCTCCCCGCCAGACAGCGCACGAACCGGTGTCATTGCCCGTTTCGGATGGAATAAGAAGTCTTGCAGATAGCCCAGAACGTGGCGTGGTTTCCCGTTCACCATGACTTCCTGTTTGCCTTCTGCCAGGTTATCCATCACAGTTTTTTCCGGATCCAATTCGGCGCGGTGCTGGTCAAAATAAGCAACTTCCAGCTTGGTACCGATATGGATACGCCCGCTGTCCGCTTTAAGCTGACCGAGCATCAGTTTCAGCAGCGTGGTTTTCCCACAGCCGTTTGGCCCCACCAGCGCAATTTTATCGCCGCGCTGTATCTGGGAGGAGAAGTTAGTCACCAGACGCTTATCGGCAACCTGATAGTTCACATTCTCCATTTCCATAACAATCTTGCCGGAGCGAGCAGCCTCTTCCACCTGCATTTTAGCGCTCCCCATCTTCTCGCGACGCTCTCCGCGCTCACGACGCATCGCTTTCAGCGCGCGCACCCGGCCTTCATTTCGGGTACGACGCGCCTTAATCCCCTGACGAATCCACACCTCTTCCTGGGCGAGACGGCGGTCAAACTCAGCGTTTTGCTGCTCTTCCACCCGTAAAGCGTCTTCTTTCGCCACGAGATACTGGTCGTAATCACCGGGATAAGAGATAAGTTTGCCGCGATCGAGATCGACAATACGGGTAGCCATATGGCGAATAAACGAACGGTCGTGGGAAATAAATACTATCGTCCCGGAGAAGCTTTTCAGGAAAGTCTCCAGCCAGTCGATAGTTTCGATATCCAGGTGGTTAGTCGGTTCGTCCAGCAGCAGCACGCGCGGGTTACTGACCAGCGCACGGCCCAAAGCCGCTTTACGCAGCCAACCGCCGGATAATGACGCCAGGGGCGCTTCGGCAGGCAGTTCCAGCTGGGCCAGAACTTCGTTAATTCGGTTTTCCAGCTGCCACAGGCCCTGGTGATCGAGCTGTTCCTGCACTCGCGCCAGTTCGTTGAGGTTCCTTTCGCTCGGATCTTCCATCACCAGGCGTGAGATGTCGTGATATTTGCGTAAAAACTCAGCCTGTTCGGCTACGCCTTCAGCAACGAAATCCCAGACGCTGCCAGCGATATCGCGCGGCGGATCCTGCTGCAAACGGGCAACGATCAGATCCTGTTCATAGATAAGACGCCCATCGTCAAGCGGCAGCTCACGATTGAGGATCTTCATCAGCGTGGACTTCCCGGCGCCGTTACGGCCAACCAGGCACACTCGTTCATTATCTTCTATATGTAATTCGGCATTATCCAGCAACGGCGCATCGCTAAACGAAAGCCAGGCTCCGTGCATACTCATTAATGACATATCGTATTAACCTTTTACTGCGTGAGTCACCAGCCAGCAATTATGAATCTGGCGGTTACGGGCAAAATCCTGAGACTGGGTCTGGGCGGTGATATCGCGCGCCTCAAGGCCCAGCTCCTGTAAGCCGGCGTTGTCCATTTTGAAGCCCCGTTTGTTGTTGGAGAACATAATGGTGCCTCCCGGGCGCAGCAGGCGCTTAAGATCGCGCATCAGCTGCAAATGGTCGCGCTGAACATCAAAAGTATTATCCATCCGCTTAGAGTTAGAGAACGTTGGCGGATCGATAAAGATAAGATCGAACTGCTCCTGACTTTCCCGCAGCCATTGCAGGCAGTCGGCCTGAATCAGACGATGAGGTCGGCCGCTTAGACCGTTAAGACGTAAATTGCGCTCCGCCCACTCCAGATAGGTGCGCGACATATCTACCGTCGTTGTCGTACGCGCGCCGCCAAGTCCGGCGTGCACGCTGGCGCTACCGGTATAGGAGAACAGATTCAAGAAGTCTTTACCCTGGCTCATCTGGCCCAGTCGCTGGCGGGCAATACGGTGGTCAAGGAACAGGCCGGTATCCAGGTAGTCGGTCAGGTTAACCCACAGACGAGCGTTGAATTCTTTTACCTCGAAGAACTCTTTTTTCTCGGCCAGTTTCTGATACTGATTTTTGCCCTTCTGACGCTCGCGGGTTTTCAGCACCAGCCGGTTTGGAGCTATCTGCAATACGGCAAGGGTAGCGGCAATAACATCAAACAGGCGCTGACGTGCTTTCGCCGCATCAACCGTTTTCGGCGGAGCATACTCCTGAATGACGACCCAGTCGGCATAACGGTCAACCGCCACATTATATTCCGGCAGATCTGCATCATATAACCGGAAACATTCAATCCCCTGCTGGCGTGCCCATTTCTCAAGTTTTTTAGCGTTCTTGCGCAGGCGGTTGGCAAAATCAGGCGCAATCTCGCCTACGCTTGTACCTTCCGCACTGGCCACCAGCTGGTAGTTTTTCTGCACACAATCCAGCGGGCCGTTTTTCGCTTTGAACTGACGGTGGGCACGCAGCTGCAGGCAGCTTAACAATTCTGGAGAGGCACTAAACAGCGACAGATTCCAGCCGCCAAACTGGGTTTTCATAATGCGCCCCAGCACGCTGTGCAGTGCAATCAGCGCCGGTTCGCTGTCCAGACGTTCACCGTACGGCGGGTTGCTGATAACCGTACCCGTCGGGCCTTCCGGCAGCGGGTTAACCAGCCGGGTAACATCGCGCACTTCCAGACTGAACAGGTCGTTTAACCCGGCGCGGCGTACGTTCGCCCGCGCGGTTTCAATGACCCGCGCATCGCTGTCCGAACCGTAGAATTTGCTCTGGTAATCCGCAGCCCCACGTTTTGCACGCACCTGGGCTTCAGCCACTACCGATTTCCACAATTCTTCATCGTGACCGGTCCAGCCGGTAAAGCCCCAGCGCGTGCGGCGCAGCCCCGGCGCTCTGTCGGTAGCCATCATTGCCGCTTCGATAAGCAGCGTACCGGAACCACACATTGGGTCGAGCAGTGGTGTGCCCTGCTCCCAGCCGGAGCGCATCACTACGGCAGCCGCCAGGTTTTCTTTCATTGGCGCGGCGCCGGTGCGATCGCGGTAACCGCGTTGATGCAACCCATCGCCGCTAAGATCTAACGCAATGCTAGCTACATTGTCGTGCAGCCAGACGTTAATCCGCATATCCGGCTCTTCGCGATCGACATCCGGACGCGGTAAATTTTTACGAGTAAAAGCATCGACAATGGCATCTTTAACTTTAAGGGCACCATACTGACTATTGCGAATGGTTTCATTTAGCCCGCTAAAGTGGACGGCAAAGGTAGAGCCTGGCGCGAACATTTCAGTCCACGGAATGACCTGGGCGCCGAGGTAGAGGTCGAGGTCGCTATAAACCTTGCACTCTCCTAAAGGCAGAAGAATGCGCGATGCCAGCCGGCTCCACATCAGGCTTTGATACAGCAGACGGCTGTCGCCCTGAAAATGCACCCCCCCCTGGACCACCTGGCAATTCAGCGCGCCCAGTTGTTCGAGTTCAGTTTTCAGGAGCTCTTCCAGCCCCCGGGCCGTACTGGCAAACAGAGATTTCATATCATCACTTATCTTTCAGGAAATTGTCGCGCATTATAGCTAATCTGGGGCGCATGTCATAAAGTTGCCCATCATTGTTTTTGTCCGGAGTACCCCATGGTTGCGTTGTCCCGCCTTTATCTTCACCCCGTAAAATCGATGCGCGCCCTGCGTCAGTCGCATGCCATGGTGCAACCGGAAGGCCTGGCCTTTGACCGTCAGTTTATGGTTACCGAACCAGACGGTACTTTTATTACCGCCCGGCAGACACCAGAACTGGTGCTATTTACCCCGGCACTTACGCCAGATGGGCTATTTCTTCAAGGCCCGGACGGTAGCAGCGTCACTATCCGTTTTGCGGATTTTGCCCAAAGTCAGGAGCCAACGGAGGTATGGGGTAATCACTTTACGGCGCGCATCGCCCCAGAGGCCATTAACCAGTGGCTAAGCCAGTTTTTCCAGCGCCCGGTGCAGTTACGCTGGACTGGCCCCGCCTCTACCCGGCGGGTTGAGGCGCGTCCGGATGTGCCGCTTTCGTTTGCCGATGGTTATCCTTTCCTGCTAACCAATGAGTCCTCACTGCGCGATCTGCAGCAGCGTTGCCCGGCCAGCGTCAGCATGGAACATTTCAGGCCAAACCTGGTGGTCACTGGCACAGAAGCATGGGCTGAGGATAGCTGGAAGGTAATTCGCATCGGTCAGGTTGTATTCGACGTCGTGAAACCTTGTAGCCGCTGTATTTTCACCACAATTAGCCCGGCTCGCGGCAAAAAGCATCCATCTGGTGAACCATTGCGTACCCTGCAACAGTTCCGTAGTGCATCTAATGGCGATGTCGATTTCGGCCAAAATCTGATTGCCCGCAATAGCGGTATTATTCAGGTCGGTGATGAAGTTGAGATATTAAAAACCGGGCCGGCAAAGTCTTACGCGGCAGGTAATAGCAGCGAACCTCTGGTTCAGGCTGACAGCGTGCTTCAGGGAGTAGCCATCGACTGGCAGGGCAACACATTTACCGGGGATAACCAGCAGGTCTTACTGGAACAATTAGAGCAACAGGGGATACGCGTGCCGTACTCCTGTCGCGCCGGAATCTGCGGCTGCTGCAGGGTGCGTTTGCTGGAAGGCGAGGTAAAACCATTGCGTCAGGGCGCAGTTGATTTACAGCACGGGACAATCCTTAGCTGCAGCTGCGTGCCACTTAGCGCACTTAAACTGGAAAAAATCTGATGCGTTAAACCGCCTGCTCAAGACTGTAGCAAGGTGTCATCGGCTGCAGGCGGTCATTCATTACTTTGATAGCATCGCCCAATTGCATCACTCGTCCAGCTAGCATAAAGCTCTGCTGGGCAACCAGACACAGTGCCGCCGCATTACCGCTTTCTACTACCAGCAAATTAACCAGACTCCCGCATTCGCTTAAGGAAACACAGGCGATATCTCCTGGAACAGGCTGCCAGTCATCGGTGCCTTGCGTGAAATGCCAGCTTTTAGGCATCTGTGGTTTTAGGAAGCGCGTCGCTACCAGAGCATTAAGTACCAACTCGGCGCGTTGTGCAGAATTAAGATTAAGATCTCGACAGCGCTCTTCAAATGAAAAATAAAGCGCCGCATCATCTACGCAAAATGTCCCGGGGCAAAATGCATCCGGGGTTAACATTTTTCGTGGATAGCGGGATCTGAATACCATTCCATTGGCTAAATCCAGCATCATCCGATCGTGATCGTCGTCAAAATACCAACGCCAGTTATCGTCTGGTTTTATATGCATAGTAATGACCCTTCATTCATCATATTGATCTCGCTTTCCCTGCGTGCCGGATTGGTTACTAAACCGGCTATTCGCCACTTGCCACATTAATAAAAGACTATGACGACTAATTAATCAACATAATTCGAATATAAAACAGCCTGGATTAAAAAATAATCTCAGGCCGTTGTGTTAAGAAAATGCTTAAATGTGCGTGACGATCTCTTTAATTAACGGCGGACCTTTATAAATAAAGCCGGAATAGATCTGCACCAAACTCGCGCCAGCCGCCATCTTCTCACGGGCCGCCACTACAGAGTCAATACCACCGACTCCTATAATTGGTAACCGACCTTGTAATTCCAGAGACAAGCGACGAACAATTTCAGTGCTTTTTAATTGCAAAGGGCGACCGCTCAATCCGCCATTTTCATCACAGTATTTCATTCCCTGAACCAGGCTACGATCTAAAGTCGTGTTGGTCGCAATTACGCCATCGATATTATGTCTGACTAAACTATCGGCAACCTGGATCAATTCTTCTTCACTAAGATCCGGTGCGATCTTAACAGCAATCGGAACATATTTGTGATGAAAATTCTCAAGCTCTTTCTGTTTATTTTTTACCGCACTCAGCAAATCGTCTAATGCTTCACCATATTGCAGTGAGCGTAATCCAGGAGTATTTGGAGAAGAGATATTAATCGCTATATATCCGGCGTATGGATATATTTTTTCCATACAAATCAGATAGTCATCTTTCCCCTGCTCTACCGGTGTGTCTTTATTTTTGCCGATATTAATCCCGAGAATGCCGTCAAAATGGGCTTTTTTAACGTTCTCTACCAGGTTATCAACCCCGAGGTTATTAAAACCCATACGGTTGATCAGGCCTTCTGCGGCAACCAGACGAAACAGACGCGGACGATCGTTTCCCGGCTGAGGGCGCGGTGTCACTGTGCCAATCTCGAGGGATCCAAAGCCCAGCGCGCCAAGCGCTTCAATGCACTCTCCGTCTTTATCCAAACCGGCGGCAAGTCCTAAAGGGTTTTTGAAGGTGAGCCCCATGCAGGTAACGGGCTTGAATGGCAGGTTTTGACGAATTAAACGTTCAAATGGAGTGCCGGTAACACGGCGTAATTGCTGAAATGTTAATTCATGAGCACGCTCTGGGTCGAGCTGGAATAGCGCTTTACGAACGAAGGGGTAGTACATGAATTCTCCTGGAGTCCCGGTAGCAAAACCGGGGCAGTATTATTATCGAAAGCAGCCATAAAGGGAATTGACTTGCCACAATAAAAACGCAGCCAGGCAAACGTTTTCCCGCTAATGTCTCAAATCAAGATCCAATGCAGAAGTGGAAGCGAAGTACAGATCGACCATTTAACCGGTGGGTTCAGATAGGATCTGGGCCATGCGCCGCAATCTGAATAAAAAAAACGGCTGCAACCGAAGTTGCAGCCGTCGCTATCGTATAGAGAAAACTTAGCCGAGCGCTTTAGTCACTTTCTCAAACAGATCCCCAGATAAATTCTCCAGCGCTTTCATCTGTTCCAAAGACTGGCGCATCAATGCCTGACGAGTCGCGTCATAGCGTTTGAGCCGGATCAGTGGTTCGATAAGACGCGAAGCTACCTGCGGGTTGCGGGCATTCAGCTCAGTCAGCATTTCTACCAGGAACTGATAACCGCTACCGTCGGTGGCGTGGAATGCCGCCGGGTTGCCGCTAACAAAAGCGCCAATCAGCGAACGGATGCGGTTTGGATTGCTGAGGCTAAATGAGCGGTGGTTTAGCAGCTCGCGCACCTGTTTCAGCACATCACATGCCGGGCTGGTTGCCTGCAAGATAAACCATTTATCCATTACCAGCCCATCCTGGTGCCAGCGTTCATCATATTCGGCCAACAGATCGGGCGCACAAGGCAGCTGGGCCATTACCGCTGCCGATAAAGCCGCCAGTGAGTCGGTCATATTATCGGCCTGATGATACTGCTTACTTACCAGCTTGTTAGCCAATTCCGAATCGCTGAAGGCCAGATAGCGCAGGCAAACATTGCGCAGCGTCCTGCGACCGATATCGTCGTGATCGACGCGATAGCTATCGAGCTTATTGGCGTTATAGACCGCCAGCAGTTCATCCGACAGTTCACGCGCGAGTGTACGGGTCAGCGCTTCGTATACCGCTGCGATAGCGCCCGGATCGATAACGCTAAACAACTCAGCCATTTCGTTTTGCGACGGCATGGTCAGGATCTCAGCTGCCAGAGCGGGATCTATTTTCTCATCCAGCAAAATCGCGCGGAAGGCATCGGCAACGTGGAGCGGCAGCGACAGCGGCTGCCCCTGCTGATGGCGATTCACATTCAATTTGATGTAAGTTGCCAGCAGGCTCTGAGCCGCATCCCAGCGGGAGAAGTCATTGCGGGCATGGCGCATCAGGAAAGTGAGCTGCTGGTCGCTCCATTTATACTCGAGCTTCACAGGTGCCGAGAATTCACGCAGCAGCGATGGCACCGGCTGGAAGTAAACTTTATCGAATACAAAAGTTTGCTCTGCCTGAGTGACATTCAACACATGATGGACCGGATGGCCATTACGCTGTAGCGGAATGACTTTGCCATGATTGTCATACAGCTCAATATCAAACGGGATATGCAGCGGCAGCTTCTCGGCCTGATCTGCGGTCGGCGGCGTGTGCTGCTTAATGGTCAGCGTATACTCTTCAGTTTCCGGATTGTAATCATCCTGCACGCTGACCACCGGCGTACCGGACTGGCTGTACCAGCGGCGGAAATGCGAAAGATCGATATTAGACGCGTCTTCCATTGCCTGGACAAAATCATCACAGGTAGCGGCGCTGCCGTCATGGCGTTCGAAGTAGAGCTGCATACCTTTCTGGAAGTTCTCTTCTCCCAGCAGCGTGTGGAGCATACGAATAACTTCGGCACCCTTCTCATATACGGTCAGGGTATAGAAGTTATTCATCTCAATAACCTGTTCCGGACGAATCGGATGGGCCATTGGGCTGGCGTCTTCAGCGAACTGCGCACCGCGCATAATGCGAACATTGCCAATGCGGTTAACCGCACGTGAGCCGAGGTCTGAACTGAACTCCTGGTCACGGAATACAGTCAGCCCTTCTTTAAGGCTGAGCTGGAACCAGTCGCGGCAGGTTACGCGGTTGCCTGTCCAGTTATGGAAATATTCGTGACCAATTACGCGCTCAATATCGAGATAATCTTTATCAGTTGCGGTTTCGGCACGAGCCAGTACGTATTTGGAGTTAAAGATATTTAAACCTTTATTCTCCATAGCGCCCATATTGAAGAAATCCACCGCCACAATCATATAGATGTCGAGGTCGTACTCCAGGCCGAAGCGAGTTTCATCCCACCTCATGGAGTTTTTAAGCGAAGTCATCGCCCATTCTGCGCGGTCAAGATTACCGCGATCGACGTAAAGCTCTAGCGCCACTTCACGTCCGCTGCGGGTAATAAAAGTATCGCGCAGTACATCGAAATCACCGGCAACCAGGGCAAAAAGATAGCTGGGTTTTGGGAACGGATCCTGCCACTGCACCCAGTGACGCCCCTGATCCAGTTCGCCTTCGGCAATGCGGTTACCGTTAGATAACAGGAAAGGATAGCGCGCTTTGTCGGCAATAATTTTTGTGGTGAAACGGGCAAGAATGTCCGGCCGATCCTGATACCAGGTAATATGGCGGAAACCTTCCGATTCACACTGGGTACATAACGCGTCGCCGGATTGATACAGCCCTTCCAGCGCAGTATTAGCCTGTGGGCTGATGGTATTAACGATGGTCAGAGTAAAGCGCTCCGGCAGGCCCGACAGTACTAAAGCCCCCTCCTCCACGCGGTATTCCTGCCACGGTTTGCCGTCAACATCCAGAGACTTCAGCTCCAGATCTTCACCTTCGAGGCGCAACTCGGCGTTTTCAGCTCCCTGACGCTGTATCTGGCTCACGGCCGTAACCGTGGTGCAACCGGCATCAAGGTCAAAAGTCAGATCTATGTCGGTAGTGCGATAATCCGGCTTACGGTAATCATGGCGGCTTTTGGCCTTAGGTGTTTGTGTCATAAGAAACCCTATACATCGTCTTAAGTTACGAGGTTCAGTCTATTCTGCTTATTGGCAGGTTGCCATGCCCATTTAGGCATCTTTAACGCTCTTAGGCTTAAACATTGCTACAACTGCATAACATTCGGCACAATTTGCGCTCGACGCTAATCAAGCCATGTGTTGTGATTCTGGTTCATTAAACCGATAATCAGGGTATACTCCGCGTCTTAAAATCGCTTAGCCACTGATGGAAACGCTCCTGTGAGAGGATGCTTCTTGCGCACCATGACACATTACGCTTCCCCGATATTGCACTCGCTGCTAGATACCGATGCCTATAAACTGCATATGCAGCAGGCGGTATTTCACCATTATTATGATGTCAACGTAGCGGCAGAGTTCCGCTGCCGCGGTGACGATCTGTTGGGAATGTATGCCGAGGCCATTCGTGAGCAAGTCAGTGCGATGCAGCATCTGGCGCTCAGTGCCGAAGAGCACGAATGGCTATCCGGATTACCTTTTTTCGAAGCCGACTACTTAAACTGGTTGCGCGATTTTCGCTATGACCCTTCCCAGGTCGATATCCGCAACAATAACGGCAAGCTGGATATCCGGCTCACCGGGCCGTGGCGGGAAGTGATTATGTGGGAAGTACCGCTGCTGGCGGTTATTAGCGAAGTTGTGCACCGTGGCCGAACCCCAGCCGTTACCGTCGATATGGCGCTAACGCATCTTGAGTCTAAACTGGCTGATTTTGCCCGCCTGGCCGAGGGGCTGGACATGAGCCGCTTCCGGCTAATGGACTTTGGTACCCGCCGTCGCTTCTCGCGTGAAGTGCAGCAGGCCATTGTTGAACGTCTCAAGCAGGAACCGTGGTTCGTAGGCACCAGTAATTACGATTTGGCCCGCCGCCTGAACCTTACCCCAATGGGGACTCAGGCCCACGAGTGGTTCCAGGCCCATCAGCAAATTAGCCCGGATCTCGCTAACAGCCAGCGCGCAGCGCTTCAGGCCTGGCTTGAAGAGTATCCAGATCAATTGGGTATTGCCCTGACCGACTGCATCACAATGGATGCCTTCCTGCGTGATTTTGGTCCGGAATTCGCTACCCGTTATCAAGGGCTACGGCATGATTCTGGGGATCCGGTACAGTGGGGTGAAAAAGCCATCGCCCACTACCGTAAGCTTAATATCGATCCGCTGACCAAAACGCTGATTTTCTCGGATAACCTGGACTTGCCGAAGGCGCTTGACCTTTATCGCCACTTCGCAAATCAGGTCAATCTGGGTTTCGGTATCGGTACTCGCCTGACTTGCGATATCCCCGGCGTGCGGCCATTAAATATCGTTATTAAGTTAGTGGAATGTAACGGTAAGCCGGTCGCTAAGCTCTCAGATAGTCCCGGTAAAACTATCTGTGATGATAAAGCCTTTGTACGCGCTCTGCGCAAAGCCTTCGATTTACCGCGCATCCGTAAAGCCAGTTAATGCCTCTCGGGGGAGTCTGCTCCCCCAAAATTCCGCCTCCCAAAGCAATTTCTTAGCCTTTCGCCGCTAAATATGCTTGTTTGTCGCGTTGTGCCAGGTAACATAGACAACTCGCCTTTTGGCGACAGTTTTTTGTTATTGACCACTAACCAGAGAGAAAACTATGAGCGTTGTGCCTGTTTCCGACGTACTCCAGGGCCGTGCAGATGTTGACACTGAAGTCACCGTCCGCGGTTGGGTACGTACCCGGAGAGATTCTAAAGCCGGTATTTCCTTCCTCGCCGTCTACGACGGTTCCTGCTTTGATCCTGTACAGGCCGTCATTAACAATAATCTGCCTAATTATCAGAACGAAGTGCTGCGTCTGACTACCGGGTGCTCGGTTATTGTTACTGGTAAAGTCGTCGCTTCTCCAGGCCAGGGGCAGGCATTTGAAATTCACGCGACCAATGTGGAAGTTGTCGGCTGGGTTGACGATCCGGACAGCTATCCAATGGCCGCTAAACGCCACAGCGTTGAGTATCTGCGTGAAGTCGCTCACCTGCGCCCGCGCACTAACCTTATCGGTGCCGTTGCCCGCGTACGCCACACTCTGGCTCAGGCCCTGCACCGTTTCTTCAACGAAGAAGGCTTTTACTGGGTTTCCACTCCGCTGATTACCGCCTCCGATACCGAAGGCGCAGGCGAAATGTTCCGGGTCTCCACCCTGGATATGGAAAACCTGCCGCGTACTCCTGAAGGTAAGGTCGATTACGATAAAGATTTCTTCGGGAAAGAAGCCTTCCTGACCGTTTCCGGCCAGCTGAACGGCGAAACTTACGCCAGCGCCCTGTCCAAAATTTATACTTTCGGCCCGACTTTCCGCGCTGAAAACTCTAACACTACCCGCCACCTGGCTGAGTTCTGGATGCTGGAACCAGAAGTGGCGTTTGCTAACCTGAATGACGTTGCCGGGCTGGCAGAGGCGATGCTTAAGTATGTCTTCAACGCGGTTCTGAAAGAACGTGCCGATGACATGAAGTTCTTCGCTGAACGCGTAGATAAAGATGCCGTTGCCCGTCTGGAGCGCTTCGTATCCGCTGATTTCGCTCAGGTGGATTACACCGACGCAGTGAAAATCCTGGAAACCTGCGGTGAGAAATTTGAAAACCCAGTATTCTGGGGCGTGGATCTGGCTTCTGAACATGAACGCTATCTGGCCGAAAAACACTTTAAAGCCCCGGTTGTAGTTAAAAACTACCCGAAAGATATTAAAGCGTTCTACATGCGCCTTAACGAAGACGGCAAAACCGTTGCCGCTATGGACGTGCTGGCTCCGGGCATCGGTGAAATTATCGGTGGCTCTCAGCGTGAAGAGCGTCTGGACGTGCTGGATGCACGTATGGCAGAGATGGGCCTGAACAAAGAAGATTACTCATGGTACCGGGATCTGCGCCGCTATGGCACCGTTCCACACTCCGGCTTTGGCCTGGGCTTCGAACGTCTGGTTGCCTATGTAACCGGCGTTCAGAACGTGCGTGACGTTATTCCTTTCCCACGTACTCCGCGCAACGCTACTTTCTAATCGCTTGCGATAATGTCGTTTTAAAAAGCCAGCTTATGCTGGCTTTTTTATCTGCCGTTAACGGCAAAACCGGCTGATGTTGCAACGAAAAAGTGCGGCTTAAAACTGGCTTTCCGGCCTGCTTTTGGTCACGCTTCTGACCGGACGCCACGCCAAACCTGGTATTATCGCTCTTTAGCCCATGTTACTGGCGACTTATGCTATGTAACGGTGCCAAAACGGTCATAAAACGCAACAATCGCCGGGTTTTGATGGTCAACACTCTTTTGGAAGCAAACAGTTGGCAATTCGTTAATCTACCGTTAACCTGATAGCGCAAACCCTTCTGAGAACACAATGGAACCTCGCCATGTTTGAGAATATTACCGCAGCCCCTGCCGACCCAATTCTGGGCCTGGCCGATCTGTTCCGTGCCGACGACCGCCCGACTAAAATTAACCTCGGCATTGGGGTATATAAGGACGAAACCGGTAAAACTCCGGTTCTGACCAGCGTAAAAAAAGCTGAGCAGATCCTGCTGGAAACTGAAACCACTAAAAACTATCTGAGCATCGATGGCATCCCGGCTTTTGCCACCTGTACTCAGGGCCTGCTGTTTGGCAAAGATAACGCCATTTCCGCCGCGGGCCGCGCTAAAACAGCCCAAACTCCTGGCGGTACCGGTGCGCTGCGCGTCGCAGCCGACTTTATTGCCAAAAATACCTCGGCTAAACGCGTGTGGGTTAGCAACCCAAGCTGGCCAAACCATAAGAGCATTTTCGCTGCCGCTGGCCTCGAAGTGCGTGAATATCAATATTACGATGCCGAGCAGCACGCGCTGGATTTCACCGGCCTGCTGAATAGCCTGCAAGAAGCCGCTGCTGGCGATGTGGTGGTTTTCCACGGCTGCTGCCATAACCCAACCGGGATTGATCCAACTCTGGAGCAGTGGCAACAACTGGCCACACTGGCAAAAGAAAAAGGCTGGCTGCCGCTGTTTGACTTCGCCTACCAGGGCTTTGCTCGTGGCCTGGAAGAAGATGCAGAAGGTCTGCGTGCTTTTGCTGCTCTGCATAGCGAATTTATGGTCGCCAGTTCATTCTCCAAAAACTTTGGCCTGTATAACGAACGCGTAGGGGCCTGCACTCTGGTTGCTGCCGATGCAGATACCGCAAATCGCGCTTTCAGCCAGATGAAAGCAACCATTCGCGCTAACTACTCTAACCCACCGGCTCACGGTGCTTCCGTTGTTGCGACTATCCTGAGCAACGATGCGCTGCGTGCAATCTGGGAACAAGAGCTGACCGATATGCGCCAGCGTATTCAGCGCATGCGTCAACTGTTTGTGAATACCCTGCAAGAGAAAGGCGCTAACCGCGACTTTAGCTTTATCATTCGTCAGAACGGAATGTTCTCATTCAGCGGCCTGACTAAAGAGCAGGTTCTGCGTCTGCGTGAAGAGTTCGGGATCTACGCGGTAGCATCTGGCCGTATCAACGTAGCGGGAATGACGCCAGACAACATGGCGCGCCTGTGCGAGGCAATTGTCGAAGTACTGTAATTCACGTCCAGGAATCGCTTCGGCGGTTCTGGAAACAAAAAAGGTCGCTCAGGCGACCTTTTTTATTAGATTATTTCTACGCGACGAAGTTAGTCCTGCAAAAAAGGATTATGCAGGCGCTCATAGCCCAGAGTTGAAAGCGGGCCATGGCCGGGAATAAAAGTAACATCATCGCCCAGCGGCAGCATTTTATCTTTGATAGAAGCGATAAGCGCCGCGTGGTCCCCTTTAGGGAAATCGCTGCGCCCTACGCCACCTTTGAACAGAACGTCACCAGAGATAACCAGACGGCTTTCTGGGGCAAAAAATACCACATGACCTGGCGTATGGCCCGGCGTGTGCAGCACTTGCAGCGTAATGTTACCGACGGAAACGCTATCGCCCTCTTCCAGCCAGCGGTTCGGAGTTAAAGGCTGACATTCATCCAGCCCAAACATCCGGCTCTGCGCAGGGAGCCCTTGCAGCCAGAATTCGTCCTCACGCTGCGGGCCAATTACCGGCACCTGATAATACTCCGCCAGCTCAGCCGCCGCCCCGACGTGATCGAGATGGCCATGGGTCAGGAGTATTTGAGTCACGGTAACGCCCTTTTCAGCGACTTCGCGCTTAATCAGTTCGGCATCACCGCCTGGATCTATCAGTGCGGCTTCCTTACTGCCCTCTCCCCAGATAAGCGAACAGTTCTGAGCGAAAGCGGTAACCGGAATAATGTGGTAATTCATAAGCTCCCCAGGCCGTCAGGCCGCGAATCATTCTACCAGTGGCGCACAGGCCCGGTATCAATATGCACAAAGTTACTACGTGGGTAGTATCCTACACCACCCGAGCGCATGGAAAGCGCTGCTTTGCGAATATTGCTTAAAGCGACCCCTTCAATATGGAAATCCATCGCCTGTCCCTTAGTGTGATAGCTTTTTTTGGCGACGCCGCGGCTGTGGGAGCGCAGT